>CAJUQK010000012.1 GCA_910588205.1 uncultured Eggerthellaceae bacterium
TCAAGCGCCACATAGCCAGAGAGGTCTACAAGCTCTTGAGGGATCCCTTCGGGAAACATAGAGAACCTTACAAAAAGAGGGCTTGACGACTATAGGAGCCTCATGAGCACTGACCTCATGACCTTCATCGCCCGCAAGGAGGAGATACGAGCCCTTGCCAACGATGACCCGGACTTCGCCGAGCTGCTCGACCGCTACGAGACCTTCTCGAAGGACACGACCACCTGCAGGCTGATCGGGCAACTGGATGACAAGGCCTGGGAGAGACGACGTTACGAGGAGCTTCAGCTCCAGCACGAGATCGAAGACAGGCTCAGGGCACATCAACGATCTGCCCATAGCTCAAGATCAGACAGCAACCATGACGAGGAGTGATGACCATGACGATGACGAACAAAGAAGAGCTGAAGCTGCAAGACGCGCTCACAACCGGCCTGTTCAACCTGACCGGCATCCAGCAAGCGCTCTGGCACGTCCGCGAGGAATCCAGCGAGTACCCGATGTTCCAGGTCCTCGCAGAGTCTTTGTCGAACAACATCAAGGTGATCGTAGAAGCGATGCCTGAGGAATGGCGAAAGGGACTCTGGCCATTGTCGTAAACGCTTGAAACACAAGGAGCGCATCTAGTCGCTTGCATGCAGCGCTTCTGGGATGATTGAGCCACCAATGAGCGGAAGCGAAGGGATGGCCATGTGCGGTAGGTTCGTGATGCTGACATACGACGAGGTGGTTGATGTCATCAGGAGCATCCAGATGGACACGCCCTACATCATCGAGCCCGATTGGCCAGCAAGACGACCATCGGCTTATCCTGGCTCCATCGTTCCCATCATCACGCCAGACGAGGGCTTGCTCGTGCCGCAGGACCTCAAATGGGGCTTCGAGGTGGAATGGCGGAAGGGGCTGGTGTTCAATACGCGCATCGACTTAGCCTTGGGCCCCAAGGCTGGCATGTGGAAGAAGCCCATCGCCGAGGGAAGGTGCATCGTCGCCACAGCAGGCTTCTTCGAGCCCCATGCCTCAGAGACTATCCGCAGCTCGCGCACCGGTAAGGAAATCAAGCGGCAGTACTTCTTCGAGACGCCGGGGAATCATCCGACATTCCTGGCTGCAGTGAGGAACGAGAATGCCTTCTCGGTGGTGACCACAGAGCCCAACCGATGGGTGTCGCCCATTCACGACAGGATGCCGATAGTTCTGGAGAGGCAGGACATCCCGCTTTGGCTGGAGGGCGATTTCGAGACGTTGGCGGACAGGAGCCGAACCGTGCTCGAGGCTGCTCCCGTAGACGAGCTTGAGGCTGCAGAGCGGCCAGCCCAGCAGCAGCTCTTCTAATCCTCCTCGTAGACCTTCTCTTCAACGAACCAGCGCGGGGCCTCATAATAAAGGTTCGTGATCACCTTTCCGATGCGCACGGTGTAGCAGAGGCCATCGCCGCCCACCCGCTTTGCTGATTGACGACGCGGCTTGCTTACTTCGTCGAATGCATAGGTCTTTCCGTTCCACCAAAGCAAAGATGTCGGGTGAATGGTGCCATCTTCATCAACCCTCGTTGTGACAGCGACGTATCTCTTCTTCCTCTCGGTTATGCCTTGCATGAAGCATCACCTGAGGAATCCGATCGGATGCACGGTGTTGTCGCGCTTGATGTCGAGCCCGGACATGGCCTCGTCGGTGAGCTCCATCCCGCGCCTCACGCATGCGTTCCCGAAGCGACGCCTCAAGGCGTCTATGGTGAGATCCAGGCGCTCCATGAGCGCTATGCGATCGGCGTTGCCGAAGAGGTCATGCTGAAAGGGCTCCTTCATGGAAACCAAGTTCGTCGTGCGCACATGGAGGGCGCGTATCGCGCGATCCTCGTCAAGAGGCTGGTTCTCCAGGAGCAGCGCCATCGCTGTGTTGGCGATCTCTTTGGTGAGACATGTCGGGGTCTTGAGAGTGCGCTGCCGCGTGTACCCCGAAAGGTCACCGGCACGCCTGACCCCGATAGATATCGTCCTGCATCGGTAGCATGACTCGCGAAGCCTCTGCGATACGGATTCAGACAGCAGCCAGATGAGCGCCTTGGCGTCCGGCTCGCTCACGAGGTCGTGGGGTGCGGTGAGGCCGTTGCCTATGCCCTTGATGTCATACTCCACATCCGCCCGCTCGTAGTCCATGACGCGCACAGGGCTTACGTCTTTGCCCTGGGCGAACAGGCATAGCATGAACCCGATTTTTCCGAAGCGCCTCTTCAGGAAATAGTCTCCCGCATGCGCTAGGTCGCCTATCGTCTTGTAGCCCGCCGAGATGAGCTTCTTCTCCGTTGCGCTACCCACGTAAATCATGTCTCGAACCGGGCGGCTCCATGCCACCTCCTTGTAGTTCTCAGGCGTGATGGCGATGATGCCGTCGCCGGGATCCATGTCGCTTCCCAGCTTGGCGAAGACCTTGTTCCAGCTCACGCCCACGCTCACCGTCAGTCCGAGCTCTGACTTGACGCGCTCGGAGATCTCCTGGGCGACGTGCATCTCGTCCCCACCGAATAGGGGCAGCGATCCTGTGACGTCGATCCATGCCTCGTCCAGCCCGAAGGGCTCCACCAGATCGGTGTAGTCGTAGTAGATCATCCGCGCCAAGCGGGAGTAGCGCTTGTAGGCAGCGTAGTCCGGCGGCACGATGATGATGTTGGGGCACACCTTCTTCGCTTCCCAGATGGCAAGCCCCGTCTTGACGCCGGCAGCCTTCGCTTGGCGCGACTTAGCCAAGATGATGCCATTGCGCTTCTTCGGATCGCCCGCGACGGCGATGGGCTTCCCTCGAAGCCCTGGATCGAGGTGCTGCGCGACGGAGGCGTAGAACGCATTCATGTCGATGTGCATGACAACTCTTTGCATCTTGCCTCCGATCTCTCATAAAGGGAACATATGTTCGTGTTGGATAATCTATAGTACCCCTCCGACGCAAACTCGGCAATCGAACAAATTGTGTTTTCGGAAATCCTTTCTCTGACTCTCAACCTTTTATGAGACTAGGTATTCTTTTACGAGAAAGGAATTTTGCTATGCAATTCGATAATTCATTTTGGGTGGTTCGACAGTACTTGCAGAACGTTATCGAGGAATTGTCTTATCCGACACCTTCTTGCGATGTGAACTTCACGCTCAATAACTTTTCACAGGTATTCACACCAATGCACCTTTATAGGTATAGAGAATGCGGACGGGAACATTCGTTTTCCGATATCGAAAGCAGTCAAATCACGCTTACTGCCGCATCTGAGTTTCCAGATATCCATGATGCAGCAATACATGATACGGGTGAAATGGAGAGAATGGCTGATCGCATCGTAAGCCAAACATCAGAAACTCGTGCTGCAATGCTTGAGATCATGAAGAATGCAGGAGTGCATCCGGAAAGCGAAACAGCGAAGAGATTCAATGTCTTCACAGATGAGTTCTTTGATCTTCCGAGCAATACACAGCGAGAACAATTAGACAAAATGACACGGCAGATAAAAGAGGCCATTAACCCGCAGCAATACAGCAATAGTTTGCGCGAGCAACTACAGATAGCGTGCTTATGCGGAAATCCCAACTCAAGCTATATGTGGGAGAACTACGGTGGCAATGGTTCTGGGTATGTCATTGAGTACAAGGTATCCCAGCTATTTGATATTGACCTTGATAACAATCAGCGCCCATTGATATTGCCTGTCATCTACGCAAGCCAACTACCAGACACATTTTTGCTTCCTGTTTCGCAAATCATCGAGCCAACCGCCGGTTCAGTGATGCGAGAAGACATCTTCGAGGGCATGAAGACAATCAATCTCATTAAATGCGTTTTCTACAAACAGATCGATCCTTTTGTAAAAGAGGAAGAATGGCGATTGCAGCTCACGCCACAGAATTCCGAGAAAGGCGACCAGCACATCTTCAGAAATATCTGTCCATCACGACTTATCGCTGGAACCTATATGACTGAGCTGGATAGGAAGCGATTGCAGAATTGTGGGAAAGCGAACAGCATCCAGGTCGATGAAGTGAAGAAAAAAGAATAGGGAGGAAGATCCTCCCTATTCAGCGACCGTGAATCGCAGCTACTTGGCAGCATCTCCTCTGAGTGCGTTGATCTGGTGACGAATCATAGCTCTGTCAGAACCGATGACGACAATAGAGATGATATCGAAGCGAATAGCGAGATCACGAAGCTGAGTCTTTTCAAGATACGCAATCGCGATCTTCTCATACCGCTTGCGCTTGGACTCCGTGAACGTATTGCTCGGAAATCCTCTGCTGGTGTCCCTGCGCGTCTGTACCTCGACGAAGGCTATGCAGTCTTCGTCTGTGGCGATGATGTCCACCTCACCGGCGTAACAGGTCCAATTGCGTTCAAGGATATCGTACCCTCGATGCGCGAGGAATCGTGCCGCTGCTTCTTCGCCACGAGCGCTTAGTTCCTTCGAGTGGTGCGTTGTCTTCTTTGGGACAGTATCACTCTTCGCAGAGGCCGCATTGGTCTCAGCAGCATCGCGACGTCGCGCGTTGCGTCTCGCTGTTGTGGATTTCGTTGCTGCTCTCTTTGTCGCGGTGCTAGTCTTGGGCTTGTCCAGAACCCCTGTTGCTGTCTTTGCCATTTCATCTTCCTTTCCTATATGGACTCTCTATGTCAACAGGGGTGCCGGCAGGCATCCCTGGGGATGCCTATCGGTCAGAATGTAGCTGCGTTTTCAAGGTGCTTGCTCTTCACCCGTATTCGAGCGGAGCGCGAATGCCTGATCATCCTCGCAAAGCGCGCGGACATCGCAGAGGTGCAGAGAGACGTTCGGGCATCTATGATCGTGCCTGTCTATACATATGGGAATGCATGGTGCGGCTTTGTCAGCCAGCTTGAAAGGACGAAGCCCTGCGGTCGTATCCTCATACACAAAACGGAAGGATGACCGGATCATGATGACCACGAAATCGTATCGGATGGATGAAGCGACCCTTGAGCGCATAGAGCAACTTGAAAGCTCAAGAGAGCTGCACGCTGGTAGAAGGACGCTTGAGACCACCGCAACGCAAGTGCTGCGGGATGCGGTGGAGATGCTGCACCGGCACGAGCTGGGCCATGAGAGCATCATCTCTCCTCAAGACCCGCGCTTCGCCTGATTCGAACATAAAAAGATCGGGTGCGTTGTGCACCCGATCTGCGACCTGACTTCGAATCATCGACCCAAAGCCATCACTGAAGAGGGCTCGCTAGAAGGGAATGTCCTCGTCGTAGAGCGCCACATCGACGCCAGGGTCGACGGTGAGGCCAGATTCGGATCCATCACCCTTCTTGCCAGAGCAGAGATCGATGTTCTCCACAATGACTTCCAGCTTGCTGCGCTTCTGTCCGTCGCGCTCCCACTGAGACCAGCGGAGCTTGCCGTCCACGGCAACCTTGGAACCCTTCGAAAGATGGGGAGCAAGGCCACTCGCGCGATTGCCGAAGATCGTGCAGTCGACGAAGTTGGCGTGGTCTTCGTACTCGCCGGTCTGGCTGTTCTTGCGCTTATCGTTCACAGCGATGCTGAACGAAAGCACGGCCACACCGCTTGCCGTGGTGCGAAGCTCCGGGTCGCGGGTCAGATTGCCGCTCAGGACTACTCGATTGATGCTCATGTGCTATCTCCTTGTCTGTTGCGCACTTCGGTCTCGTGCAGCGTCCTTGCTGCATAGGTCGATTCGAGATGTCAAAGTGCTGATGGTCGCTTCGTGCTCCTGACGGCACGAATAGCGGATGCATCGCCGAAGCTATCCCAGAAGCTCCTGGCCTCTCAGGTTGGCAAGCGCATGGGCAACCCTTCCCATCCGCAGGTATATATGGGCTGCGCTCAGTCTCACTGCAAGACTCCATCAACCCTGTATTGACCTTGGCACCGAGCAGACCGCAATCCGCATGGCACCAAGAGCGGGAGCAATCCAGCTCACTACATTCGTCAAGGAAACACCGCCCTTAGGAGATGCACATGGCAGTCAATGACACCCTCAATGAAATGTTCGGGATCGTGGGATCTATCCTCGGCACCGTGACCGATGGGCTCTACGGCATCGCGCCCAAGCTCATCGTGATAGCCATCCTGGTTGCCCTCATCGGCGTCGTGTTCTGCTCCAGCATGCAGCGTGGCGCGAAGATCGCAGCGGTCATAGTGATCGCGATCGTGGCCTTCGCGTTCGGCTTTTTGCCTGACATCGTGAACGGACTCCTCGGTGCCGCAGGCGATGCCCAGATTGCATCGGCTTCGTCGAACGCGCTTGCCGATGCTCTTGGATAAGCCTCTGAGCGACCGAGCATCGGCATGGGCCTACGCGGTCTCGCTCATCCTCGCGCTCAGCGCCTGGGCGCTCGTCGCCTTTCCTGCGATCTACGTGTTCGGCTTCCTGGCGTTCCCGACTGACCTCGCAGGTGCCGCGCTATCGCCTCTCTCGTTCCTCTCGACCTACTTTGAGCGTTGCTTCCCGTTCGGGCTGAGTGCCTTTGCCGCCCTTGCGGGTAGCTACGGGGTGAGCCTCCTTGCGCTCGCCATAGGAGTCGCATCCTTCGCGTTGCCGGTCATCGCGGTGAAGAGGATGCACAAACGCCTTACCCATGCGCCATCCATCCTGGACAAGCTGCCCAAAGCAGCCGATACCACCGAGCATGGCTCGGCACGCCTCATCGAAGACCCCAAGGAGATCGCCAAAGCCTGGAAATGCGTGGAGTCGACGGACATGGACATGGAGCAGTCCGGAATCGTGCTCGGGTACTGGCTGGACAGGAGCCCGTGGCACGTCCTCTGGGAAGACCTAGCAAGGAGATCCGCTCGCATCCCGATGCCGCCAGAGCCCAAGGGCAGGTACTTCGTGACCGATGGCGACATACACGTGGCCATCTTTGGCTCCACCCGCGCTGGCAAGAGCCGGCGCATCCTCATCCCGACGATAGAGGTCCTCATGCGCGGCGAGAAGGAATCCGCGCTCGTGCTCGATCCGAAAGGCGAGCTCTACGGCCTCTGCTCAGAGGAGCTTCGCCGACGCGGCGTCAAGGTGAACCGCATAGACCTCAGGTACACGGAGCATTCCGATTGCCGCAATCCCATGGGCGAGGTCGTTGAGCTTTGGAACATGATCCGCAAGGAGAAGGATAGCTCCCGCAGCCTTGAGCTCACGGCGAAGGTGTCCCAGCGCGTGCAGGACCTCGTCGAAATGCTCTTTCCCACCACGCCCGATGAGGGACAGGCGAAGTACTTCAATGACGGCGCACGTGCGCAGATCCGCTCCGCCATCCATTACGTGGCATCGAGCCCCTTCTGTCCCGATGAGCAGAAGACCCTCGCAACGGTCTCTCGTGTGCTGGCCATGTACGCGGATGCCCAGCCGCTCCCGCAGAATGACAAGCGCACGTTCGTCCCTTACGAAGCGATGCTGGAGAAGCTCCCGGCAGACCATCCAGCCGTCGAGGCATGGGCAGCGGGGCGTGGCGGCACTGCGAAGGAGACCGCTCAGTTCTCATCGACCGCGCAAGGGCCGCTGCAGCTCTACCGCGACCCTTCGGTCATGCGCATCACGCAGACCACGACGACTCCTTTGGAGAATCTCGGCAAGGAGCGCTCCATCACATTCCTCATCGTCCCCCAGGACCGTCCTGCCTATGCAGGGTTCGCGAACCTCTACATCCAGCAGACCTACTCGGCGCTCTCTGACCTCGCAACCGATTACGGCGGACGCCTCCCGCAGAACGTGACCATCATCGGCGAGGAGATAGGCAACCTCACGCCCATCCCTGACCTGGCGGGAAAGCTCGGCTTCGGAACGGGCCTCGGCATTCGCTGGGTGCTCGTCTTGCAGAACTTCGCCAAAATGCAGGACCGCTATGGAGAGCGCCCCGCCACTGACATGGTGGGCAACTGCGGCGTGCAGTGCTTCATCAAGACCGATGAGATAGAGCGGACCGGCAAGCATATCGAGACGATGCTCGGCACCTACACGACCACATCGGAAGGGCAGTCAAGGTCAGGTGCTCGCCTCTCGCCGTTCAAGCCCCAAGGCTCCGATTCGGTTCGCACCGTGAAGCGCCAGCTGCTCACCGCAGACGAGCTGGCAGCATGGACGCCCGATATGGGCAACATCGTCATCAAGGACGGCATCAAGTACCTCATGCCCCTGCCAGACCTGTCCAAGATGCCAACGGAACGCATCTGCGGACTCGGCGACAAGGAGCACAACCAGGAGATGCAGCAGAGGGCCCTTTGCGGTGGCAAGCCCAATGCCATCCCCTTGCCGAAGCCCTGGTACCCCGAGCTCAAGCGCAAGAGGGACTACACTGCCAACATGCTCAAAGTCTGCCGCGCCTCCTACATGCGCGAGCTCGGCTACATCTACCTTGCCCGCTATGCGGTGAAAAGCCAGGAGCCATCGCAACCCGCAAAGGGGATTGGTGCACCACTGGAGCACCAATCCCCGAAGGTCGGCTCTCAGCCCAGACAGAGGCCAGAACCTCGCAAGCCAACGAATGCCCGCGGATCGGCGAAAACCCCGCAATGCAAGGATGCTTGCACTAGCGTCGGAGGCATAGGGCCAGACGATGCGGAATGGGCCGGTTGGTAGTCTCACGGCAAGACTGACGCCACGTATATACATCGCCATGCCATCCATGCAGCGAAGCCCCGCGAAGCATGAGCCGCCTTCGGACGCGAGCAGAATCTCCCATGGGCCGCACGCCCGGTAGACGGAGGCCGGGACGCGCGGCCCGCCAATTTCGAAACCATACGAAAGGCGGGAGCTTCAAGGCATGGACTTCGCATCGGTATTCAACAACATCATGGACATGGTCCGTGACAACATCCTGCTGACCATCGGCTACGGAATCCTCGGCCTGGTTGCCGCAGCGGCTCTTGTGATCTTGGCAAAGGAAGGCTTCGGCCTCGCGTTCACGCAGGACACCCCTGAGCGCCGAGAGAAGATGAAGAACTGCGTCTACGTCCTTGCTGTGTGCCTCGTGCTCGCCTTCCTGCCTGCCATCATCAATGGCGTGATCACCCTCGCAGGCACAGCGACCAACCTCGGCCAGAGCTTCCTCACGATCTAGCCGGGAAGAGACACGTCCATGACTGTAGCCATCGCAACACTCGTTGTCATTGCGGCGGGCATCATCCTCGGCTTCTTCACCGGCGGGATCATCGAGTTCGCGCTGGTGCCGATGGTGTCAGGCTTCTTCGATGCGAGCGTGAACTTCCTATCCATCCCCATTGTCTCCACCATCGTCTTGTGGGGACAGGGCATCTCCATCGCCGCCGTGGTCGCCTTGCGCGTCGGCGTCGGCATCAAGGAGATGATGCTTGGATCCCCTGACCGTGAGTTCTCCCTTGCCGAGTACATCTACAAGTCCGTGACCGCCATCATCTTGGTCGCGCTCATGCCAACCCTCTGCGCCGCCGTCATCAGCCTGGGCGACACCATGCTCGCGGACATCAAGGGCGGCATCGGAGCGCAAGGCGTCCTCGACAACCTCACCACCAACAACTATGAGAACCTCCTGGGCGTCACGAACCCTGTAGCTGTGATCCAGATGCTCATCAGCTCCATCCTGCTGCTCGTGGCCCTCATCATGTGCGTGATCGTGATGTACCAGTTCGCGAAGCGCCAGATCGAGATGGGCATCGTATCGCTCATCGCCCCGTGGGTATCCATCCTCGCGGGAACCACGAACGATTCCTCCCAGTACTGGGATCTACTCAAGAACCTCTTCGGGATGTGCGTCACCCAATGGGTCCAGTACGTTCTCTGCATCATCGGCCTGTCGTGGCTGTCGAACCTTGCAGCATCGGCAGGGGATGTCTACTCGCTCACGCTCGTCCCGCAGACCTTTGTGTCGGTGTTCTTCGTGATCGCCATCTTCGGTGCGTCCATCGGCGTCTCGCGCCTCATCGACCGCTACACCTTCAGCAGCGCATCCTCTGGCACAGGGGCCATGCTCGCCGGCATCGCGGCACGCGGCGGCGCGTCCAAGCTCGCTGGCATAGTGGCGAAAAAGTAGGCACGCTCATGGGCAACTCAACAGCAGCACAGATCGAGCCGATTACTTTCGCACTCATAGGCATCTTCGCAGCGGCAGCGCTCGTAGCCGTCGCCGTGGCAGCAGCCCGACACTTCCTCAGGAAAGGAGAGGATGCCTCAGCACCCAGCGGCTTTCTGAGCCGCGCATCGCACGTGGTCGGGTACATCTTCGCCGGTGGGCTCATTGCCGCAGGCGGCGCATCCATCTCCAAGCTCGCCAAAGGAACGGGCGGCGAGAAGCAGATCCAAGATGCTGCGTCCAAGACGGGCTCGGGCGCGAACCCCTTCGCACCTACGAAATCCACCGGTCTTGAGCCCATCCAAGGCGAGAGGTCGGATCTGGGCAAAGCGGCAGACAAGGCTATGAAGCTCATCCAGAAGGAGGCAGCTCGCGCATCAAAGGAGGAGGCACGCGGGAAGATGGCCCAAGCGATCAAGGGCGTTGCGGCCACAGCCAACGGGTCAGTCGGCGTGGTTCCCATCCAAGACGACGAGATAGCCCGCAAGCTTCTCTCGGCAACCGACTACCTCCGCTACAAGAGCGGCGTGAAGTTCCAGGCAGTCAAGGCTTCTGACGGAAGCCAGCTCATACGCGCCATCAGCTGACGAAAGGAAAGGCATGGAAGAGAAACGCGCAATCACGCGCAGGGATGCGCTCGCCCTCGGGGCGGTCGCAGCAGCGGGCGCTGCGCTCGCGCTCACAGGTTGCAGCACGGGCTCGTCAACTGACGATACGGGCTTCGTGGAGTTCGACCTTGAGAGCGAGGTGCTGCCCCTAGGTTCAGTTGTGGTCCTCGATGACGGCCGCGAGCCCGAGATCGCACGCCTCATCATCGCCCGCAGACCGGTCTACATCCAAGACGAGCATGTCTATGACTACGCTGGCGTGGTCTGGCCCATCGGCATCATCAGCGACATCTCCGGCGAGCCCTTTCCCAACGAGATCCACCTGTTCGATGCGAAGGCCATCAAAGGCGTTCGCTTCATCGGCTACGAGGGCGCGCTCGAATCAGAGGCGGCGGCTCGCCTCAAGGATTCTGCTGTCCAAGACGAGAGCTCCCTTGAGTCTCTTCTGCCCTTGGCGATGGAGATGGGCGTTGTGGAGCTTTCTGAGGATGTGGGGCTGTGAGCATGGGCGATCAGTTGACTATGCCGGTCTTCAAGCCGATGCGCAAGCGCCGCATGCTCTTGGGGCTCGGCCTCAAGGAGTGGATGCGGGTGGCGGGAGCGCTCGTCATCGGGGCTATGCTCGCACTGTCGCTGGGCACGCTCAGGCAAGAGGCCGATGTCGCGCTCAATGCCTCCGAACTGCAAGAGCAATACGGCAAGTACAGCCTGTATCAGAGCACCCTCCAGAAAGCCGAGTCCATGATGGATGCGGCCGGGACCGACAGCATCGAGGCCATAGACCTCACCGCAGACGAACGCTCGCTCGTCGCGAATGCACGTTACCTGGGGATAGGCGCGCAGATGGACCGCGATGAGCTCATCGAGCTCATCCCCAAGAGCGAGCTGCGCGTGATCCCGGTGTTCCCTGACATCCCGCGTTGGATGTTCTGCCTTGGCATCCCGCTCGTCATCACCGTGCTGCTGAGCGTCGAGGTCTCGCATAACACGACGCTTTTGCGCGAGGGCAGCAGGTATCTCGGCTTCATGAGCTCCCAGCGCGTCTTCGACTCAACACCCAAAGCCTATCTGAGAGGACAATGATGTTCACCCTACCGCTCAAGCGCTCTATCAGAGATTCGAAGAGGAAGCGCAAGCAAGCCCTGGAGACGCGGCAATCGGTCCAAGACCGCCTGCCGCTCGCAGACATCAGCGAAGGCGTGCTCTATCTCAAGGATGGGAGCTATCGCATCTTCGTGGATTATCCCGGCAAGAACTATTCCATCTACTCCGCTGAGCAGATGCGCCAGGAGGCGCACGATGTCGCCTTCCTCATCTCATCCATCACCTGTTCCTTCGCCATCATCAAGTACGTGCGCTCAGTCGAGTCGCAAGAGAGCCTCATCGAGATCGAGAAGGCTCTCGACGATGCCCGCTCCCGTGCCTTGGGAGCCCACGGCGAGGTGCTGGACAAGGCCGCCTTCAAGCGCTTGGACCTCATCGAGCGCCACATCCTGCCGCAAGCTCTCACCGAGGCGGCCCGTGCGGAGCACCTGAGCGTCACCAACGTCATCGCGTTCATGTTCGACGCCAAGACCCCCATAGAGGAGGCAGAGCGTCAGGTTTATGGCTTCTGCCGCATCTCCGAGGACAGGACGAAGGTCCGCGCAGAGCGCCTGGACACGCCCGATGTGGTCGCGCTGCTCTCCGAGTGGCTGACGCCCACCGACATCCTCAAGGGAGCGTCAACCGATTCAATCGTCTTGCCGAGTCAATGGGATGAGGTGGCGTAATGGCGAAGAAGATCCTCGGCAACCACAAGGGCCAGGCGAACAAGCCCCTCATCAATGCGATCGCACCTTCACGGCTCGAGTTCGCAAACACCCATGGTCTCACCGATGACACCTTCTTCAAGATGTTCGCCATGAGCGACTACGCCGCAGAGCAACCTCTTGACTGGGGAAGCGCGTTCATCGGATGCGCAGGGCTGCAGGCCCCGGTCGTCATCACGTGCGAGCCCGCAAGCAAGGCAGCCATGCAGGAGCTCGTGGACAAGGCCGCATCCGAGGCGGACGCCCAGATCGTGTCCGTGCGCAAATCGCTCTCGGAGACCATCGACGACAAGCAGGCCGAAGAGCATGCGGTGCGCATCGCCCATATGATCGCGCGAGACAACGTGAGGATGTTCGAGTCGTCCATATACATCGCGCTTCGCGCCCGGGAATACGACGAGTTGGCGGATTCGGAGGACTACCTCAGGCGGATGCTCGCTCCCTACGGAAACGGCATCAAGACCCTCATCGCGAACCAGGACAAGATGTTCTTCGCCGCGTCCCCCATGCTGACAGATGACCCCGTCACCTTCGAGCAGACAGCACGCCCCATGCCGGCATCGACTTTGGCCTGGATGATGCCCTTCAAGAGCACGGGGCTGGCTGATGCCCGCGGCATAGGCATAGGGGTGGATGATGACGGCGGTGCCGTGCGCATCGACACGATGACGCACACCGCCACCAGGAAGAACTCCAACGGCATCTTCGTAGGCGATTCGGGCTCCGGCAAGTCCGCAGAGCTCAAGCATATCGCACTGCACGAGTGGGCGGTCAAGGGGGCCAAGATCCTCTGGATAGACCCAGAGGGCGAAGCCGAATCGTTCGTGCGCTCCCTGGGCTGCAAGGTGGTGAAGATCGGCTCTGAGAGCGAATCGGGCATCCCTGTGTTCGCGCCGCGCAACATCGGATCAGGCGATGACGGCGCTGCCGATGACGCGGATGAGGACACGCAGAGCTCAACGTCCCAAGAGCGCGTGCTCGCCGCCACCATTCCGTTCGTCTCCTCCTACATCAAGATCGCCTTCTCGCCGGACATAGACGACATGCCGGCATTGGAGGAGGCGCTGGAGAGGACCTACGGCGCCTATGGCATCACCCCCGAGATGACCTTCGGCGAGTACGAGGCAACAGACCTCAGCTATCCCGTCATGGAGGACCTCTACAACGTCTTGAACGAACTGGCCAAGGAGAACCCGCAGAACCCCTCGTACGATCGCGTGGCACAACGCATCAGAAAGGCCGCAGTCGGCTATGACGCGCACCGCTACAACTCGCGCAAGGTGATCGACGCCTCCGATGACATCGTGCTCATTAACACCGAGGGTATCTCCGCTGACGAGGCCATGATGAGAGCCGAGTACTACAACATCCTGTCTTGGTGCTGGTCGCAGATTCGCTCAGAGCGCTGGACGGGACACTACGTCAGGCTCATCGCCGACGAGCTCCACACCATCGTCAACCGCAAGAGCGTGGATGCTGCGATGATGGTGAAGAACATCGTCCAGCGAGCCCGCAAGTACGGAGCTGGGTTCTTCGGCTCCACGCCTCAGATCGTCGATTTCAGGGCGGAGGGCGTGAAGGACATCGGCGAGGCCATCATCCTCAACTCCACCTATCGCTTCTATGGCGGCGCACGCGGCGACAACCTGGAATCCGTGGTGAAGACCGAGGGCTTCTCCAAGGAGGTGGAGCGCGGTCTCATGCGTGCCCAGCGAGCCCGGTTCGTGGTCTGCGCTGGCGCGACGGAGAAGACCTGGGTGAACACCGTCATCCCCGAGTGGGAGCTGGAGCTCTTCGGAGCGGGCGGCGGCAAGTAGTGCCCGATGATGCGCCTCATCAAGATAGCCGCCATCTTCGCATTGAGTATCCCCATGCTCATCTCGGTCGCCGTGCCGGTGATGCTCGGTGTGTCCTCATCTGCTGCAGGGGGAAGCGGTACGGCTATAGTCGAGGTCGCCAAGAGCGAATACGATGATTACGTGGCTGCTGACATCCACGGCGGCGACAAGTACCGCGCCTGGATCAACGGCGGAGCTGCCGATGGCGCTCCTTGGTGCGCTACGTTCGTCTCATGGTGCGCGAACGAGTGCGGGTTCATCGAATCCGGCATCGTTCCCAAGAATGGTGCCGTTCTCGGCTTCCTCGATTACTACCGAAGCCACCCCGACATGGGTGCCGTGTTCGACGGGGACGCCTACAGCCCGGTCCCAGGTGACTTCATCGTGTGGCAGCGCAGTCTCGATCCCGACAGCATCATCGAGTCGCACATCGGCATCGTGGAGCGCGTGGGCGACGAAGGGCGTGTCTACACCATAGAGGGCAACTCAGGCAACAGCATCTCCAAGAACTCCTACGCGCACGCTGGCCTGGCCAGCTACTACATCCATCCTGCCTACCCGGCCACAGCCGCTGGCGCAAGCCATGTCGATGACCCGACATGCGGCGACATCGCCATCGACTACGGCGGAAGGACCAACTGCTACACCTACATGGGTTGGCAGACCATCACCTCCCCGAGCTCCAACCAGTACAAGCTGCGCGAAGCGGCTGGCATGAACTTCGACGATGAGGGCTTCGGCATCATCAACGGTCGCTATGTGATCGCATGCACCACCACCTTCGGGGGCGTCGGCGACTACATCGACTTCTACCTGCAGGACGGCACGATTCTCGCATGCGTCATCGGCGACATCAAGAGCGAGAGCGATGCTAACTGGACCAGGTTCGGGCACACGACCCCGCCAAACGGTCTCTCGGTCGTCGAGTTCGTGGTGGACAAGACCTCCTGGTATGGCTCAGGGCATGCCAACCCCGGCACGCCCAGCTGCCATCCCGAATGGAAGCAGCAGATCGTATCCGCATCAAAGGTCGGCTCTTTCGACGGCGCATCCACGACACAGGTCGGCGGCCTTGCCTCCTGCTCAGCAGCCATCATCCGAGCCACCATCGCCCGTTAGGAAAGGACTTGCGAATGAAGCGAAGCGAAGGCAAAGGTAGCGCGTCATCCAAGGGTAGAGGCCATCAGGCAGCCATCGCCATCGGCACCTTCGCCCTGGCGGCGGCACTGCTCTCGTACGGGCTCGTTACCTCGTGCTCCACAGAAGAGGAGCCGCAGATAGAGCCGGAGACCGCCCCACAGCAAAGCGAAGCACAGACGCACCAGAGCCTGTTCTTCGGTACGGAGAACTGGACCTTCATGTCAGATGACACGATGCAGCGCTTCCAAGAGGAGTTCTATGCATGGCTGCTTGATAGCGAAGGCTTGGAGGATGGTGCGTACGTGTACCTCCATTCAGAGGAGATCGTGTGCGTTGATGGCGTCTGGAGCGCATACGCCCGCACGCCGCTCGATGATGCCTGCTACAAGGTCACCTTCGACCCTCAGAGCAAAGAGATCACCTACCAAGAGGTGCTCAGACCCTCGTTCGCTAACAAGCCCGCCGAAGCGCGCGAAGAGATAGCCGCCTCAGTCGCAGAGCAAGACGAGCAGGATCAGCCCAACGTGCGCAATGCTTCGAACAACATCCCCGTTGACGATGTGAGCGCCCTGTCCGCTCTCATGCCGAAAGCCGCAGCCGAATCGCTCTCAAGGATCGTGAGCGAGTACGCAGCAACGAAGGGCATCCAGACCTCTAGCGCCCTCTGCAGCGTCTACCCTGAGAGCGTATCCACGAGCAGTGGCACCACAACGCTTGAGGTGCTCATCTACGACGCCCAGAAGAACGGCTACGCCATCAAGGCGGACTATGATTCCGCATCCGACAGGTTCGGGATGTCCATGACGCAGCTCTAACCAAAAGCACGGCGTCAATACCTGCGAAGCACAAGGAGCAATACGGGACCCGTGGCGCTTCTCGCCGCTCATATACCCCCTAGCTTCGTGTTAGTGACGCCTTCCGGCGACACAGTCCATCTATGAGAAAGGTAGGTGTATGAGCGCAATGCGTACAGGCCTCATCACGAGCAAGGATCGGGCAGCACTCTACAAGGAGGTGCTGCCGCGGGGGACGATCATCGAGTGCGACCCGGAGCGCCGGCTCAAGGACACGCTGCGGGAGATGTCCCGCAAGGCGGTCAACGTGGCGGTCGTGGACGATGCCGGGCTCGCCCATCCCGAGGCAGACGAGCTTGAGATGCTTGACTGGGCAGCCCTGCCGCAGAAGCACCCGCTCCGCATCGTGTTCGCTGCCTCTGCCGACCGAAGCCCCAAAGACCCCCTCTTCGCGGCGCTTGCAGAGGCAAAGGTGTACGACATCGTGCGCCCGGATCAGCCGGACGAGCTCTTCCAAGCGGTCAGGCAGCGCATAGAGAATCCTGCATCGGCAGATGATGTGCAGCAGTATCTCAGCCGCAGTCCACGAAGGCGAGGAGGGCGCACAGGGCAGAAGAAGCCCGGGCGGGAGAACCATCTGAAGAGGATCGCGAGTTCGCATCCTTTACCAAGGCCGCCTAAACCCATAGAACGTGAAAGCGAGGAGAACCAACCGTGCACAGAACCATCATGGAGCCACATCATGCCTGAGACACCTAAGCAGACAACGACGCATGCAAAGCGCCGCAAGGTGGTCTCGACGGCATCGCTGTTCGGGCATCCCGGCGCGACGACGCTTGCGATGTCCCTCGCCCTTTGGCTTGCGAGGGACAAGCGAAAGAAGGTCGTCTGCGCGTTGTCCGACAACGCCTTCTTCAACCACTTGAAAGCCGGATTCAACGCAGAGACTGCAGCTGAATCGTTCGAATACAAGGGCGTGACGTTCTGCACGTTCGCAGGAGCGGAAGCGTTCGCAGACGATGCAGCATGGGCGATCTACGACTGCGGCCGCCTGTTCACAACCCATGCGGACACCCCGGCATCAAACGCCCACAGGCGCTTCTACACGTCCAACATGAAGCTCATGTGCCTGGAAGGCCAGCCCTGGGACACGCCCAAGGTCAAGGACGCACTCAAGGACATGGCACCGAGCGAGATCGCCTCATGGACGTGGTGCATCCGATCCGCATCGAGCGATTTCATCGCCCAGCTCAAGGCGTACCTGACTGAGATGCACGCCAATACAGAAAGCTGGTTCAAGACGCCTGACAACCCTGAGTTCTTCGGACGTACCGGGCACGACGGATTCGACAAGGTCAATTACGACGGGCTCTTTGGCAAGAGCCGCCATGACCAGGAAGGAGGTAGCCTATGAGGCGGAATGTTCTTGCCTCGATGCAGGCAGCCAACACTCCGTCTCACATCTTGAAAGCCATTCTCATCATCTCGCTCGTCCTAGGGCTTGTGCCTTTTGGCGTGCTAGCCATGCCTGAGAAAGCATACGCATCCGCCTATGCGTACCTCTCGGTCGGGGGCAAGATCCCTTACGCCGGATGGACGACCACATGCTTCTCGGTCTTCGGCAACGAAGCCTATTGCGGCGATCCCTCAAGCGACACGCCAGCCGCCGGCACCTACCGAGTCGAGGAGATAACCGACGCTGCGCTCCTGGCCGGGTTGTGGTTCGGATATGGCGGTCCGGGATTCGACGCCTCCATGTGGCCGAGCAGCTGGTATGACGGCTCAGGCATGACGGCGAACCGCTATCGCGCCCTCACGCATATCGTGCTGTCGGATACTTACGCGCACAACGGCCACTACTCATATGGGCAATGCAACAGCAGCTTCGTGCGCTGGTGCCAAGACAACGTCATCGGCTTCTCAATTTCCACTGGGGAGCTGGTCAACGAGAATGCCGTCAACGTCCGGATCAATTGGAATGCCTTTCTGCTGAACGGCGCAGGCGAGTCTTACGGCGACGTTCCTGCCGGATTCAAAGGCTATCTGATGCACACCGGATCGCGCACGCAGGTCATCCTCGCGTTCGACTACCATCCCTATGGCTCCCTGGAGATCCACAAGGCGTCCGCGAACCCCGACATATCCACCGGGAACGATTGCTACACCCTGGAAGGCGCGGTCTACGGTCTCTATACCGATCCCGGATGCACGAACCTCATGCGAAGCATCACGACCAACGCTGATGGCGTTGCGCGCGCAGACGAGGTGCCCATCGGCACCTATTACGTGAAGGAGATATCGGCACCGCGAGGCTACGCGCTCTCCTATGATGTGAGCAGCGTGGTCATCGAGGTGGAGCAGACCACCTACCTTGATGCCGTCGACATCCCCCAGAACGACCCCGCCTACTTCTGTGTCCAGAAGTACGACGGCGAGCGCACCTACTTCGCGCACAATCTGCCGCAAGGCTCAGCTAGCCTCGGCGGTGCCGAGTACCAGCTCGACTACTACGACGGCTACTACGGCACGCTCGCCGATGCCGAGCGCTCCGGCGCTCCCACCCGCACCTGGATCGTGCGAACCGATGAGGATGGGTTCGCAGCGCTCGATCAGGACTACGTCGTCTCCGGTGGTTCTCTCTACACGGACACCCACGGCAACGCCACATTGCCACTCGGTACGCTCGTGATCCGCGAGACCAAGGCTCCTGAGGGCTACCTTCTGGACAGCAGTACTGTCTACGTGCAGCAGATCACGCCCCAAGGCCACCTTGAGACCGTCTACACCTATGTCACCCCGATCCACCCCGAGCAAGTCATCCGCGGCGGCGTGTCCATTGAGAAGCGCGACATCGAAAGCAACCTTCTCACGCCCCTTGGCAGCGCCACCTTGGACAAGACCGAGTTCAAGATCACCAACCGCTCAGCAAACACGGTCATCGTCGACGGCATCGACTATGCCCCCGGTGCCGTGGTCAAGACCATCTACACCGATGGCGCTGTCGCATCCACGGCTGCTGACTGCCTGCCCTATGGCCATTACTCCATCCAGGAGACGGCACCCAGCACGGGCTATCTGCTGACGGATACCACCGAGCGGTTCTTCGACATCGTCAACGACGGCGAGATCGTGAAGATCGAGGGCGACAAGGCACCTCATAACCAGGTGAAGCGCGGCGATGTGGAGCTCGTCAAGGTCCGCGAATCCGACCAGCGCCGCCTCGATGGCATTCCCTTCAGGATCACTTCGGAGACCACGGGCGAATCCCATGTGTTCGTCACCGACGAGAATGGCGAGGCGAAGACCGAGGCAGCTTGGAACCCGCACACCCAGCGCACCAATGCCAACGATGATGCGGTGGCGGAGGACGAAACCGTTGACGAGTCGAAGTTAGATAGCGAGGCTGGCATCTGGTTCGGGCTGACCACCGAAGGCTGGACCGTGAAGACAGACGATGCGCTCGGGGCGCTGCCCTACGACACCTACCAGATCGACGAGCTCGGCTGCTCCAAGAACGAGGGCCTTGAGCTCGTGAGCATGAAGCTGCGCGTCTCTCGCCACGCCTACCAGGTGGACCTGGGGAGCGTGGACAACCAGCCGAAGGGGCAGATCACCCTCTCGACCACTGCGCGTGATGGACATGACGGCGACAAGGTCCTGACGCCCGACCCCGAGGCAACGCTCATCGACCGCGTCGAGTACACGGGGCTCACCGTCGGCACGACCTACACCATGCAGGGCACGCTCATGGACAAGGCCACGGGCGAGCCGGTCAAGCGCGACGACGGCACGAGCGTCACCGCATCCAAGACCTTCAAAGCCGAAAGCGCCAGCGGCTACGTTGAGCTTGAGTTCGCCTTCGATGCCACCAAGCTCGCAGGCCATCCCACGGTCGCCTTCGAGGTGCTGGTGGACACGGCAACGGATGCTGCGGTTGCAGAGCATACCGACATCGAGGACTTCGACCAGACGGTCAACGTCAACGAGCCGAAGATCGGCACGACCGCCAAGGACGGCCTTGACGGGGACCATGCCGTCATCGCAGACGGCAAGGCGAAGGTCGTGGACACCATCACCTACCGTGGTCTCATGGTGGGCAAGGAGTACACCGCCGAGGGCACCATCATGGCAGTCGGGCCCGACGGGGCAGAGCCGCTCAAGGACGCTGATGGCAATCCGGTCACCGCGTCCGTGGCCTTCACCCCCGAGGATGCCAATGGCAGCATCGACGTCACCTTCGAGTTCGACGCCTCTCTGCTTGCCGGCACGAAGCTCGTCGCCTTCGAGAAGGTGCTTCGCGCTGGTGCCGTCATCGCCGACCACGAGGACCCTGACGATCCCTCGCAGACCGTGGATGTGGTCGCACCCGGGATCGGGACGTATGCGTTCGATGAGGTGGATGGCGACAAGGATGTCGTGGCGGACACCTCATCCAAGGTCGTTGACAAGGTGTCCTATCAGAACCTCGTTCCCGGCAGGAGCTACGTTGCCTATGGCATCGTGTTCGACAAGGAGGGTATGCCCGCCGTTTCCTCTGAGGATGAGGTCTCCGAAGACGATGTCCGCTGGCTTTTCGAGCAGGCTGCAGAGACGCTCGGCTACCAGATCGCAGATGAGGCAGGCGAGCTTTCCGCGCTCCCTCGAACGCTCGATGCGGGTCGCCTTGAGGCGTTGCTCAAGTCGGCCGAGAGCGCATCTTGGCTCGTTTGGGGCAAAAGCGAGTTCACCCCTGATGCCCAGAGCGGCAGCACCGATGTGCCCTTCGAGCTCGACAGCCGCAAGCTCGCTGGCAAAGAGCTGGTGGTGCTTGAGTTCTTGATAGACCTCGATGACGATGAGGCCAGGCTCGTCGCAGACCACGTTGACCTGGCGAGCGTTGACCAATCCTTCGACGTGGTTGCGAGCAGCATCGGAACGCTCGCGCGAGACAAGTCTGACGGCGACCACTCCGTTTTGGCATGCAGGGATGCAGTCATCGTGGACATCGTGAGTTACGCGAACCTGATCCCCGGGCTTGAGTACGAGCTTTCCGGCGTCCTCATGGACAAGGCCGCGGGCAAGGAGCTCATGATCGGCGACAAGCCGGTCAAATCCAGCATCCGCTTCACGCCCAACGCATCTGCAGGCGAGATCGAGGTGGAGTTCTCCTTCGATTCGACGGGCATAGAGGATCACGACCTCGTTGTCTTCGAATACCTCACCAAAGACGACGTTCCCGTGGCGGAGCATACGGACATCAACGACGAGGCGCAGACCGTGCATGTGACCGATGCGGAGCTCACGCACACCAGGACCGGCTTCTACGACAAGACCGGCGTTGACCAACGCGCTCTCTTTGCGCTTGTTGCCGTGCTGCTGGTCGGCGGAGCCATCGCAGGTGGCTACGGCCTCCGCAAGCTCATGGCCAAGCGCTCGGATGAAGGCGACGACAGCACAGCCGAATCAGAGGAATCGCCCAAGGAAGACGAATAAGCATCGTGAGGCCCTTCGTTCGTTCGAGGGGTCTCGCTCCATCGACAAAGCGAGGAACAAGTGAATCAGAACGACCAAGGGGCATTGGGCCCCGATGAAGCCATGCACGCCCCAGTGGCGCATGAAGGCCAAGCGAGCAAGAAGGGATGGCGCGACCACATGCCCATAGCAGTGGCATCCTGTGCCGTGGCGCTCTCGATCACGTGCTGCCTATGCTGTGCGTTCGCGCCTCTTGGCAGCCCGCCCGAGAACGGAGATCCTGGTGCCTCAAGCAAACAGAGCGCCGTGGTCACCCATGAGCATGATTGGGCGATCGATTACGAGACGGTCCACCATGATGCCCAGACGCACGAGGAGATCGTGCAACCGGTCTACGAGACCGTCATCACCTATCACAGCGTATGCAACGAATGTAACGAGCTGATCGACGGGCATGCTGCAGAGCATATCGTCATCACGGGCCACAGCGGCTACTCTACGAACGTCCCCGTGGAGGAGACCCGGAAGGTGGCCGATGGGCGAATCGACGTCATCGAGGACAGCCCTGAATACGACGAGCTCGTAGCTGCGGGCCGTACCTGCACCATCTGCGGGAGGACGTCCTGATGTCCGCAAGGAAACGCTTGATAGCGGGAGCGGCCCTCTTCATGAGTGCCGCTCTCATTGCCGGAGCAATATGGATCTGCGCCGACATGCAAAGGCAGCTCGATGACGCCACGCCAGAGCCGAGCCCGGTCACCATGACCAAACCCTATCCGGACGGATTCCCTATGGTGGATTGGGAGTATTGGGAGAGCATCAACCCTGACATCATCGGATGGGTCACCATTCCGGAGACCTCCATCGACCTTCCCATCGTGCAAGGGCCTGCGGAGGACCCGGATTACTACCTCTCCCATGACATCTACAAGAACCCCAACGCGAATGGCTGTCCTTACCTGGACGCCGAATGCGCTGAGATGGGCCTCCTGTCGCGCAACTGCGTCATCTTCGCCCACCATTCATCGAACGGGGCGATGTTCTCAGACCTTGCGAAGTACTCAGACCTGGAGTTCGCCAACGAGCATCCGAGGATCTTGCTGCAGACGCCGGACTGGAGGGCCACGCTCATGCCGCGCATGGTGGACGTCGTGAACGCCTCGAATGAACCGAAGCAGATCATCTTCGAGGATGATGCGGAGTTCGATTCGTGGTGGCAGGGGAAGCGCTCAGGCGCCACGCTGGACATAGACTCCGTCGAGACGCCGGCACGGGCCTACTCATTCGTCACGTGCTCCTACAACACGTGGAAGAACGAGCGCACCATCGTCTACGCATCCAAACGCGGCTGGACCGTCTGGCCCGAGGCCAACCCACCGGAGGTCAGCGAAGCTGTCGGATGAAGCGGGGGAGCCACGCGGCGATGTCCACGGGCTTCGTATCCGTCCAGGACCTCGAAGACGTCTTCATGCGCATTTGGAAGGGCTTGTTGCTGAGAGTATGGCTTGCCCTGTCTGCGATGCCGTCCAAGTCCGCATCCCACATATCCTCGTCCTCGACGATCAGAAGCTCGATGTAGTGCAGAAGGAGGGCGCGATCGAGCGAGTCCATGTGGCCGATGTAGTACATATCGTGGAGGTCCCTGTACCGCGTTGACCTTATCCCATGGAGCAGGAGGCTCTTCAGCTTCTCAGCGAACATCTGCTCCTTCGAGTTCGCCAGCAGGGACACGCCGTCATCGTTCTGGGCTATGTCGAACCAGCGCTCCTCTTGCTCCAGATCCAGCTTCGCATGAACGCCAAGGTCGAGCTTCGTGCCGAAGGTTGCAGCACCGTCGGTAATCTCTAGAAGAACTCGCTTGCCTTTGTAATCCTGCTGGGAGAGCTCCTCGATGCGTCCCTTTATCCTTATCTCGATCTCGTCATCGACGTTCGATAGGGCGCTGATGAAGCGCCTTATCGCATCATCGGAGATCGAGTAGCTGATGAAGTCGAGGTCTATGTCCTGCGTCGCCCGTCTTTGATTGCCGGAGATTGCGCACATGAGAACGCCGCCCTTGATCGCGACGTTCCTGCTCATAGGCGACCTGGAGATCCTATCCAAGATGACATCCTGGCACGCACGGGCCGTTGCGTTCAGCTCGCTGTATCCAGCATTCTCATACTTTAGCCTGATCTCGCTCAGATCCATCAGAACACCTCTTCAAGTACGCGGTTGAGATATGACCCACCCCGAGGGATGCGCTTCGCATATTCCTCCAGTTTGTACATATCCAGTCTGTCTGCAAGTCTGCGATACGAGTTCACTGCTTCGCGATAGATGTCATAGGGGAGCTTGTTGCGCGACCTCATGAGCTCAAGGAGCATCCTTTCGAGATCGAACACCCGCACCTCAGTACCATCATGGATTGTGGTGGTCGCGCCGACCTGCAGCCAATCTTCAGGAATGTAGCTTGGCTGGATAGCCGGATTCGTGATCTTGGTTCCACCGCGCTTCGTGGCCACGTCAACGCGCTCTGGCGGAAGGTCTATCAGGTTGTGGAGATACAGCGCCGTAGGGCCCGTGACGACCGTATCAGGATAGAGCTTGGCAAGAGAGCCCAGGATGCTGTCAGATGCCTCGGTTGCATAGAGGTTCCTGCCCAGGTGACGGATCTCACCGGACTTCACAGCTTGCCTCAAGCCGTATTGGCCGCCGCTTTGGGCATTCGCTTCTTTGTACGTGAGCAGCATGGAGGTGTCCTAAATACATAACCGCCTACATTTGCAGTTAATTGTAGGCGGTTATGGACATTCAAGCAAGATTGCGCTCGTTGGTCTTACTTAGTTGCGCCGCAGGAGCACTTGTAGCCGGCGATCTCGTACTCGATGTGCGTCTTTGCAGGATGATTGATGGTGCCGCAAGGAACCTGCTTGGTAGAGGAGTACGTGCCTCCGCCTTCTCCAGCCAGCGCGTGAGCCTTGCCGTGCTGGAGGATGCTGCGCCCCTGCTTGTCGCCGTTCGTTATGTCCTCGCCGCAAGCGCTGCACATGACGCGCTCTTCGGTTCTGTATTGCGTTTCTGTATAGGCCGCCACATCAATAACCTCGTACGGCTTCGTCACCGGCTCCCAAGTGTGCTTGTGTCCCTCGGAAGCCACAGGCTGGCTAGCCGGTGCTGGGTTGCCAGCATGGCCGCCATGGGCAACGGGCGTTGGCTCGCCTGCAGCCTCAGCAGTCGCTCGGGACTCACTGAGTCTGGTAACACTTCCAGATTCGCCTACGGACTCCTCTTCAACGAGAGCTTCGGCGTCATCGCCTGGCTCCGAATCAGTGGTCCCTTCATCGTTCAAGCTGCCGGTGATTTCCTCAACAGGAGAGAGCTTCCCCTCTTCGATGGCAACGGCCTTCTGCATGGCGCAAGCCGTCAGGGATCCAAGCACGAGAGCTGCTAGGACCGCAGCAACAACGATCAGTCCTTTCTTATCCGTCTTCTTCAGCGTTTTCATCCTTATCAACTCCTTTGCATTCAGAGAGTTCGGGTAACGGAACAAGGGCATAGAAATATCCCGCTTTGGCTCTGTCAGCAGTGATCGGGAATGGGATTGCGCGTTCCCTGATAACAGCCTTCAAGAACAGCTCAACGCCACCCGAAAGCGAGATTCCCATTTCAGCGAGGACTTGCTGCGCCTCTTCCTTGATCGAGCTATCTAGCGTGATCGTGAACCTATCTTTAGCCAAAGCAGTTTCGCCTCCTCTGTAGTATGTATAGAGTATGTATTAAATATATACTTATGTCAAGAGCAGCAGAAGCTGGTCAGCGTAGCGCTCGCTCCACATCGAGCCTGTCGTGATCGAGGGAGCGGTCGCGCTCACCGCGCATGCCGCCACGCACTGCGCAATAGGCCATGCTTCGCGAAGCGCTTTCCAGAACGGATAAGATTCCAAGAAGCTCTGCTCCTGGCTGGCGATCGTGGTCGGCCGAGCGCTCCGCATCCTGCAAGGCTCGTTCGGCAACGTTCCTGGCGAACGCATCGACGAACCTTCCGTGCGCCTGTTCATAGGCATCTCGCACGGGTGCTCCTGTACGCTGCGCCTGCTCTTGGGCTGCTTCTCGCAAAGATGCCCCGAGAACGCTCCCAGAGGCCGCTCTCTCGGCATACGACCGCGCAGCAGCCATCGCTCGCCCTGTGAGCGCATCTACGCTTCCAGCGCGGCGCACAGCGGCTCTCACGGCCTTATAGTCCCTCTCCATGCCTCGCACTTGCCTGAGCGAGATACCGTATGCGCGGCTCACGGCATCCCTTGAGGCACGACTGCCAAATGCGATCAGCGGGCGTCTGGCTGCACGTCCGACTGCACGCTCTGCACTGCGGCCAGTCCATGATCGCTCGTTGCGGAAGCGAGCATCGTCGCCGACTACCCCGCGCACTATCTTGCTTGACACGCGCTTGAGGAACTCATCACGCTCGCCCTTGATGAGCGCATTGCGCTCTCGTGCGAAGCCACTATCGCCATAGCCCTTGAGATCTGCGAGCACCTCAGCGCATCTTCGGTACTCGCCAGATAGATGGGCGAACGATGGGCTCTCCTTCTCAAGCAGCCGAACCAGGTCACGAGCGATGCCGTATGCCTTCCAGTTATGGGCCAGACGCCCATGGTCGCCGTCGAGGCTCACCCTCATTGCATCGAGCAGCTTCGTTGCCTTCGCCTGCCCCGCTGCGGACAGGTCGGACCTGTCTGACAACCGGTACTCGAGCCCGTAGCGCAAAGCCGTCTGCTCTAGCCTTCGCGCGTCGGCTTGGGATACAGGAAGCCCGAGCTGCCTGCGTGCCTCAAAGCGGCTCAGGTCCCTGATATGGTTCCTGCGGATGTCGCGCTCCTCGCGGATCCGAGCGTAGCCCACGCGATAGATCTCCTCCTTGCCGGCACGGGTGCCCTCACGGGATACCGTGTAGCCTGGCTGGATCTCACCGCGAGCCGACCAGGTGTAGATGTGCGCATGGACTGACCGTGCCGCATCGGTGTGGTAGCACGCCACCCAGCGGATGTCCTCCGGGTTCCGGATCGCGCCCCACTTCTCCACGTTTCGCTGCCACGAGCATCGAAGCAGCCTTTGCATGTCCTCCTTAGTGGAAAGCCCGAGCGCCTCCATGTGCTCGCGCTTGACGGTCACGATGGAATCGACGAACGCGCCTCCGGATGCTCGCATGGACGCCTCCACCTGCTCGCGTGCCACGGGACCATGTTGGTCCCAATAGGTCGCATCCTCCTGGCGTCCCAAGCCCTTGGCCACGTATTTGCCGAGCCTGCCGATGTAGTCCAACCTGTCGCGCACGAGGGCATCGTCATAGGCGGTCGCATCGCGTTCGATGTCCGAGCGTTCCTGGTATTCGCCCTCTCTGCCTATGTAGTCGAGCCCAAGGGAAACGCTCTGCGATGACATGGGTATGGCGCCGGTGTTCCTGGACCCTACAGCCTGTGAATGGTCCCGTGGCGTATGGCGGACGATGATCGCGCGATGGATCGGGATGCCGCCGCTATAGCGTGCCGTCATCTATGCTCTCATCCTGCATCATGGAATGCCTCAAGCCATCGAAGCCGAGCCACAATCCTCTCTCAAGGGCGAGCTGCAGCCGCTCGCCTCCATGGCCATCAACGCCCTCCGATCCCTCCAAGAGCCCCAACGCGCATGCCAGCGCCGCACCAGCCAGCACCCTCAGGTCATCCATGTCCAGCCTCAGCTCATTCGCCAGGCGGCAATAGAGGTCATCAGCGCTGAACTCGCGCTGCACGCGCTCTTGCTCAAGGAAGGAATCGAACTCGTCGCGTATCGCTTGGCGAACGAGCGGAGCCCACGCACGCTGCGCCTCGTTCATCACCCCTTGCTCAATGAGGTCACGCGCGAATGCGGCAGGAGCCTTCCCGCTCTTCGCCGCGAGCATGTCCAGCTGCCTCTTCACATCCTCGTCGATGCGCACCGTGAGCCTATCCATTGCGCTTGCCCTTCTGCACCTTGGCCGCGAGCGAGCTCATGGCTTGCACGTCATCGCCCTTCAGGATCGCAGCCCACTCATCCTCGTCGCGCCCCATCAAGCCGAGCTCTCCCAATTCGAAGAGCTCGATCGCGGACGCCCAAGCGGCAAGGAAGGACGTCTTCGGGTCCCGGCTGAGCTTCCCGCCCAATTCCGAATAGGCCATGCGGAATATCTCGTCGGGCTCCTTGGCGTTCGCGAGCCTACCCAACGATGCCGGCACCTTCACATTCTCCGCAGCTTGCTTGTTGTCCAAGACCCGAGCGAGCATCTGCCCTCTCATCAACGCCTCGTTGGCGAGGAACCTCAGCAGATCCGGAGTGAAGGAGCTCATTAGCGCCAGCACGCCCAGGCTCGCTTGCGATGCCTTGCCGGCTCGCTTGGACGCAAGCCCGCAGTCCTTGGCGATGCCCTCTATGCGCTCGGCAATGAGAGCCAACGACTCTGCTAGGCCATCGGAAGCCGAAGCATCCTCAAGCGCTCGCCCCAACAGATCGGCTACCGCAGAGCTCATGGACATGCCGTGGGCTTTCCCATAGGTCTCGATGCGGCCTTTCAGATCCGCTGACAATCGTGCGTGGACTACTTCGGTCTTCAGCCCTTTGGCGGCTTGCTCATCTTGTTGCATGCGAGGTTCCTTTCCGTTCATAGGAAGAGAATCTCCCAGGCAACAAAGGCTTTCATGCAGCATCACCAGTCAAGGTCAGATTGTCCTGGACAAGTACTTACGTGTACACGTCAAGCCTGTGTAGACATGCTCCCACCTGCAGGTTCCCCACAGAGCGCTGTCGCTTCCCTGGCAAACCGAACACAAAGCATGAGACCGAGCCGCTCAATCCCGCGCACTCAATCACAATGGAAGATGCCCTGTTCAACGCCCCTTTTCGGCTTGCCGAAAATGCCAATATAGCTCGTAAGAGCGTCTCGCCCTTATCCTGTATAAACCGACCCGGAGCAAAATGTCGTGATTCTGCTCCGGGTGAGAACTAGGCGGTGATACCGCACAGCGCATACAGCTGATCTGAGAACGTCTCTTCGTCCACGATCGGCGTAGCCCCTTGGTATATGAGCCGGTTCGCTCCGCGTGACACCGGTGAGGTGATCGGACCGGGCATGGCGAATACCTCCTTGTCCGATTCGAGCGCATCATCGGCGGTCGAGAACGTCCCGGATGGAAGCCCCGCCTCGATGATGAACACCGCTTTCGACTGTCCTGCCGTCAGTCGGTTCCGCGCTCTGAACATGAAGGGCAGCGGCGGCGTATCCCACTCATGCTCCGACACTATCGCCCCGCCCTTCTCTATGACCTGCTGGAATAGACCGGTGTTCTCGCTGGGGTAGACCACATCGCAGCCGCCGCCCAGGAACACCACCGCACGACCGTCGTGCTCAACGCAGCTTCTCAGTGCCGCCGCATCGCATCCTCGCGCACCTCCTGTGACCAGAGGGATGTCCCGCTCTGCGAGCATTGCGGCGAACTTCGCAACGCATTCCCTTCCGTATGGGGTCGCTTTCCGTGCGCCCACGATTGCCACGCCTTCGATACTCAGAGCATCCAGAGAGCCGATGACGTACAGCTTCTCTGGCGGCATCGGGATGCGGCGCAGCGCTTCCGGGAACATCACATCATCCGCCGTGACTACGTAACGTGCGCCTTCGAGTTTCGCTTGGGTGTTCATATCCTGCTCCTTTTCCTAGTTGGATTGATGCTGTTCAGAGGTTGGCTGCTCGGCTGCGGTCTTGAGCATGAGGCGCAGCGCGAACCGTGCGTTGGCGGTGAGCTGGCGCTGCCATGCTCCCTGCTTCGGCGACCAACGGAATCCGTTCTTCTTGAGCGTCCCCCGAATCTCGTCGGAGGGCTTGCCATCGAACACCAACTGCAAGCGCATAAGTTCCACGTTCTCGATGACGGTGACCTGCTCGCCCATGAACTCGATGCGTCTCTCGCTCGTGCCCTTCTCCTTGGCAGCTTCAAGGCTTTCGAGCCGCTTCTTCGTGGCGCGAATCTTCTGGGAGTTGTTTGAGAGCGTGTAGGGGGCGTACGGGGCTTGCTTTCCCTCCTTGCGTGCTTGGGCATTCGCCGCCTTCATGCTCTCCTGCTTCTCGGTCAGCTCCGCTATCTTCTCGCGCAGTTTCTCAGGCGCGTCATCGACTCCGGCTTTGATGACCTTGGACGGTTCGCCCAGCTTGCGGATGCGCTCCTTTACACCAATGATGTTCCGATAGTCTTCCCAGAGCCTGTCAGTGGCGCGGTTCTGCTTCTCCTTCTTGCGCACGGGGAAGTTTGCAGGACCGGCAATGAGCATGCTGGGGCACATGGAATCGATGCGGTACTTTCTGTTGTACCAGTTAGCCAGCCGCTTCGCGAACTTGTCTGCCATTTCCAAAGCTGCATTTCTCTGGTCGGGGCTGCGCTGGGCTGCCTCCTCGGCAATCTCATAGGCTTGGTCAACCTCTTGCATGTACTCCTTCTCGTCGCTGTTGAACGCGCCCATGTGGTTCATGCTCCATGCAGTGCGAGCGGTATCTTCGTTGATTGGGTAGTACCTCATACTGTTCCTCCTTTGACTTGAATGACTTCTTGTGCGGGGAAAGGAGGTGCGGCTGTTCATGCATTGCGTAGGTGCTCTATTAGGCCGCGCCTTCTTCTCCGTTCGAGCCGACCTCAATCGCGCTCTTGGCGATTGGTGCCGTGGCATCAATCGCTTGACTGCGATCAAACCCATCGACCGTGCATGTCAAGGCGGAAAGCCACATAGGCGCGCAGCGCCGGTTCCTGCACCAAAGTTTTCGCGCGGTCTTTGCGAAAAGCTTTGTGCGGGAAATGTGCGTGCCTTGACATGCCCCGAGGGCGATGGGTTAAGCCCAGCGGCGCTTGAGCGAATGGTCCAGGTGCCGATGATTATCGAGTTAGCCATTGCAATTACTCCTTATCCTCGTCATCGGAAAGCCCGGCCAAACGCTCTCAGCGGGCGACCGTCGCTTTCGACGTATCGGTGCCGGCGGGCTTCAAACCGGTCGTACCGCTCTGCTGCTCGCCTTCGCCTTCGGCATTCGTCTCGCCGTCTGCGAATAGCCAGGGCTCGGCGGCCTTCAGTGCGGCAACATCGCCGTCGTGGTCGTCTAGCAGCGCACGGGCGGCACGGGTCGAATGGCACCCGGCAAGCGTCAGCTCGTGGTCGATCTCTTGGGTGGCAAGCTGCGCTTCCAGCTCCGTGATGCGTGCGTCGCGCTCGGCGATCTGCGCTTCGTAGTCGGCTTGCGAGGCTTCCGTCGCTTGCGCGTCCTCAGCGCCGCCGGCTTCCTCGTCACCGCTCACTTCTTGCGCTTGCAGCGTGCCGCCGCCTGTGTCCGACAGGTTCCCACCCGCTTGTGTCGCTTCGGTCTGTTCAACCTCCGCAGCCGTCCCGCCCTGCGCAGCACCGTTCTCTCCGTCCATGAATCACTCATAACGTTCACGCCACCATCCCACCCGCCGCATTTCGCGGCTCTGGCCGATTACGCAAGCACCTCGCTTGCGCTGTAAGGAGTTTCGGAGAGTGTCACGAAATGAGCATTGATATAATCTCTCTATGAGATATGCAATAGCTTCTGACATACATGGGTCTGCTTATTGGTGTGCAAAGCTATTAGATGGCGTTGAGCGCGAAAAGGCCGACAGGCTAATTTTGCTTGGCGACCTGATGTATCACGGCCCGCGAAACCCGCTTCCGGATGGATATGATCCAATCAGCGTTGCCGCGCAACTCAATGAACTTTCAAATCGCATCATTGCTGTGCGCGGGAATTGCGATTCGGAAGTCGATCAAATGCTGCTCGATTTTCCCTGCATGCAAGATTATGCCCTCATTCTAGATGGAGGGACCCAGTTATTTTGTACGCATGGGCATTTGGGGTTAGAAAAAATGATAAGGCGCCTTTCAGAAGGCTCAATCGTCCTTACGGGGCACACTCACATCAAGGAGAACAAGCTCGATCACAATGTTCGCTATCTCAATCCTGGAAGCGTCAGTATGCCCAAAGATGGCTCGCACAGCTTTTTAATTTATGAGGATGGGACTGCAGAAATAGTGTCGCTTTGATTCAGTAGATTGCTTTTGAATTCCGCTGAATCAGCCTTTATGTGATTTGCGGCGAAAAGAGTACCAAGTTCTCTTTTCGCCGCGTGACTCTATCCAACATGAGGGTACAGGGGTCGGTTCTGCGTACCGCATTTGCTATCATCCATTGCCTTTAAGAGTGGAAGAGGGGATGCATGCCGCGCAGGCCAAGAGAAGAATGCGAATCGCAGATATACCACGTCGTGCAGCGTGGAGTTGGTCAGCAGATGATCTTTGAGGATGACGATGATAGGCGATTCTTCCTGGAGCTCCTTCGAAAGCATCTATGCGATGGGTCGCCTTCTTCGTTGCTGGCATGGTGCTTAACCCCGTCCCAATACATCCAATGCATCTTCATGATCATCGTGAATAGTACCAGCGAATGGCATTCCCATCGGTGATGCCATAGGCGTTCGCCGCTCTCATCGGCGTCACCCCATCAACGGAGTACATCCAGCCACTGCTTGCCCCGTACATACCCGCGTACAGGCCATCGATCGAAGACACGTAAGATGAGGAGCCCGTAAAGGCGATGCCCGTTGCGCGCAGCGCGTCCATGACCGTGCTGCCTGGGGAAAGCTCAAGCGTGAAGCTTCCCATGGAGGAAGGCCATCCTTCTCCCTGTACCGACGAAGCGTCGATGATCAGCGAAATCCGAATCTTCGAATCCGAAGCGCCAACGTCATCCGCCCCTTCCGGTGATGATTCGCTCGGCAATGCATGCGTCGATGCATTGCCGCTTTCTGATGTAGGAGCCTGCGCGTCGCGATCGTCTGCATCGACCATCTCTGAGCCTGCGGGCTCATTCTTGGAAAGGCCTTTGGCGCTCCCTTGCGGCGTCTCCCCTTGGCCCTCTTGCGGAATGCCCTCCTTGCCTTCGCCACTCTGCTGGAGGGAGGCTTCCAATGCGGCATCCGAAGTGCTAGACAGAGCGTCCCAACTCATCGCCGTTGCTGACGATGCTATGAGGATCACCAGCGAGACAGCCGCAAGCACTCCAGCAATGGCCTTGCGTCGGCCATCTTTCATGGTCGTTCCCTACCTGCACCTACGACGCTCAGAGAAGAGGAGGGATGCCGCCGCGCACATTCCTACGATGCCGACGATCATGCCCGCAAAGGCAACGACTGGCGCACCGCCATGAGAAGGAGCGGAAGCGAGCAAATCCGCCCCCTCCGTTGAATCGAGCTTAGCCATTGCCTGATCAAGCGAGGTTACAGCAAGCAGGCCAGCCTCCTCCGCGAAGGATCCGCTCCCTCCAATGAACCCCATGGAAGAGCCTGCAGAAACGCCAGTAGGCATCTGAGCGCCAAGAACTCGACTTGATGCTGATGGTGTGCTGGGTTCGCTTGCTGTCGATGACGCCCCATTGAGCGCGCTTGCCACCTTCAGCGCGAACAGGCAACCGCCATCATTCACATAGTAAAGGCGGCCATGGGCGTCAGCTGCCAAGCTCGAGAGGCAGTAGTCCGCGTTATCCGGATCAGGGCGGAAGGCGACCTGCGCTGCCGAAGAGCCCGCCTTGAGCGCGTAGACGGCGCTATCAGAATGGTTGCAGGTGAAGTACACGTACGTAGCGTCCTGCTGCCTGGAAACCAGCGGCCTGCTCTTCACCTCACCAGGAAGCGGACGGCCATCCGCGCTAACTACGGCGGTGCAGGCCATGGTCGTCAGGTCGATGCAAGCAAGGACCCCATTCCCATCGGTCAGAGCACCTCCTACGTAGGCTACCCCGCTAACAACAGTTGGGGTGCTCGTGGATGTTGCCGCGAATCTGACGCTGCCGACTTCGTGCAATGATCCATCTGTGCTCACCGCGATCTTGTGGAAGACGCCATCACGGGTCACACAGAAGGCGTAGTCGCCTTCTGTTACCACAGTAGAGCGCATTCCAGCAGAGAGCGATAACCTGTGAACCGGGTCGCCCGTCTTCGAATCGACGGGGATCGCTTCAAGGTCACCGTCGTCGCCGCACATGAGCACATAGCCGTTCGATTCTGCCGCACCCGCCCAGTAATATCCAGAAGCGTCGTTGGTGCGCTTCCAACGAAGAGCGCCCGTATTAGCGTCCACGCACATCAGGCATCCACCGTAGGTTGCCTCAGCGTCTGCGATCGCTGTACCGGCATAGATGTATCCGTCATGGACGAAGAGCGAGGAGAGCGACTGATGGGATGAAAGGTAGCTGATCGCCCGACGAGCATCGGCACCTTCCAGCGCAGCTGCAGGCACAGCCGTAGAGCTGAGAGCCGCTAGAGCCAGTTCATGAGTGATGGTCCCTTGGGGAAGCGGATCGCTCACCCAGATGCAGTGAAGCGTCGTTGCGGAGAACGCCTGCAGTCGCCCGTCAGCAAGGGGAACGACGATCTTGCCTGCGGTGTAGACCGGGCGACACCCACCTTTGTTGACGGATGCAGCCAAGGCCACCGACGCAATGAGCTTCCCTGTAGCCTGGTCGATCGTGCAGAGGCGGTCACCCGAGACCATGTAGACCTTGCCATTCAGCAAAACAGGCTCCGACCATGTTGCCCCGCTCGCGCTCACCTCAGGGACAAACGTCCAATCTGCCATGATGCCGACTGTCGGGGTTGCTCCTGCGACCGACGAGCTTGCGCCAAAGCCCTTCCATTCCACCTGTACCTCGGGAGTTCCCTCTTGAGGGTATGTTTGGATTGCGCTCGGCCGGGTATCGCGAATGCCCGTAGTGTCCACATAGCGCAACTCGATGGAATCGCCCGGCTTCATGGCGTAGCTGCATGCAAGGGTATCTGCATAGACACCGTTGATATAGAACGCCCAGTACGACCAGGGGGCATTGGCGCTCATGGCCAGCGTGCGCGCGCCATCAGACGTGGTTATGGAGTACGGGAATCCGCCCTTGGTGTCGTAGAAATAGCCCGCTTCGTCAAGGAGCGCCTTGAAAGCGTCCCACGCTGTGACGCGCACGTCCTTTTCCCAACGAAACTCGCTCAGGGGGATCCACGTCTCGTCGAGGAAGACTTCGCCCGGCTTATGCGGAGTGACCCCTGTCACCTTCACGGTTGCCTTTGAGAGAGCCCCCTGCGGATCGCTCGGCCCCTCGCTCTGGGTCGACTTCGTGAAGGGCCCGGCGTAATCCTCGGCCTCAACGACGTTATCACCTGCTTGGGCCTTCACGGAAACCCAAAGGCCAGCGAACTCGTCAGGAATAGTGAAGATCGCGCCTGTGATGCCAGGAATGTCGTGCCAATCGGCTTCGCCCCAGTAGTTCGGCTTGGTGGCGCTCCATCGCCACGTGTATTCCACGCCGTCATGGACGGGCACCTGATCCCAGTAATCGCCTTCATAGGCGAGCGCCTTCAGGGTTTCACGCGTCTGCGTCACCGCCGATGCGTTCAGGACGCTCACGCTATAGAGGATATGGGCACCTTTGGGCAGGATGCGGCCAGCTTCGGTAGCGTGCTGATCACAACCCGGTACGCCGTTCTTCGCCGTGGCGACCACGCGGAGGAACTTGCCCGCATAGTCCCCGACCGTGAAGCTGCCGCCAGTGGCGACGGTCGAGAAGGGGCCGCTGGCCGCGCTAGAGATCTGCCATTCGAAAGTGATCTTGTCATCAAGATAGAGCTCGTTGGGTAGACTGCTGTCGTAGGCTGCCGCGCGGATGGTGTCGCCCACATTCGCGTTGGGCACGCTCTCATTGTCATCTTCGAAAGCGTCGTTACCAAAGGCGAGCACCACATGATCGATGATGATCTGTCCCTTGGCTTTGACGGGGCCGGGGGTGTTGTACGTGACCGATGCCGGCGCCTTGAGGGAACTGCTGGGCCCATAGAGCTCGTGGCCGTCTCCCACGACCTTGACGCGAATGTACTTGCCTGCAAGTTGTGCCGCCAGCGATTCGGTTATCGTCAGGCTCTTCTGCGTGGCACCTTCGATGGGATCAAATGCGCTGTCAGGCGCTTCCTGTTCGCTAGAGCACAGCCATTGGTAGCGCCATGAAGGTTGGTCGGCCATGCGACGGTTGGGCGACGCTTCGCCATCGTAGGCGTTGGCGTGAAGGGTAGTGCCCGCAGAAAGCGGAGCGGCTTCCACCTTATCGAGGTGGGACGTCGCATCACCAGACGCCTGGATGAGGATGTAGGAGTGGCTGTCGAAAGCAGTCTTGTCGGGAATCGGGGCTTTGATCGTCGAGCTGTTCGAGAGCGCACCTCTGTAGTTATTGGCGCTCTGCGGGCCATCAAGCGCAACGCTCCCTGACGTGATGCGCACGAAGAGGTGCTTGCCATCGAGCTTCTTGCCAAGCTCTTCGGTGAGTTCGAACGCCTCCTGTGTTGCGCCCGGGATGGCATCGGCGTCCGAAAGCGCGCCAGGTTTGGTATCGCTGCACGCGAACCATTGGAAGACGAAACCCCCATCATCCTTTATGCGAGAAGTCGTCGTCTTCCAGGCATGGGCGTAGTAGGTCTTCGGAGCCTGCTGATTGCCGGAAATGGCTTGCGCACGGATCTGATTCGGTGATGTCGATATCGAAGCGAAACAGGTGCTCGTGAATGCAGAAGCGGCGCGTGAGCTTTCCGCTGCGTTGTCTTGAAGCAGAGCAGCTTCGTCGAAAGAGGCGGGAAGGGCCGAATCCAAGGGCGGTTCGATATCGGAAGCGGGAGGGTCAGGCTCTGAAACCCCAGGAGCGGATCCATGGTCATTCGAGTCTTCTTCTGCGGCTGTCGAGTCAGGAGCATCGGCTTGCGTGTTGGGGGAAACGAGCTCATCTTCAGCCGCATCGAGCGCGAATGCGTAGGTAGGGACGAGCGAGACGCACAGAAGCAGTGATAGCAACATGCGCACAAACTTAGAACCGATCATGGTCGACACCTCTTTCCAGGGCTTCAGTGCGATGGAGAGGTATTCCGACTTTGCCTCATCTAAGCAGCCACCGTGCCCGGCGAGGACGATACGCGAACCCGAGAGGTGCGCCTCCGTCCAAGATGCTGCTCATCGGCGTTTACGGTTACTGGTATAGCGGAGGATTCTCACCTCCATTTCCACTCGAAGATGCCGCAGGTTTGGCAGCTTCGTGCACCCTGCATACGGGCGCACCCCATCATTGCCAATATGAAACCATTATGCACAATCTAATCGATAACCTCAACGTCGCAAGTGAGCTTGCGCTTGAAATAATCCGAAGCGCTGGAGTGGAACAGTCTTCCTAGTAGACTCTTCTTGTCTTGCTTGCATACCACGAGATCAGGATTGAATGGTTTAATAAGCATTTCGCTTATAAACTGAGGAGTGAGACCCGCAGGTTCATCGATTGTAGCTCCGCGCATTGCCTTGTTAAAACCCATTACGACCAGCTCTCCTCCTTGGATGCTGTCATCGTCGTTCAATGCATCGAGCCTCTCCTTTAGGCTCACGTTCATTCTGTCGCGTATCATCTGGACGAATGTGGGGAAGCTGATTGAGGAATCCTGCCTGTCGAATTCATCCACGGCATAGACGAAACGAAGATGCGAATTCGAGTCATGAGCCAGATGCACGGCCTTCTCGATAAGAGCATCATCAGAAGGCGCGTCATTAAGAACCGCAATAATTCTCCGACGTTTGTTGTTCTGATCGTAAAGGCCACCATCCAATGCGTCTTGAGACGTTGTCTCTATGCCAAAGATCTCTCGCAGAGCAGATTCGTATTCCTGCTGGTTCTCTATCACTGGGCGTATTGGCTTTTGCGTGTATAGATTCTCTACCGCATCGTATGACAAGCAGATCCTTCCTTCGGGGCGCTCGATAGAGACATACGGCCCACGCGTAAAGCGACTTCTCTCGTTCTTGCAGAACCAATCGCATTGGTTCTGGTATTCATGAGGCGATCGCTCAGTCAACGTGAAGCTGTAAATCAGCTCTTCTTTTCCTTGACGACGTCTGATGAGTCGCCAAACCCCTTGATCTTCAGGATCCTGGCGAAAAGTATAAGCATCTCTCCCATCACTCTGCCAGATCCGCGAATCGAAGAGCAGGGGGGTTCTGAAATTCTCGATGTACCCGACATCAACGATCCATTGACTCTCATCTTCTGGAAACTCAACGAGAATCAGAGCATGATCGAATTCGTGTCCGTATTTCGGATGCTTTGCGGAGAGCAAACGAGCCTGGTAGCCCATAGAGTTCAAGGCATCAGCGAACAATAGGTTTAGCTCGAAGCTAAGGCCGCCGCGTCGCCGATTAACAACCTTGTCGTACAAGTCTTTGATCTCTAACGAGATCGGCAACCTCTTCTCGATGATATCGAGGTTCTCAACAGGCACCATATAAATATGATGCTCTTGCATGCTCCGCAAAGTTTCGAGATCGGCTTGCTCTATGCCGTTCAGCCCAATCCGTTCCATGTAGCATTCGATTTGTTGTCTATCCATGATTCATACCCTTAGAACGTTGCGTCGATAATGTATGAATCTTAATTACAGCCAACAAGTCATACCATTGTGTTTTGTAACGATTTGCGAACCGTCAGTTATGCAACTTGCATAACTATCGGCTCCTAGCTCGAAGCATGACAGATGCGCGATTTATTTGCTCCGTTGCAAAATCTATCTCATCAGCTGTGTTGTAGAATGCCGGCGACATGCGAGACACGCTTTCTAACCCTAGGTAATTCAAAAGGGGCTGGGCGCAGTTATGCCCCGATCTGAGAGCGATGCCTTTCGTATCGAGCAGACAGCAAAGATCGAGAGGATGAACACCGTCTATGGTGAACGAGACCACGCCTGCACGCTCTTTCGGTGCGCCAATGATCCGTAATCCCTCTACTACTTGCAGACGATTCTCGGCTTGCTGAAGAAGCTCGTCTTCGTAGCGAGCAATCTCATCTCGACCCATCTTCGAAAGATAGTCGCACGCTGCGCCTAATGCAATCGCACCAACATAGTTCGGCGTTCCTGCCTCTAACCTCAGCGGCAGCTTTTCCCAAATGCCGCGCTCTTCAGTTGCTTTGACCACCATCTCACCACCGAAGTCGCGTGGCGTGATGAGCTCCATCGATGCCAAGGGGCCCACCAACACCCCAACACCCGTACCTGCCATCATCTTATGACCGGAAAATGCAAGATAGTCACAACCGATGGCCTGAATATCGATTCTTTTATGTCTCATCAGTTGCGCGCCATCGAGTACGAAAAGCGCACCATGGTCGTGGCATGCTTTGGCTACTGTTTCAGCAGGAAGGACTGAACCTGTGATGTTGGAGCATCCTGTTAGCGCTACGATGCTCACGTTGCCAGCAGCGAATTCGCATTCCAAGGCTTCGATGTCGACATCTCCGTTGTCGTCAAGCGGAAGGACGCATAGCTCGGCTCCGCGCTCTTGGCAGACCTGTTGCCAAGGTAGCAGATTAGAATGATGCTCGGAGACGCTGGTCACTACTTTGTTGCTATGGTCAAGCAAATGCTTCAAGCCTTGCGCTACCATATTGAGAGAATCCGTGGTCCCGCGAGTGAAAACCACTCCATCGACATCCGGTGCATTCACGAAGTGCGCTACGGTTTGTCGCGCTGTCTCCAATGCTTCTGTAGAGCGATGCGCGAGATGATGCATTCCCCTATGAACGTTCGCATTATCGTGCGCGTAGTGAGAGACGATGCGATCGGTCACCTCTTGGGGCACCTGAGTTGTTGCTGCATTGTCTAGGTAAACGAGGGGATTTCCCCTCGTTTCGGATTTTAGGATAGGGAAATCAGCGCGAATCTTTTCGACATCAAGCATGGTAAATGGCCTACTCTTGGTGCTAATCTACAAGATCGTTATTCGGATGCTTCGCATCGTACAATGCGTGCGCCAATTGCGATATAGTTTCTAATTCTGCTGATTCAGCAGGTGTGAATTGGACATCTAATGCTCGTTGAAGAGTCAACGACAGGAGAACCTTTTTGATGTCAGTAGAGCTTTGATTGGTACACGTGTTTGAGCCTTGCGCCAGCGTGACGCTTTTGTCGTTCTGACTCAACAGCTTCTCTATGCTTATCTCTGCGAGGCAGAAGATGTTATCGTTCGGGCATTCCTCTTCCGTGAGGAAGAACTTGGCTAGCGTAAATCGTCTCACGGTGTCTGCAAATTGCTCACGTGAAAGGCTTTCGCTCACAAGCATGCTCAAGGCTTCTTCAGCCTCCGCAGAGGCTATATCGAGTCGCTGCTTCAGCGTCTGTGTCATTGTCATTGATTGCTCCGATCTTCAAAAATTGCCATTGCAACGGCTTGCGAGAGCGCTCTCGCAGAACAGTTTGATGGTGCTCACTATGGATGCCACCCCCGTTTGCCTCTTCGCATCAAATATATAAGCAAGGTCCGTTTTCTCGATGAAGTCAATTTCGCAATCAACGATCTCCTGGGCGCACTTGCCATTGAATATTCGCGACAAGATGAATAAGACGCCGCGGACCATGAGCGTGTCGCTATCTGCTTGAAGAACGAAACCCTCTCCGTCTTCATCTCCATCCCATCTCATATGGAGCCATACTTGGGACTGACAACCCTCAACTAACGATTCCTCGGTCTTCAAGGGTTCAGGCAACTCATCAAGTTCTGCAGCGTAGCGCAGCAGAATATCGTATTGCTCGAAAGATCCCCCTGCAGAGAGCATCTCACTCACTATGTTGTCCTGTATTTTTCTGATCAGCATGAGGTCTGATTCCTTATCTTTATTCAACACCAAAAAAAGAACGCCCGAAACCGTTTTTCTGGGTTCGGGCGTTCCCGCAAAGTCCACTAGGGGGTAAAAAAAAGGGGGGGACTTTGCTCCTTGGTAGCGTCTATGCCTGAACGATCTCCAGCCCGAGAAGCTCGCCTAGCTCGATGATCTGATCCTCAAAGTCGCCGTAGATGAGGGGCATATGATTGCCAACAGCTGCCTGTTTGCGGAAGAAGTCCTTGGAATCCTTCACTGTGAAGAAAACGCCCATCGAGCAGTTCGTGTCGTTGTAGCCGATGGAATCGATGATGGTTCCTTTCGCAACGAACAGCTTTTCAACCGTCGGATCGATGCGGCACATGGTGATGGTCTCGCCGGCATCTGCCGCGAAGTCATAGCGAATGGTCGCACCCCAACCGCTATGTGCAAATTCGCGAATTGCGTATTCACGAATGGGAGCATCGAAACCGACCCATTTGCGGTTCGGGACCGAGTGGAATGTAAGCACGACGTTCTCTTGGTCGCCAAGGTCCACCATCTTCTGGTCGACGGAATCCGGATTGAAGAACAAAGCCTTCGGGAGCGGCTGACGAACGCCGTTGCGAATGGGGCTTGTGAAGCAATTGCCCATATAGGATGGCCTACGGCCGATGGCCTGGAGCATAACCTTGGAGATAACGGCACCCAGATCGTACTCGCAAGCCGACGGAATGCCATTCTCGTTATCAAGGGAATGCGCAAGGCACATGGTGAACTGCTTCTCGTTCAGACGACGCGTAGCGCACAGGTCAGGACAAGGCGCAGTGAAAGCATTGCACTCGTACGCGCTCAGGAACTTGTTGATACCGTACCAGGCTTCAACCGACTTCTTCACCGCATCGCGCGTCATCTGGTTCTCGGAAGCACCGTCGATGAGCTCGTCAGTGAGACGATCGATCTCCTTAGCATCCTCCTCGGTGAAGTTCAGACCCTTACGACCAGGGGTGTTGTGGTTCTTCATCGGGTCATCGTAGCTGATCTGATCAAGGAGTTCGTGGGCGCTCACATAGCGGAAGCGCGTGCCCCACTTGGCCGTGACTTTCTCCGGGTCGATGATGCTGTCAGGGGAGCTGACCGAAACCGTGGAAGTCATGCGGGTGGCGCAGAGGACCTTGGTCTCCCTGAGGACCTTGCGTGCACGCAGTACGGTCATATACTCGGTTGCATCTGCCCAATCCTCGAAGGGATAGAACTCGAGCCCGCGAGACAAGAACTCCGCAGAAGTGATGGCAGACGCGCAGCATGCCTGCGTGATGGCGCAAGGCTTGCGGAATCTCTCAGCAAACTCAAGTGCCAGATCGTAGGGACGGCTTGCGTAGCCTATAAAGTAAAGGTCAACCTCGTCACGTCCCTCGCCGAGTTTATCTAGCATCTCATCCGTCGTAAGGAAGTTCTCGTCGCGCTGCACCTCTACGGGATCAAGAAGATTGACGACGTCCTCCGGCATCGCGTCTTTTAGCTGCTGATACCAGCTTTTGAACTTCTCGCCTGCCATCATGAGGTCGAAGTCCTTCTCCAGCTGCATGCCCTCGCCGAAGCGGCAGGGACCTTCGAACATGTACTCATGGTACAGGGTGAGGAACATAGGCTTAACATTCAGCCTGACATCCTCTAGCTTTGGAATCGCCATAGCGCATCCTCTCTTTATCGACATTTGACGGAGACTACCGTCGCTAAAGAAGTCTAGGAGCGCTACGCTTTGCGGTCATGTATGTTCAGGACACAAGTTCGATGTTTTCTATTATGCATTCTGCACAATGATGTATTTAGAGTTCGATAGAGTCTGTGCTGACGATGATGCTGTATTCTGCGGCTAGCTTGGTTCGAGAAGTCATCGATTACAGCGCCAGCAACAGACCTCTCGGAGTCCAGCTTTCGATTCCGAAAGTAGACCACCCAATTGATTGCCAAAATAGCTAGATTCAGAAAATAGACCACAATTACCCAGTTTATGGTTCTCAGGCAAAGCTTCGCAGCTATCCCGCAGACGTATCCAAGGCAGATGAGCGTCAAGAACTGCCAGCTGGTTCCTTTTGCGGTTCGCGCCTGAAACGCTTTATAGGCGCTCATGGGCCAAGACAGGCCGAAGCAAACTAGCATCGCTGCTTCGAGCAACTCTGCGATGAGCAAAACTTTCCCCTTTTAAATCAACCGGATCATTCCCTGAAACGGTAAGCGAGCATGAGGTCGAATCTGAGATTAGGATCGTTGGTGTCGATACCGAATTGCTGCTCGATACGGTCAATCCTGTATTTCACGTTATTACGGTGCATGTGCAAGGTGTCAGCGGCTACGGATGCTCGACGCTCGCAATTCAGGTATTCTCGCAAGAACTCGTAATTATCCGTCTTTGCGATATCGTCATACTCGCTTATTCGATCAAGGACCGCTCCTGCATAGGTTTGCAGAAGCAACTCTTTATGCATGTCATCATCTGAACGGAGAAGAAAATCGATATAGCACAGATCGAAGGAGACGATATTGGTCCATTCCCCACGGGGAATGTGCTCAGTGTCCTCCTTGCTATAAGCCTCGTAGGCATGCTTCGCCTGGAGAAATGCGGCTCTGGCTTGGGTCAAGTTCACAAATTTCGAACTTCTACCGCATCCTATCCCATAAGCATGCAGCAGCCTGTTCAATCGCGAAGAACAAGACTGCCTTCCCTTAAGACAATCCTTCGGCTCGCAATGAAGTACGCATTTCTCATTAAGGCAGTTGTAGCACAATACCACGATTGCATCATCTATGACGACGACCTTAGCTGGCGCAACTGCGCATCCGATATCAGAAAGAAGCCTGAAGAACGGTACTGTGTCCGAGTCAACCCTAATATAGAATATGCAGAAACGTGCATCGAAGGGTATGCCAACGATTCCACTACGCTCTTTGATCGCCTCTGGGTCTGTAAATGCCCCCTCGAAGACATCCTTTATGAACGCATCGATGGCATTGCCAGAGGGCTTATCCGCTGGATATTCTTCATTCGCGTATCGTTCGATATGCGATACGAACATTTGATATTTGTCGAGCAAGTAAGGCGAAGGCCCTTCGACATTGCACATCATGACCATGATCAAAGAGAAAGACATACCCGTCTTGAACGTATAAACAGCCGTGATGTATTTGCATATCTCGTAAGTATCGTTGATGACGAAACCTTCTTCTTCGATCCACGACCTAAATCTCTTATGCAAGTTGAACTTTCGAATATTGCCTTCGGTATGGTATCCATGCGCAATGAGCTCCATAGTTATCGGATCGTCGCAAGGAACGTCCTTCGAGTAAGCGAGGAGCTTGAGGGCTGCATCTAGGATGACGACGTTGTTCTTCAGGAAAGAAGTACTTGCATCAAGAAGGGTCTGAAGACCCTCTCCGTTGAAGGAAAGGTTGATCAGCTCGTTCTCCCATTTTGAGTATTTTGCAAAAATATCGAGCAATTCGTTAAGGATGAGCAATTTCGACTCGCAACCAATAACACACAGATAGCTCTGGATATCTTCACTCTCTAGAGATTCGATCTTCTCGAAGTTGACGTAAAGAGGGAAAAAGCCCGCTCGCACTATCGTTTTGAGCGATCTGATGTCATCGCATACATAGACAGTATTGGCGTCTTGGAGCGATTCCTTGCCGAGGTACATTCGCGCATTGTCGAACGAGGGGTTTTCTTCGCAACGCCGCACGACCGTTCCCAAGCGTTGCAACTCGTATTCAAGTATGTTCAGGGTATCCCCATGCAAATCCCCAACAGCTGTAGTCCTTAATCTAGTTAGTGTGATAGTGAACGATATATTTATCCATAGGCTGCTAGTAACATTTGAACCTATAAATCATTGTGCATTTTGCACAATATAATAGCGTAGTTCTTGCGCGTTTTTGGCGATACGGACGTAGCGATAAGAACACGTTATGCCAGACGCACAATGAGTTCCTATTCGACATGCGGCTTAAAGCCTAATGCCGTCGACATGCCTTCTTTCTATTCTTAGCTAAAGTGCCCTGACCCTAGCAGGGCGTAAAGCTGTGGGGATTCGCTGAAGGGCTCTATCGGCGATATGCCCTCTTCGCTTGATTCGTCTTACGAAGGAGGTCATATGAAAGGAATCAATACCAAGATAAAGGCGGTCTGGGGCGTATCGGAGATAGGCTTTTCTATCACTGCTACGCTTGAGACTGCTTTTTTCATCTTCTTCTTAACCGATGTGGCGCAGTTGCCCCTTGCAATCTCCGGCATTATCGCCGGTGGTGCTTCTGCGGTAGACATCATTTCAGCTGCAATAGCCGGTGTATTTATCGATAAGTTCCATTTCAAGAGCGGAAAATACCGCCCTTGGTTGCTCTATGCGCCTCTTTGCGCCATGGTTTTCTTCATTTTGTGCTTCACGAAGATTGGCGGCGATGTGACAGCGGGCATTATTATCGCGGTTGGTTACATCATCAGCCACTTCTTCTGGAATATCAGCTACACGGCGGTTCGAAGCCTGACGAATGTGCTGACCGATGAGCCATCCGAGCGCGCGTTCCTCTCCGGTCGTCTCGGCGCCGGCGCAGCCCTCGGCCGTGTTTGCGCTTCACAGCTTGTTCCATGGCTCACTGCCGCCCTGGCTACGCTTGTAAGCGGTGTGGGTGCATATACTATCTGCGCTGCGATCTTCTCGTTGATTTACATCGCATGCATGCTTATCCAATTCGTTGTTACTAAGGGCTATGACACCGAGACGAAGACCGAAGCATCGACGGTATCGTTCATAGCCATGGGGAAGAACATCATTACCAATCCTAATCTTATCGGTGTTGTGCTTCATGACCTGCTTCGCCTGATCGCGTATTATACGGTTGCTGCAGGAACGGCGTATTATGCTAAGGTCGTGATCGGAGATGCTGCAGCAAGCGGCACCATTCTCATGGTTTACTATATCGGGTGCTTTATCGGTTCCTTCGTGGCAGCGCGTGTTGCTAGGAGTATCGGTACTAAGAATGCAACGATCATCGGCGTCGCAGGCTGGTTGGTTTTATGGGTGGTCGCCTTCTTCATACAGCCGGACTACATTGTGCTGAACATACTTCTCTTCATTTCGCAAGTCTTCTTCGGTTTTGCCTACGGCCTCACGGTGAACCTGTACTCCATGTGCGCTACCTGGAGCCATTGGAAGACAGGCGTGAATACCACCGGTGTCACGATGTCGCTTATGCCGGTTGCCGTAAAGGTCGGTGTCACCCTTCGAGCCGTTATTCTCCCGGCGTTCTTGGCATTCGTCGGATACGATGCGGCTGCAACAACTTTCGATGCGGCAGCTCAAAGTGGAATCTTCCAGATGTACTTCCTGCTCCCCATCGCTCTGCTCGTCGTCTCGCTCATCCCGTTGATCTTCCTCTTCAAGATCAAGGACAAAGATATCGAGCCCATGAGTGACGAGATCAACGAACGTGAGAAGGCAGGGGTCATTTCTGAAAGCGATGCAAATTAACCCTCTTATTTTGGCAAGTTATTTCCTTCCAACGAGGATCGCGATTCGCGTAGACAATGCGAAAACCCCGCCACTATGCGGGGTTTTCGCATCTTCGGAATAGCTATGAACAAATCGCTCTATGAAAAAACTACTCAATAAAATACGGTCGATTTGCTCAGAGCAGAAGTTCACCCAGCGTGCATTGGGTTTCAAGGTCGAAGTGTCTTGCCGCAATCTATCGGACATCGAGTGCGGACGACACAGCATCCGCTTCGTCAATCTTTGCCGACTTGCGCATGGAGTGAGGATGTCCGCAAGCGACTTTCTCTGTTTCGACGACGTGTATAATTAAGCTTCTTCAACTGTCGCCCCCCCCGCGACTAGTCATGTCTTGATACTAAGAGAACACATGAATTGATTGGCGCATAGACCGCTATGGATTTCAACGCTCCATTCAATGGTTAGCTAATATCCATCTCATGTTTTTTTAAGCAATACGCCGAATAGAGCCGAACAACATCCTCTTACAGATATTCCCAACGCAAATTTAAGTTGCGCCTATCACCTCGCTATGCACCCTCTGTCCGTCTTGGTGAGAGGGGTGGCGTTACACCACAGCTGCGCTCTCTGTGTATTGAAGCGAGGGGGTAGCCAGATCATGAAGTTCTACGAATGCAGGATCGATGGCGAAGGGGCAAATAAGCGGATCATCTTGGTTGTGAGGCAGCCGGAATCAGAGGAGACTGATGTCGAGGTATCGGCAAATATCAAAGAGGCAATCGACGATTTGCAGAGAGAGTACTGGAGGCTCGAGAAGCGAGAGCAAAGACATACCGTGCATATTGAGGCCATACCAGAATGCTTCATCCCTCATGAGCGCTTTGCCGAAAGCCCCGAAGCGCTCATGCTGAAGAAGCATGATGCGCAACAGGTAACTCTAGCACTATCCCAAATTCCAATAAAACAGCAACGAAGGCTGATGCTTAGATACGTTTTCGAGCTGCCAATAAAGAAGATCGCCAAGATCGAGAACTGTAGCGAGCGCTCTGTGAAGTACAGCCTGAGCCTTGCTAAGAAGAACTTGAAGGATCTGCTAGGTGACGATTTCCTGGATGTATGATTTTGGAAACCGGTGTTGGTCCACGCGATTCTAGCGGTCTGCCGGAATGGCTATAACATCTTCCAAAGGTTAGAATAGCAAGTGGCGAAACCATGCAACGTGCAACGCATGTGCATGCACATATTCCTATTAGCAGTCTGACTGGAGGGCATCTGCTTCTGTGGCTGCCATTAGGCGTGCTGCATGGTTTCGCCAAACCATTGCGGATGCCTTCCTTCATTATTGGGGGAATTGCGAAACTATAGGGCGCTTCGCTGGCATCAAACTCGTTTGGAAGGCGTCGTTGTTCGTGGTCAGCAATCTTGAAAGACACTTTGGAAGCGCTGAAAAGGTTGCCTCGTGCATCATCGAGCATGATCTTGAGCAAGAAATGGTCTTGGGGACCGATGAATGCCTACACGTCTACACAAACTACGGCAATCGGCTGATCGAGTTGGGCTATTTCATCGGTGCACATGAGTTCGAGGAATGGCTTTGCTCGGACCTCCCATACGAGGAGTGGCGCAACTGTCGCCGTTCTGACTAATCAGAATCAACTCTTGAACAGAGCGATTTGTCGAGTCGTCGCAAGTACAAAAGAAGAAAGGGAGCTGAGATCATCAGCTCCCTTTGCACCTTGGAGACGTAACCGATGACGCTATGCCAGCCTCTTGCGCTTGGGGCGGTAAGGATTAGGGTCGATGGTGAACGCAGCCCTGAGCTTCTTGAAATAACAGCTGATGTTATGGCGAAGGAGAGCCAGCCGAGCCTTCCGTGCGATGCGCTTCGAGTTGAGCAGATCACCTGAAATCTTAGAAAGCAGTTCGCTTCGCTCAGACCAGCTCATCTCTGAGGGGATGCCGGTGCTTGCCACAACGTAAGAGGATACGCGAGACTTGAGTTCAGCCATCCATCTCTCTTCGGTCGTATGCCAGCAGATGCCCATCTTTCGATAAAGCGGCAACCAGTGGGCTTCGTAGAAGTCGTAGCCGCAGCCGTTGATCCCGATGTAGTAATCATCAGATTCGGTCCTGTACACGCTGATGCCACACTCGTTGTACATTGCGATCTCGGAATAGTCAGGTTCGCCGTTGAGCGCCCAAAGCGTGGACCACATAGGCGTGCCATCAAGGCAGCACAGCTCATCGAAGTCAATCTCAATGCGCTCGCCTTCGACATCGTCCTCGGGAATCGCGACGATGACCTCGTCGTCGAAATCGACTGATTCCACCACTAACGAGAACCGCTCATCGTCTCCGAATTCCCCATATTGGCTGACATAGGTGCCAGGCTCGGGGATGTTCTTGCAGGCAAGGTACATATCACGTTCGGGATCGTGCAGATGGTCGATCGGGATAGCGTCGTGGGTCGAATTGAACCAGTCCTCGCATGCATCGCGTTCGCTCACCCAACCGCTCAAGCGGGTCGCCTTCTTGAGATCAAGCATGGATACCACGCTCCTGGGAGCGGCGATTCATAGCCATTATTCGGAGCTTCAGAGCCTCCTCGATGCCCGAGTTCGCGTTCCAGAAGTCATCCTCAAGACGCGACATCTCCTCGGGCGTGAGGTCACGCATTACGCGCTCGCCCTCTACGCTCACCTCGTAGGAGCATGCGATGATCGGACCGTACAGGATCGTGTAGAGCTCGTCCTTCTTTATGGGCGTATGCTTGTCCATCATGGAGAGGTACTTGCGCTCCTTCATGCGCTGATTCGCGTAGACCGCCCTGTTGGGTATCATGCCTTCGAGGATGCCACTCTCGTTCACCCACAGAAGAGGTTGGTTCCCGTACAGCACATCGAATGCCTCGATGTTGCCCCTCACGAGCCTTTGCAGCTCCTTCAGGTAACTGCCATCTTCATCCGGCTGGATGTTCTCGTAGCGGATCTCCTCCATTGCTTCCATCACTGCAACTTTCATTGTCTTGCTCCTTTTCTTGATTGGTTTTCTATGCTGAACAGGAGCAAGCCCAATGGGGCCCCTCCTGGGATTGCCCACTGGAACAGTTGCGTTCATAGCGTTTCGGTTATGCGATTCTCAAAGTGCGACTCTTGCCCGATTCGATTCGGAAGAGCGGATGCCCCTCTACACTAATGCGCATTCCGGGACTGATGACCATGGCAAGACCGGAGAACCTTGCAACCAAGTTGATGTGAATACACACAGAAGCGCGGGACCGCTTTCCCTCTGAGGCGTCTACGTGTCCGTCTTTACAGAAGTGCGTTTAGTGAGGATGGAACCCATGGAGAGCTTCGAGATAGTGGATTACGAGAGCGTGTTCCGCATAGCATGCAAAGACGTCGTGCCAAGGTCGGACAATCGGGCGCTTGACCCATCGGTGATAGACGAGATCGCCCAATCCTTCGAGAAGGTGGGTCAGACGGCGCCCGTCATCGTGCGGCGTCTCATGGATGGCAGGTACGAGCTCGTAGACGGGCATCATCGGCTTGCTGCGAAGGAAGCCGCATTCAAGCATCATCCCGGGAACGCAGAGCACCGGGAGATATGCTGCATCGTTCGTGACCTGACGGATGCGGAGGCCGAGATACAGATGGTGGTCGCGAACATCCAGAAGCCCTTGAGCATCGCCGAGAAAGGGCGTCTCTACGAGCGCATCGGGATACGCGTCGATGAGCTGCGGGCAAGCAACCCTGCAGCTTTCGCCGGCATGGATCGTGGTTCGGTTATCGCATCATGCGCATCCAAAGGCGGTACGAGCGTGAGCAAGGCCACGGTGTACCGCTCCATCAACGAAGCCCATGCCGAGGACGGCACCCACGAATACGCCGGCACGAACGCGCGACAGCGCAAAGCTGTGTCCAGGATGCGGACTGAGAAGCGCAAGGAGGCAGCGAAGGTGCTCGCCCAAGATGGGATGCTGGCCCTGGATGATTGGATCGCGGTGCAGGCATGCGCTAAGGCCTCCAGCGAGGTTGATGCATCCTTGAGGAAGATCTATTCGGCCGTAGCGGAGATCCGACGTGCGGAGGCCAAAGGGGCGATGCTCAATATGCAGACGTCGCTCTTGGTGAAGACCATCGAGGAGATCAGGAACGGTTAGGAACTAGGTGGGGCTTAGAAGATGGTGCGGTAATCGAGCGCAATGCTCTGATGCTCGCATTCCATCTTCCGCAGCCCCCGTGCGCAATGCACGACATCCGCGCCTCCCACGGGGAGAGGCAAGCAGAATGCTACGAAATATCTGCCCCTGCAGTTCGCTGAAGGACTGCTTCTTAGAAAGGAACGTCAGCATGTACATACACGCTGACGTTCACGATTCGACGAATGTGCCCGCATCCAAGTGCGGGCACGTTGCTGGGGGCATGACTACTTGACGTTCGCAGCGATCCAATCAAGGAGTGCTGCCTTCTGGTTCTTGCCAAGGCCGCCAAGGCGCTTGGTGTCCGGAATGCCGCATTCTTCGAGTGCCTTCGCTGCCTTCGTTGCTCCGACGCCTGGGAGCTTCTTCAAGAACGCGAGAACCTTAACCTTAGCGAAGACCGGGTCGGGGTTCTCGGCGAAATCCTTGGGGGCCATCTTGCCGGATGCGAGGTCCTTCATTGCCGCAGATCTCTTCTCACGTACCACGCGAGCCTTTTCAAGAGCTGCAGCTCGCTGCTCCGGTGTCATTTGGGGCAAAGCCATTTTGGTTCCTTTCTCTTTGTTGCACTTTCATTCTATATGACTGACTTGAGGCTAATCCGACCTTCCCCTCTGATGGGCTTTCTGTCTGATTTAAGGAAGACACCAACGCAACATGCATGCCTGCATGGGCACGGTGCGCACTAGAACGCAATGATGCGATTCGTCTATTTGCATCATTGAGCCTGCACGCCTGTAGGAACAAGATTCCCCAAGCAGCCATGCGAACACACGACTGAAAGGCTTCGCATGGAACCAGCTTCAGAGAACTTCGAGTTATGTACCGAGATGCTCAAGGAGGCTGATCCGGAGAACCTGTACCTTCCGGCGCTGGCGGGATACCCCTACATGATGACGCCGGACCAGATTGCGGAGTTCACCGGTCTTTCGAGCCAGGGTGTGAGGAAGCTCCTCACGAAGAGGCAGATGACCGGGACGCGAGTCGGGAACCGATGGCTCGTGCCGAAGCTCGCGCTTTTGAGACTCTTGCGCAACGGCTGCGAATCACCCAGCAATGAGGAGGAGGCAGCCGATGAAAGTGCTGAAATGCGACAAGCCCTACAACGTTGATGAAAACCGAAGGCAGCGGGGGCTGCCGAAGAAGAGGAGGAAAGACCCGCAAACGACATGCTTCGAGCTTTGCATCCGCGTTCCCGATGAATATCAAGACCTGGTTGGGAAGAAGAAGTACTCCAAGACGGTCTACGTGCTTAACAAGAAGGTAGACCTCAAGGCTAAGGTCGATGAGTTCGAGACTGAGAAGAACAACGAGCTTGAGGCTCTCATCGAGGCGGACGTTGCCGCAAAGGCAGAGCACGAACTTGAGATAACCGCGAACACACCAACGGGCATCTACCTCAACTGCTACATCGACGTGCGCGTGAATTCGGCGAGCAAGGACACGATTGAAAATGAGCGTTCACACTGCAAATACGCCTCCGAGGTCATCGGGGGGATTCCTCTTGGGAAGCTGACGTCCAACGATGTAGACAAGGCGCTTCAGGCGGTTCCGCGCCTTTCTGAGAAGTGGGCTCTGGAGCTGAGAGCAGAACGCGAAAAGAAGAGAAACGCCGTTGGGATGGAGGTGCATCACAGAAAGCTAAAGCCACTTGGACCAATAAAGATTGCCGGACCGGATAAGCAATACAAGGTTCTTAAGTTCTTGCGAGAGGCGCTGAACTTCGCCGTTGAGAAGGAAGTACTCACGAGGAATGTGGCCAGGGCTCGGTTCCTCACAAGGCTGTACAAGAAGAGCAAGCCGAAAGTCGATCCGCTCATGGAGGATGAGGCGGGCAGGTTCTTGGAGGAATTGGATAAGCTGGAGACGTGCTACTTCAAAATAGGGGTGCTTCTTTTGCTGGGAGCAGGCATCAGACCCGAAGAGATGCAGGCGGTTCGCCTTGGGAACTTCTCCTACATAGACGATGAGCCCTGCCTGAGCATCACGGGGGTGGTGCCTCATGGATCAAACGTCATCGTTGATTATGATGGGAAGTCGAATGCGGCGTTAAGGTCCATTCCCATTGACGACTCTATCTATGAGGAGGTGCTCAAGTGGGCGGAGATCCTGAAAGCGCATCTTGCAGATATGGGCATCCGTTTCACCTTGAACACGCCTCTGTTCTCTGATACGGGCATGCCGGTCACCTACAACACGTTCAAGCGCCAGTGGAATGAGTTCTCCAAGAAGGCAGGCTTCGAGGACGTGCGTCCCTATGCGTTGAGGCATACCTTTGCAACCATAACCTTGGCGCATGGAGAGAACATCAAGACCGTCTCCTACCTCATGGGGCATGAAAGCACGGCATACACGACTGACTCGTATGCAGCCTGGGTACCGAACACGAGAACCGGAATTGGCCGCAGATACATCAAAACGCTACGGAAAGCTGCTTAATAGAAGGATGTGAGAAGTAACGATGTTTGCTTGGAGTATAATAGGTTCATATTGCGGGCGTAGTTCATCGGTAGAACCGCAGCTTCCCAAGCTGCTGAGGTGGGTTCGACTCCCATCGCCCGCTCCATTGAATCTCGGGGCGTTTGCGCACATGAAAGATGGCGCGAACGCTCTTTTGCTGCAGATAGGTAAACCCAAGAAATCGGCTGTGGCAATGAGATAAAATGGCGGAGAAGTTTTCTGACGTTTTTTCTGACGCGGGCGTTCGAAGTTGGATGGTAGCCAGAAAACAGCAGGTAGGAAGCGGAATCAGATAGGAGAGAACCATGACGTGTAGGAGCTTCCCAAGCTTCTAACGCGGGTTCGATTCCCGTCGCCCGCTCCATCGAATGCATCGGCCAGGCACATCCGCCTGGCCGTTCTTGTTGCAGGGCGGCTGCCGCGCCCTTAAGCCACGTCTTCCGCCCGAGTTCGATCGATGCTCTCCTGCTCGATGGTCGGGAAGTGACGCAGACAGCTTTACAGCCAGAGGGGTGCTGCCCGTATCAGGTCGATGACGCGTGTCGCTAAAAACGGAACGCATCGGGATAGCGAGAGCTATCTTGCTAGATCGTTGACCTACAGCAAAAAAGGCCAAAGAGGGCAATCTGGATTAAATCGAGGGTAATATCGCTTGATACGGTTAGAAAGGAGGTGAAACCAATTGCTGAACGACTTGGGGGCGGCACGGGCCGCCATAGACTACATCGAATCCAACTTGGACCGCAATCTCGATCTGGATACCATGGCCGCACAGGTTAAGTATTCCAAATATCATCTGCACCGAAGCTTTGCGCAAGCCTGCGGAACGACCATGGGCGACTACATAGCCCGCAGGCGCCTCACCGAGGCTGCAAAGATGCTCGTTCTCACCGACTGGCCCGTCCTGGACATCGCGGTATCCGTCGGGTTCGGCGGCCAGCAGTCATTCGCCGCCGCCTTCAAGCGGATGTACAAGAAGACGCCTGTGCAGTTTCGCCGCGATGAGGAGTTCTACGCGCTGCAGCTGCGGATCGCGCTTGCCGACGAGCTCACGGGAAAGCGGCTGAGAAGAGGCGCTTCCGCAGAAACGAGGTTCGCAACAAAAGAGGATGTCCCGGCCTGGATGAAACTGCTGTCCCTGGTGGTGGACGGGTATCCCCACCTTGATGAATCCGAGTACGCAGAGCACCTGAAGCGATCCATCGAGAGCAGGGAGGCTATCGTGCTCGAGCGCGGGACAAAAATCGTGGGCGCGATAGCATTCCGGCGCGGCCTGGGCACCATCGAGTTTCTGGGCGTGCACCCGCAGATGCGCGGCTCTGGCATCTCCAAGGTGCTCATGCGCGGCGCTCTTCAAGAGCTCGCCCCGGAAGTGGAGACCGTGAGCACGACGACGTTTCGGGCTGAAGACGCGGCCGATACAGGGTATCGCGAAGACCTCCTGGCGCTCGGCTTTGCCGAAGCAGAGATGCTTGAGGAGCTCGGCTACCCCACGCAGAGGCTCCTTGCGGCGAAGAGCGTGTTGAAGGAGACCTGCGATGCACGATAGCGCCTCAGTCAACCCCCTCGCGCAAAAGCAATCTGCCGGCAGCCTCATAAGGTTCGCGCTGCCATCGGTGGCGACGATGGTGTTCATGGGGCTCTATACCGTAGTGGACGTCGTCTTCGTTGCGAGGTTCGTATCTCCAGACGCCATGGCGTCCATAAACATAGCGACACCCGCGATCAACCTCATCGTCGGCTTCGCCACCATGCTGGCCACGGGCGGAAACGCCATCGTCGCCACGAAGATGGGTACCGGATGCGAGCGAGAGAGCAGGCGCGATTTCACGCTCATCGTGCTGCTTGGGTTCGTCGTGGCCGCCCTCGTCGCAATGTTGGGAAACGCCTTCCTCGACCCTTTGGTCGGATGTCTGGGAGCAACGTCCGCGCTCAACCCCTACTGCATGGACTACATGGCGATCATCCTCGCCTTCGCCCCTGCGAGCGTGTTGCAGGTGCTGTTCCAGAATGCCGTTATCGCCGCCGGGCGTCCCGGCGTGGGAACGGCGATGGCCGTGGTCTGCGGATTGTCCAACATCGCCTTCGACTACCTCTTCCTTGCGGTGATGGGCTTGGGCATCTCTGGGGCCGCTTGGGGCACCGTCACAGGCTATACCGTAGCGGCACTCATGGGGTTCGCCTTCTTCGCCTCCCGCAAGGGTGGATTGCGATTCGCGAAGCCCTCGCGCGACCTCAAGGTCATCGCCAAAAGCTGCGGAAACGGCGCTTCCGAGATGGTGAGCCAAGCAGCGGCGGCCGTGACCACGTTCCTCTTCAACGCTGCTATGCTCTCGTTGGCGGAAGAAGCCGGCGTTGCCGCCGTGACCATCATGATCTACACGCAGTTTCTCGTCGCCTCTCTATTCATCGGGTTTTCTATGGGCACTGCCCCTGTCATAAGCTACGACTATGGGAGCGGGGATAAAGCCGCGCTTTCAAATGTCTTCCGATCCTGCCTCAAGTGCATCGCGGTTGCCTCTGTTGCGGCATGCATCCTCGCGTTTTTGCTGGCGCCCGCCCTTTCGGCGCTGTTCGCGGAGCCGGGAAGCCCGGTGTTCTCCCTGGCGAGCGCGGGTCTTGCGATATTCTCGACGAGCTTCCTGTTCTCGGGGCTCAACACCTTCGCCTCGGCAGCCTTCACGGCGCTGTCGAACGGGAGGCTGTCCGCGCTCGTATCCTTTCTGCGCACGTTCGGACTCGTGCCGCTCTGCATCTTGCTTCTGCCGCGCCTGCTCGGGATTGACGGCGCATGGATGGCAGTGCCCATTGCCGAGGCAGTGACCTTTGCGCTGGCTGCAACGCTGCTCTTCTGCAACGGGAACCGTTATGGCTACCGAAGCCATGAGGTTGTCGGTGCGGCAGATAAAGCGGCTCATGGGAATTAGAGGGAGCGTCATCCGGAAATGCCCGCTGCCCACTGCTCGTTAATGTTGATGACATCATCCCCGTCCTGTGTCATCCCGGCTTCGGCATCGACCTGGGCACCGTGGACGATCAGCCCGTCCCCCTGCTCGCGACCGAGGCGGCTGGTGCGGCTGACGGAGACTATGCGCTCTCGCCCGAGGGCACCGTCACCGTCATCGACGAAATAGCCTACGCAAACCTCGTGCCGGGCAAGACCTACACGGTCAAGGGCACGCTCATGGACAAGGCGACGGGGCAGGTGCTGCTCGTCGGAGGCGAGGAGGTCACGGCCGAGAAGGATTTCTCTCCCATCGCGCCCTTCGGCACCGTCAAGGTGGAGTTCACCTTCGACGCGATCGCTCTCGCGGGCAAGGAGATCGTCGCCTTCGAGAGCCTTGAGCACGAGGGCATCGAGGTGGCGACGCACGCGGACATCTACGACGAGGGGCAGACCGTGAAGGTGGAACCTAAGCCCGAGATCGGCACCATCGCAACTGACGCGGCCGACGGCGACCACGAGGCCGTGGCGGACGACGACGTGGCCATCATCGACGAGGTTCGCTACGAGAACCTTGAGCCCGGCCGCGAGTACGTGCTGACCGGTACGCTCATCGACAAGACGACCGCCAATCCTGTGGAGGTGGACGGGCTGCCCCTGACGACCACGGTGGCGTTCACTCCCACAGAGCCGAATGGCTCGGTAGAGGTATCGTTCTCCTTCAACGGAAGCGAGCTCGCCGGACACCGCATGGTGGCCTTCGAGAGCCTTGCGCTCGACGGGGACGTGGTGGCCACGCACAAGGACATCGAAGACGAGGGCCAGAGCGTCGACCTCGTGGAGAAGCCCGGACCTGGAAACCTCAAGACCGGCCTCGCGCAGACCGGCGACACGAACAAGATCATCCCGCTCGTATGCCTTGCGGCATTGGCCGTATTGGCGGCGACGCTGGCCGCGCTGCGCGGGAAGCGCCGCAATCATGCCAGCGGCGAAGCCGAAAGCGAAGAGAAGGAAGAGGATTCGGAAGAGGAGGACGGCAAGGACGAATGAGCCTGCGATAGCGAGTAGAAGCCTCATTTAAAGCGAGCGCCCTGCAGATGCAGGGCGCTCGCTGTTATGCAGATAAAAAGCTAATGCTGCGCCCGGTCGACGCTCCGCGCCGTCGCCTTGGCAACGTCGTCCACAATCTCCCGGGTCACGAAGCTGCGAGGATCCATTCTCAACGCGATGCAGAGTTTCAGGAACTCATCCACGCGCATCTCACGCTGCCCGTCGAGGATGTACCAGAGTCGCTTCTTGTCGATGCCCGTCCGACGGCCAAGCTCAGCAACGCTCATGCCACGCTCTAGGCGCATGCGGTCAATTATCAATATGATGTGCTGGTATTGCATTTGGTATGGCTATCCCTGAGTTGCCGATGCTCCGGGCTTTTGCCCATGGCGGACTTGCGGCAACAAAATCGCAGTCTTTTAAGACTCCACGATCATCTATAAGCCGCCTATTGCATCCTTCTATAAAGTAAGTTATCTTATTATAAGTGTACTTACCAATAGGAGGCTTTGCATGTTTTACTATGAAGAATCTGCTACCGGCCAAGCCGATATCAACAGGATCTGGGATCTGTACTCTGATGTCAGCAAATGGAGTACATGGGATAGCGGAGTAAGATCCGTGCGGCTGTCTGGACCGTTCTCCGCCGGCACTCATGGCGTCATGGAGATGTCGCATGGGCCTGACCTGCCCTTCATTCTGGTCGAATGCTCGCAAATGAAGGGCTTCACTACAAAATCTGAGATGGGGCCAATGACGATCACCTTTGAGCACGCCTTGGAGGAAGATGCGGGCAACGTGACCATCACACATGCCGTCACCATTGATGGTGGAGAAGAGAGCCAGATGGATAACATAGGAAAAGGCATTACCGCAGGCCTTGCCGGCTGCCTGAAGAAGCTCCTTTCCATGTGACGGATTGTCATGAAGTTTGCAGAGTGCGAAAATCATAAAGACAGCACTGGCTTGCTCTTTTGGCAAACCTATATGCTTTGGCACAGAGAGGTCAAGCAGGCGCTTCAGCCATACAACCTCACGCATACCCAGTTCGTAATCCTGGCTGTAGTCGAGGAGCTTTCCGAGCAAGGAGAGCGCATCACCCAAAAGAAGATATCGGATTTCTCCATGATTGATGCGATGACCGTGTCTTCTACCGTTAGGCTATTGGAGAAAAAAGGGCTCGTTCGTCGATCCCCGCACGAAGCGGACATGCGGGCCAATTCAATCTTGAATACGGAAGAGGGTAGGAACTGCCTGAAGCAGGCGATGGGGGATGTCGAGGGGGTCGACAGGTCTTTCTTCTTTGAGCACGATGAAGAGAATGCGCGGCTAAGAACCATGCTCTCACGGTTGTTGTGCCGAAGTTGCTGACCAGCTGTTTGGAATTAGGCTACAACTCGGGTCGGTTCATTGAGCGGCCGGACGGTATTGGCATCAGAATCTTAGGGGTTCCTTGCTCCCCTGATCGACGCTCATTGCGAGGCGATGCGCGATTGAGGCGGGTACCCCTATGTCAGCAAGGGCGTTTGCACCGGTTGCTGCCAAGAGGTTATGAGCTTCCTCAACCTGAGGCCCGAACACATCAGCCACGTCACATGCCCACGATAGCGCCGACACGTCCACGAGCTCACCTGCTATCTGTGCGAGTATGGTTTCCCCGTCCACAGTGACGCGATTGATCCTCTGCATGTCCTCGGCGTCGGCGAGAAGGAAGCTCCAACCGTCGCGCCTGCGGGCCACAGGAAGGTCCTTCGGCCCCTTCTCGTCCTTGTATGCTTGGGCTGCCTCGCAGTAGTAGGAGCAGAGCCACAGGCTCTCGCCGTTCACGTCGGAGAGGTCGAGCGTGTAGTTGGTGAGCAGGTTTCCCGGCTGCGGCACACCGTCGGTCATGCGGTCGGTGTCGAACACGTCGATGCGACCGCCCGAATAGTAAGCCTTGACTATCACCTTTCGGACCCTTCTCTTCGCTTGTCCTGAACGTCTTGGCGAATACGTATTCCTGCATCATCCTGGCGCCTCCTTCCGACGGGACGAAGGCCCGATCTAGCCGCAGGTTTTCTGGGGGCGGGCGCAGGCCGTTCCTCCGGCAGAAGCCCCTTTGCCTTGACGTAGCCGACGAGCTGCGGCACCGCTTCGTCCCCGCCCTTCTCCAGGAGCGCGTCCAGATCGTCAAGACATCTGGCACGAGAGGCCTCGATGAGCGCAGCTGCGTCCCGGCTGTCTTCTATGAGCATGGAGCTCTCTCCGCTATCGGAGCGCCTGCTATCTCCGCAAGTTCTTCTTCGCCCATAGCTGAAGGTACGCGAATCCTACGATGGCAGGCACCACGGGCGCTGCCGCCTGGGCCATGTAAACGCCGATGAATCCATATCCAAGCGGCACGGACAGGAGCCATGCCAGGCCAGCCCTCATGGCGAAGGCGTCGATAAGGGAGTTGGCGAGGGCGAGCTTCGGCGCTCCTGATGCCAAAGCGAACGAGTCGAGGGCGTACATCGCCGCGTAGAAGACCCCGTTCACGCTGCAGGTGATGCGAAGGTAGAGGACCGCCGCCTCGGTGAGCTCTCGGCTCGACTCCCCGAAGAGCGAGACGAACCATTCCGCGCCGAGCTGCACGGCGATCTGGATGCCCACGGTGACGGCGACGGACATAAGGCAGCCCGACCTGGCGAACGCGGCCGTCCGTTTGGGTATCCCAGCTCCGATGCTCTGCGACACCGATGCAGAGATAGCCTGTCCGATGCCCCAGCACGGAAGCCCCGCGATGGTGCTTATCTTGAGGCCGACTCCGGAGGCGGCTGCGATGGTCGGGCCGTAGGAGTTGAGCCACGCGGTCACGAAGACGTAGGAGAGGTTGATGACGGCCTGCTGCACGGCCATGGGAACGCCGACGCGAAGAACAGCCCGTGCGCTTGCGAATACTTCCCTGCGCTCACGGGTGCTTCGCGCGGAAGAGAGCACGCCTCGGGCGGAGGCGTACCTGCGCCGCGCGAGCCATAGGGCGAAGACCGCTCCGGCACCTTGGGCGGCCACGGTCGCAACGGCAGCTCCGACCACGCCGAGGCCGACGCAAGCTATGAGAACGAGGTCGAGAACCACGTTCGCCACGGCGGAGAAGGCCATGATAGCGAGAGGGCCGGCGGAATCTCCCTGCGCCCGCAAGAACGCGCACGCCGCGTTGAGCAGGAAGAGGCCGACCGCTCCTAGGGAAATCACTTCGAGATAGGCGACCGTCTGGGCGAGCGACGCATCCGGGACTCCCATGAGCGAGAAGACGGGGTGCGCGAGCGCCGTCCCCGCCAAGGTTATAGCCGCAGCTCCCAGAAGGGCGACTCCGAGGGATGCGATGAATGCGCGGCGCTGCCCCTGCTCGTCGCGAGCGCCCACGCGGTCGCCCACCGCGACGGTGCAGCCCGACATGAGCCCTATGGCAATCGAGCTGATGATGAAGACGATGGCGGAGGCGTTGCTGACCGCGACGAGCCCCGACTCGCCGACGGCGTTACCAACGACGCCCATATCGACGAACTGGTAGATGTATTGGAGGATGTTCGCCGCGACGAGCGGAGCAGAGAACGCCGCCAGGCGTCTTGTGGCGCTTCCTTCCAAGAGGGACGGCGCGTGATTCGTGGATTCTGACATGGAAAGCCTTTCGATGGGGTGAGAACAAAAAGGGAACGGACGCATGCCCGTTCCCGTGCCCATCGTTCATCTGCGCAAGCCGAAGCAACCCGTGGCGGGTTGCAGGCCGACGATTTATCAGGCTTCGCTCCGGTCAGCGTCTCGTCTGTATGCGTCCGGAGCCTCCCCAATGCAGAGCTTCATGGCTGTTCCTGTCGATACGATTACTCGAATGCATGGATTATCCCATCGAGCGCAGGGGCTGGCAAGGAACGGATGCGTAGTTTCCGATGAAGCCGCAACTCAGGAGCGATGCGGTGCGTATCTAGGCCGCTGCTCTCCCTGACCGCTTGTTGAGGAGGGGCCTCTAGGCTCCGATGAGCCCGATCATCTCCACGGTGTCCTCGGTGATCATTTTGCACTTTGGACTTCTCTATCTGGATGTTGCCGCCGGTCATGACGTAGGAGGGCATGACACGCTTGCCACTGGCGCGTAGCAAGCATGACGATGTGCGGCAAGTATACCCTAGCGCCCGCGATGTTTCCGCTTGCGCTTTTGTGCCGGGTTGCGCGCTGCGCAAAGGGGCACTCCTGTAAATGGGGAGACTGTATCGCGAAAAAGAACATGCCGGACGCGTCTGGCAGATTGAGATGGCGATATCGACCGCAGATTATGGGGAGAAGCCTGCATGTCAGCTGGTATGCCTGTCACAAAAATGATATAGTTTTTGTGACACGAAAGGACGGAGAGATGGGTGAGCAAAAAGCAATCGCGGAGCTGCTCTCCGGGGCAAAACCGGGGGAGGTCTTTGTGCCGTCCGATTTCGCTGAAGTGGGATCGGCGGACTCTGTCCGCAAGGCGTTGTCGCGATTGGTGAAAGCCGGAGAGCTGGAGCGCCCGATGCGAGGAATCTATCGCAAACCGCGATATAGCGCTTTCCTTGATAAGGAGGTGCCTGCTAGCCCCGATGAGATAGCTGAGGCTCTCGCTCGTAAATTCGAATGGTGCATTGCGCCATATGGCGACACTGCCCTCAATAGGCTGGGTATCGATTCCCAAGTGCCGTCGGTTGTGCGCTATGTAAGCGATGGACCGTATCGAACCTACCAGTACGGCCCCTACACTATCGAGTTCCAGCATACGGCCAATCGCGATCTGTCGAGGCTCAGTCCGGTTGCGGCCACCGTGGTTCAGGCGTTGAAGGCGCTTGGCAAAGATGGGGTGACGCAGGACAAGCTGGATACCATCTCCTCACGGCTCGATGATTCTCAGATGGAGAAGCTGACATCAGAGACCCGCAACGCAACGTCGTGGGTGAGAACTGCAATTAGGGATATGCAGAAGAGGAGGCCTCAGCATGCGTGAATTCGCGACGTTGCCGCAGGACGACCGCGCCGATGCTCTTGTTGTTGCCGCGCGGGGGAAGGGAATGCACCCGGCCATAGTCGAGAAGGACTTCTGGGTCTGCTGGACACTCGACTATCTCTTCTCGGAATCTGCGTTCAGGGACTTCTTTGCTTTCAAGGGCGGAACGAGCCTCTCGAAGGGTTTCGATCTCATCGAGCGCTTCTCCGAGGATATTGATTTGATTTTCGATTGGAGGCTTCTGGGGTACGAGGAGAAAGAGCCTTGGGAGAAGAGGAGCAACACCAAACAAGACGCTTTCGTTAGACAGATCAACGAGCGCGCTGGGATATTCCTGCGCGACAACCTGATGCCCGAGATGCAGGCATATCTTGCCGAGCAGAATATTACGAATGCGGCGCTGCGCATTGATGAAGACGATCCGCAGACGCTCAGATTCTTTTACCCACAGTCGTTCTCGGACGACTCTATTCTGCAGGAGATTCGCCTAGAGACAGGGGCTCTGGCTGCCTGGACGCCGACAACAGTGGCGCGTATCAGCCCCTATATCGCGGAGGAGTTCCCGGCGGCCTTCGCCCATCCGGCAACAGCTGTGCTGACCGTTTCTCCTGAAAGAACGTTCTGGGAAAAAGCGACCATCCTGCACAAGGAGGCATTTCGCACAAACGGGAGATTTCCGTCCAGGTATTCCCGCCACTACTATGACCTCTACAAACTGGCGCAATCTGATGTCAAAGAAAAGGCGCTCGGTGACCAAGACCTTCTCAAAAGCGTTGTTGATTTCAAGATGACGTTCTGGCGCTCGAATGCGGCGCGTTACGATTTATTTGCTCCTGGAACGATGAGGCTCATGCCTCCGGACGGCTCAATACCCTTAGTCGAGCAAGATTACGCATCGATGCAGAACATGATTTTCGGAGAAGCACCAATCTTCGACGAGCTGATGTCGGAGATCGGTCGACTTGAGTCTGAAATCAACAGCTTCGTATGATTGGGGGGTGTAGCGTTATGCATATCCCAAAGGCAAGAATCCGCGAGTTTAAGGCATTCAGGTCGTTCGAGCTTGAGATCAAAGATGGATTAAACATTCTTGTGGGAGATAACGATGCCGGCAAAAGCACGGTACTTGAAGCAGTGCACCTCGCCTTGACCTCTTCTTGTACTTTGTAAGGGCCAGTCCTGTCGGGACTGACCCTGGTTTATCTAGGCTTTTGCCTGTCTCCCGCCTTTGCATGAAGTTGGTTCTGGCAAGTGACGAGTCGTGTGGAGAAGCCGCCTATTCCTCCACTCCCCTCTGTCTTTGGAAGACGAGCATCGCTGCCAGGAACAATGCTGTGCACCAGATGGCGCTCGCCGCCGCTCCTGCGACGGTGGCTTCCATGGGGGCGTCGTAGTACGTGCTCGGATCGAGGCACGCCATGGCAATGCGGTAGGCGAAGCATCCCGGCATGAGGCATCCCCATGCAGTTCCGATGAACAAGCACGAGACGAATCCGTAGGCGATTCCGAGAGCACTGACCGCCACGGTGCTGCGCGAAAGGGAGGCGACGAGGGTGCCCGCGCATGTTCCCACGACGATGATAGAGAGCGCCTCGAGCGCGAAGCCGGGCGCAAAGGCCACCCAGGTGGCAAGGCCATGGGGAAGGAACGCGCACAAAAGCCCGAGTGCGCCGAATTCGGCGGCTGCAATAGCCGTCGTAAGCGCCACGCCCACAAACATTTTCGCCAGAATGATCCGGCTTTTCGCTATGCCGTAGCTCATCCACACGAGGCAGGTTCCATCACGCCACTCCCGGCACACCAGTGAGCCGGCCAGTATGAACACGGCCATGGGGAAGAACATGACAAACTGGTTGTTAACGAAGAAGATCATCTCTTCGGCATTGCCTTTGCCCCCTATAATGCACGCGGCGGTGCCGGTGACCACAGGCAGAAGCGCGAGAATCAGCGGGAACCACGGCGTGCGATCCCTCTTGAGTTTGGAAAACTCGTTGCGAATAAGAGTTTTCATTGCAGGACCTCCTCTTGAGGCGACTTGAATGCTGATTCGTACAGGGTCTCCAGTGCGTCTGCGTTTGCTACGTCGGGAGAAGTTGCGACAATGCTGCCGCCGCGCACGAACACCAGCTCATCGGCGATGGCGGCGACCTCTCTCAGGTTGTGGCTGGAGACGATAATGCACCGGTCAGGTTTGCGCAGCGGACCTTGGAGCAGCTTCCTCACATCGCGTATCCCCAGGGGGTCGAGTCCGTTGGTCGGTTCGTCGAGTAGCAGGTGGCGCGCCGAGCCGAGGCAGGCCCGCGCAATGCCAAGGCGCTGTCGCATGCCCAGCGACATCTTCCTTACCTGGAGGTCGCATGCATGGGCGAGCCCCACCATGGCGAGGGCTTCTTCCGAGGAGACGCCCCTGTCTCCTCGATAGCGGATGTGGAGGTCGAGGTTCTCCCGGGCAGTCAGGCGTGGATAAAACGCGGGATATTCGATGAGGGATCCGAATTCCTCGGCGCGCGCTGGATGCCCATCGATGAAGACGCTTCCCTCGCTGGCCGTGAGACCGATCATGGTCTTCAGCAGCGTTGTCTTGCCTGCGCCGTTGGGGCCGAGCAATCCGTATACCTTGCCGTCGTGGAAATCGTAATTCAGGTGGTTGAGAAGGCGCTTTCCTTTAACGGTGAGGCTTACCTCGCGAAGCTGTATCAACAGAACTCCTCTCTGTCGCAGATGCCGGTAGGAGCGCGCGTCTCCATGCCCTGGCGGACGCCGGCGCTCTTCGGGTATCTTTGGGTTTGGAATAAAGTGGCTTGTCGCGCGTGGCGAATTAGCTTGCGAACAGCACGGCGTAGCAGACGATGCCGGCGAAGAATGCCAGGATCGCCGCGC
>CAJUQK010000013.1 GCA_910588205.1 uncultured Eggerthellaceae bacterium
CCTTGGCCTTATAGGCCTAGGGCAAACCACCCTTTTGAAGGGTGGTTCATGATTCTCTTATGGTGGAGGCGCGGAGAATCGAACTCCGGTCCATACCAGATCCTCGATGAGGCGCTACAAGCTTAGTTTGCGCTCAAGGTTTGGGAGGAGTGCGGCTCGCAAACAAGCGTTGCTCCTCCGAGCCCGTTCCATCTTAGCTGCATCCATACGGGCTACGTGATGCAGAGCATTCCCCTTAAGATGACGCTTCCCTCAGACCGGGGAATCTCTGAGTTCAGCGGATGGTTGCTGTTTAAGCAGCCATGGCGAGCGCCGGAGCGCTCTGAGTCTTAGCTTTGCCAATTAATTTTGACAGTACCCCTGTTTAGCGTGGCGAGGAGACCACGGCTTGCTCCTCATCTCAGACCTGCCATGTCGAAACCAGTCGCCCCCAGGCAGGTAGATAGACCATTCTACTGGGCTAAGCGCCCAAGTCAAGGACTACTTCTTCTTGTTCAGGAAGCTCATGGAGTCACTGATGTCCGACATGATGCCCTTGAATTCAGCGGCTATCTCGATCCCGTCCTTGTAGATGGCATTGGCATCCTGAGTAGCCTCTTCGATGCCCTCTCGGCTGATCCCCAAGTCGAATTCCTCACCGTCTTCGGCGCGGACCACTTTCGTGTGAGGGTCAGGGTCATCTTCGGAGCCATCATCTACCACCACGTAGTCATCCATGTCCACGTAATAATACTCCTGCTCGTTGCCCTCTTCATCGATCAGAACGAAGCCGATCTCGTTGTCATCCTCATCCACGAGGTAGGCATAGATGTCCTCATCTTCTATCTCCATCTCGATGACCTCTTCTTCCAGGTCATGAGTATCTTCGAGATGATAGCCTTCCGAATGGAGCGCATCGGCTGATGCCCCCTCTTTCTCAGCCTCTTCAACCTCGGTGGGGTCATAGCCGTTGTAGTCAGCTTCGTTTTCGGTGCTGAAGCTAGCAAAGGCATGCTCCTGGTCAGATTCCATGGCATCAGCCCCGAGATACTCATCCAGATTATCCTGGGCATCTTGGAGCTCTGTCTCTTGGTCTGTCCACTCAGCTTGGGTCTCGCCGGACTCCTCTAAGCCTTGCAGCTCTTCGTCTAGGCCCATGATGCCTCCTCTTCCCGGTTTGTATCGCTGGTCTTTGGTATACCACAGCTGGCAGAGAGCGGCGGCAGATGCGAACGCCTCTTGCTGAGACGTAACCTGGTGCAGCGCGTCCTGGCTTACCGGCTGCGGTCTTTGAGCGCCCGGTCTATCTCCCGCTTGACATCCCGCTCCTTGAGGGAGGTTCGCTTGTCGTAGAGCTTCTTGCCTCGGGCCAGAGCTATCTCCACCTTGACCAGGTTGCGATCATTGAAATACAGCTTCAGGGGAACGACGGCAAGCCCCTTCTCCTGGGTCTTCTCAGCCAGGTAGCGGATCTGCTTCTTGTGCAGGAGGAGCTTGCGGCGCCGGTCAGGGTCTCCATTGGCTATGTTGCCATGTTGGAAGGGAGCGATGTGCAGGTTGTTGAGCCAGGCCTGACCGCCGCGGATGAGAGCGAAGGCATCGGTGAGCTGGGCGTTGTTGTCACGCAGCGAACGGACCTCAGTGCCAGTCAGCTCGATCCCTGCCTCGAATGTCTCCAGGATCTCATAGTCATGGAAAGCGCGGCGGTTCTTCGCGATGGTCTTCTCTTCTCGCTTGCCCATCTTAGGCAGAGGCTCCTTCTCTATCCGTCTCATCCGTGGGGATGATGGTCAGCGTGTCCTTGCCCGGGATGATCCCCTGAGAGGCCTCTTTGGCGGCATTGGGGGCGGCGAAGGTGGGGGCGGGCCTGCGTCCCTGCTGGCCTCCCCAGCCATGGGGGATGGTCTCAGGTCCTCCGAATTCCGTTGCTCGCATCTGCTGCTGGCGCTCGAAGGGGGCTTCGCCATAAGTGGGCCGGGGGGATGCCTGATAGGGATAGGGAGTGTTGTTGTATCCGAAGGCGGTGTTGTTGCTGCCATAGGCTGGTACAGCACCTCCTGAGCGGTTCTCCGAGGGCTCTGCGCTGGCAGCATGGGCTCCCGCGGCAGCCTTCTCCTCTGCTCCTGCAGTCTCATCCGCTTCTTCTTGGCGGCGGCTCAACTTCTCGAAGAGCTCTCGCTGAGCCTTCTGTACGGTTGCCATTTGGCTGTTCTCGTCTTCCAACTCTGCGATGCGGGCGTTGAGCTTCTCCAGCTTGGCCGACATCTTCTTGAGGGCTTTCTCTGGGTCTACCGGCTTCTTCTCTGCGCGACCAGCGTTGGGGCGCTCCACTTGGGCAGAGATCCCCGGAACGAAGCTGGCATCGTATTCGAGGTCTAAGGCGAAGCGCACCAGCAGGCGGATGGTGGCATCGATGTCCTTCAGGGAGACCGTCTCATTGGGCGTGTGCATATAGCGCAGGGGGATGGATACCAGACCGGTGGGCACGCCGCCCTTGGATATCTGGATGGCCCGGGCGTCTGTGCCCGTAGCAGCCGGTTCTGCTTCCAGCTGATAGGGGATGCCCTCTGCTTCCGCTGCGGCTACCAGCCGCTCGAACACGAAGGGGTTGATGTTCGGCCCGCGTGCGATGACCGGACCCGATCCACAGCGGATATCTCCGTGCTTCGTCTTGTTGATCCCGGGATAATCAGTAGCGTGGGTGACATCGAAGGCCACGGCCACATCAGGGTCTACCGAATAGGCGCTGGTGGTGGCTCCCCGGGTGCCGATCTCTTCTTGGGTGGTGATGGCGGCGATGTAGGTTCCGCGCATCTGACCGTTCTCGGCAAGACGTTCCATCACCTCGCAGGCGATGAAGACGCCGCTCTTGTCATCGAAGGATTTGGACACGGCCATATCACGGCCGAAGCGCTCGAACCCTACACCGTAGGTGATGGCATCTCCCACTGACACCTTCGCCTTCACCTTATGGGCGGGCATGCCTAGGTCTATCACTAGGTCATCCAAGGCGGTGACGGTCTTGCGCTCATCGGCTCCTATGAGGTGGATGGGCTTGCGGCCCACGACGCCGCGTAGCATACCCGTGCGGGTGTGGACATCTACGCGCATGCCAGGCAGGATGGCGGCATCTACGCCGCCGATGGGGGAGACAGAGAGGAAGCCATCATCTGAGATGTAGCGGACCATGAGGCCCACCTCATCCATGTGAGCCGCCAGCATGAAGACGGGAGAGGCCATCTGTACCCCTTCGCCATCCTCTGCAAGGGTCTCTTCGACGAATTCGTATTCGCCAGCATCCTCGAAGCCGTCGATCTCAGCCTCTGATGCTGCGGGAGTGTAGCCGCTCAGGTTGCTGGACAGGATGGCATGGACCGATCCCATGGTGTCGGTGTGGATCTCATCCGCCACGCTTGAGAGGCGCTGGCGCACGAGCTCGGCCACCTTCTCCTCAGATCCGGTGGGGGAGGGGGTCTCTACGAGCTCTTTCAGGAACTTGATGTCACGTTTCTTCATGGTTCGCTCCTACCAGTACTCGCGCTTGCGCTTGCGCTTCTTGACGGGGGCTCTGAAGTCCAACTCCAGCTGCCCGTTCGATTGGGTCTCCTTGGCGGGTTTGCGCTCGATCTTCTCTATGCTCCAGGCCAGGGCATCATTGCCGAACAGCTCGAACATGCGGATGCGTGCGTCCTGAGCATTGCCCTTCGACCCCATGCGCGATGAGCTCTCGAACTCGAAGAGCCCGCGGGCTCGGTCCACTTGGGAATCCAAGGACTTGTAATGGGCGATGAATGTGGTCAAGCGCTTGCCTTCCAAGGGGGTGATGCAGATGGGTTTCATATTATCATGTTCCCCGGTTTGCGTTGACCGACCTGCATGCATGAGAAGGTGCGTGTTCTGACCCAGGAGAAAGGTGCTTTCATGGAGAGCTATAAGCGCGCATTCATCGATTTCATGGTAGAGAGCGATGTGCTCAAGTTCGGGGAGTTCACGCTCAAGAGCGGAAGGAAATCTCCGTTCTTCATGAATTCAGGCGCCTATGTGACCGGATTTGAGCTCAAGCGGTTGGGCCAGTACTATGCCCAGGCCATCCATGAGCGGTTCGGCCTTGATTTCGATGTGGTCTTCGGTCCGGCCTACAAGGGCATCCCTCTTTCGGTGGTGACGGCCATCGGTTTGGAAGACCTCTACGGCGCATCCGTACGCTATTGCAGCAACCGAAAAGAGATCAAGGATCATGGGGATACGGGCATCCTCTTGGGGTCTGATCTGAAGGACGGAGATAGGGTGCTCATCGTGGAGGATGTGACCACCTCCGGTAAGTCCATCCAGGAGACCTATCCCATCCTCAAGGCGGCTGCTGATGTGGAAGTGGTGGGCCTTATGGTATCTCTGGATCGTCAAGAGGTGGGGCGGGGTGGCAAGGTGGCAGCGCTCCAAGAAGTGGCCGAGACCTACAGGTTCCCTACGGCGGCTATCGTGACCATGGCGGAAGTGGTAGAGGACTTGAGCGCCCGCGGCAGGCTCACCGAAGAGCAGCAGGTTGCCATCCGGACCTACTATGACCAATATGGGGCGTAAGGAATAGCGCTCTTCTATTTGACCGCCCTGACCAAGAGGGCTATCATGCGAACAAACATTCGCTAGAACAGATGTTTGGGAGCATGCCATGGACATCCTCCAGAAGCTGGAGATCCTCTCTGACGCGGCCAAGTATGATGTGGCCTGTACCTCTTCTGGAGTTGACCGGGCAGGTAAGCGTGGTCAATTGGGCGCTAGCAGCCAGGCAGGCTGTTGCCACAGCTTCACGGAAGATGGTCGCTGCATCTCGCTTCTGAAGGTGCTCATGACCAATGTCTGCGTTTATGATTGCGCCTACTGCGTCAATCGGTGCAGCAATGCGGATGTGGTGCGTACCAGCTTCACACCCCAAGAGCTGGCGGATCTCCCCATCGGCCTCTACCGGCGCAACTGCATAGAAGGGCTCTTCCTGAGCTCTGGGGTGATAGGGGATGCTGACCGCACCACAGAGCTCATGATCTCTTGTTTGCGCATCCTGCGCGAAGACTATGGCTTTCGTGGGTATATCCATGCGAAGACCGTCCCGAATACATCCTTGGAACTGGTAGAGCGCCTGGGCCTTCTGGCTGACAGGCTCTCGGTGAACGTTGAGCTACCCTCCGAGAAGAGCTTGAGGCTTCTTTGCCCTGATAAGACGCGCTCAAGCGTGTTAAGCCCTATGCGCCGTATCAGCGAGTCCATCGCTGAGGATGCGGAATCGCGGGCTCTCGTGCGCAAGCGGAAGACGGTGTACCTCTCAGACAGCCGCCCGAAGCGGGCTGCGCGGGCCTTTGCTCCTGCGGGGCAGTCTACCCAGATGATCATCGGTGCTACGCCGGAAACAGATTGCCAGATCTTGAGCTTAACTGCCTCCCTCTATGGAAAGATGCAGCTCAAGCGCGTCTTCTTCAGCGCCTATCTACCTATCGTCCAGGATGCGCGGCTGCCTTCCTCTGACCATATCCAGCTTGACCGGGAGCATAGGCTCTATCAGGCTGATTGGCTCATGCGCTTCTACGGGTTCTCCGTTTCTGAGATCGTGGATGAGGCTCATCCTAACCTGGCGTGGGACCTTGATCCGAAGGCGGCCTGGGCTTTGGACCATCTGGACGAATTCCCTGTGGAAGTGAACACATGCTCCTATGAGATGCTTCTGCGCGTGCCTGGCATTGGTGTTCGCGGCGCGAAGCTGATCCAGCGGGCGCGTCGTCGCTCTACCCTGGGGGAACAAGAGGTGCGCAAGCTGGGAGTGGCATTCAAGCGGGCGCGCTATTTCATCACCTGCAATGGGCGCTATATGGGCCAGGGAGTGGAATACACCCAGGAAGCCATCCGGCCCCTCATAGCCAGCAGGATCGAGGGCGGTCAACACGGCCGCAGGGCTGGGAAGGTCTTTCCGGGACAGCTCAGCCTCTTCGATGACCCCTCACTCGCTTCTGATCCCGGTCGCTTGACGGCAGGAATGCCTCGGCTATCTAGCCCTGAGGGGGTTCAGTGACGGCTGCATCTGCAGAGCTCCTCGATGAGGTGGCATATGTCTTCGACGGTACGGCCGAAGGCCTGTTCTCTGCCATTTTCGCTTCCTATAGCAACCGGCAGGAACCTTCTGAGGTGGTGCGTGAGGCAGACTACCAACCCCGCCTCTTGCAGCAGGCGCTATTCATCCCCACCTCCGAAGAGCATGCGCAGCGGGTTGCTGCAGGTCTGAAGCGGCGGCTGGGGTCCTACGGAAAGTGGGCGGTATTGCGGGCTACCTGTTCTGGTCGGCAGGATGCGCCCACCATCATCTACCGGTTCGTTCGCTATGCCATGGATAGGGCACCTCAGCGAAAGCGCTTGCTGGATGATCTGGGCACTCCTGAGGTCAAGGCGCTTCATGACCTCATCACCTCCGTTGGGGCTGAATGTGAGAAGATGCGCCAGTTCGCTCGGTTCCAGCATTTGAAGGATGAGCGGGGAGAGGTGTGGTTCGCTCGGGTGAACCCGAGGGATTCCGTGGTCCCTCTGGTCCTGGAGCACTTCGTGGAGCGTTTCAGCATCCAACCCTTCATCCTCTACGATGAAGTGCATGGGGTGGCAGGCATCTGGGATGGAAAGCGTCAGCAGTTAGCTTACGTCTCCGAGCATGATCTGACGTTGCCGGACCAGGCGGCCTCGGAAGTGCTCATGGAGGAGGCTTGGCGCACGTTCTACCATTCGGTCTCCATCAGTTCGCGTTACAACCCAGAATTGCGTCGTCAGCTGATGCCGAAGCGGTTCTGGAAGAACCTGACGGAAATGCAGGAGACTGCCCCGCAAGCCCTGCGCCATGGTTGATGAAGCCTGCGGTTTCCCCTAGAATGGGCGAACGTTCGTAGGGTGCCAGCGTGGCTCAACGGTAGAGCAACTGATTTGTAATCAGTGGGTTGCGGGTTCGATTCCTGTCGCTGGCTCCATCTTTTACCAGTTCAGATGACGCATTTTCAGTCAATCCTTATGTGAATGCTGACACTGCTCCTACGACAAATACATGTTGTGGCACCTGCCGGGTAGCCTGACGTGTAGGGTTCATCCGGGTGCAACATCGGGCGGATCGCGATCCGCCCCTACGAGCAACCTGTCGTGCATGGTTCACCCGAGTGCAACGATGCCGCGCACCTTTTCAGTAGAGGTTGATCAGGCAGAGGGGGCTTGGGTGAGGGTCATATAGGCTATGGCCACATAGATGGCTACCAGCACAGATACGATGATCTTCACCGCCAACGGCCAATCTGACCTCCAAGCTAGGATGATTCCTGCAGGCCAGAATAAGAACAAGAACACCACGATCCAGAACGTTTCCTGGTACCACTTCTTCGTGTTCGGGTCTTTTATGATGCGGTTAACGGACTCCTTGGTGCGCTGGTTCTTGTGCATCCAGTCCCCAGGCCGGTTACCCTTCTCATCTTCGAACATATCTCACCCTTCGCTTGAGAGGCCCCAGTATAGTACAGAGCCTTGATGCGGTCTCATCCTGTGAGGAAGAACAGCGTGCGCAGGTATTGGCGCACATCCCCATCGGTGAGGTCCTCCTTCACTATCTCTCGTATCTTCTCCAGCCGGTAGAGCACGGTATTGCGATGCATGTGCATCATCTCGCAGATGAGATTGATGCGACCTCCATAGTAGAGGTAGGTTCGCAGGATCTCGAAGTCATTGCTCCCTCGTTTCCGATCCGCTTCCTGAAGACGCACCAAGGGGTTGCGGCTGACGAGCAGACGGCTCACGAACTTCGTATTGTGCTCGAATTGATCCAGAGCGCAATAGGTGAAGTAACGTTGGAAGCGGAAAACGGTGCGGGTGAGGGCCTCGTTGCTATCGAAGGCGACATAGCGACTCGAATAGAGGCTCCCGTATTTCAAGGCGATACGCGCCTCTTCGAAGGCGAGGGAGGCAAGCTCGAGACTGCCCATCCGTTCGGATACCCCCACCTCGATACCCATCCTCACAGCAGCTTGGAAGACATTCTCCTCTATATCAGCGAACTGCTCGGCTTCTTCCAGGCTCACGCACAGGAGGATAGCCACATCTCCATCACCAATGGCGATCTTACAGCGAGGCTCTTGCTCTAGCATGCGTTTGGCCAGGTAATCCGCAGATCCTATCCTCCAGCTGTTCTCCACGACGCACACCTCGAAGATGCCCTGGGTTGGTATCCCGTGCATCTCTGCCCGTTCGGCCAATCGCTCGTCCCCATAGGTGTTTCCTTTGAGCACCTCTTCCAAAAAGTAGGCGTAGTCGCTCTCGAGCGGGTTCTCCACACGCCAATGGCGACGCAAGCAGGCATCCAGCTTCTGACAGAGCAGGTCAAAGAGGAACCGCTGAGTGGCACCGATCCGCTCCTTGCTCACCAGGAGCACCTGAGCGGCATAGGCACCGTGGCGCTTGATCACCCGATTCATGGTGGGGTAGGGGATGAGGAGGTTGGGCTTATTGACCACCTGGGTCCAGTCTTGGTGTTCCCAGCGTGCCGGAAGCCGCATGTCGCGGATCTGGCGGATGGCTTCTAAGGGGTAATTCCCGTTCTTGACGAAATAGCAGCTTATCTCATCAAAAGGAACGATATTCGGGGTATGGGCGATATAGGAGAAGGTGGAATCCGAGAGCCCGATATAGGCACCAAGGATGGGTTCGCTCTCCTTCAGGAGGTCCATGGTGATACAGTCGTTATCTACCATCTCTGCCATCTTGTCATTCCAATGGATGATGGAAAGGATGAAGCGCTGGATCCTGTCAGCAAGCAAGGAGACGGGAAGATTGGTTCGGACGAGGAGATCGTCCGGTGCGATGGCATCTGCCCATCCTTCGTCATCTTGGGTGCGGATGACCACCATCTTCGGGGTTCGCGCAAGGGCGGGACAGGGTGCTTCCAGGATGGGGATGATGACCTGTTGCGGGTCTCCTACGAGGAAGTCAGAGACCGCGGTCACCCAATCGAAGGTATTGCGTGGATGAGCGGGAGTGTGGAGGATCTCCACCCCCTGATCATCAAGGTAGCATGTCAGTATATCTAAGGGAAAATGCATGGCACCCTCAGCTTTCCAGTATGTTCCGAAGCTGTTACCGCTTCGTCCAGATCTTGAGTGTATCGTAAGTAACTTCGTTATTAACGTATGAAAACGGGCTGGAAACATGGACGCTGTGAACATTTCCTCCCGAAAATCTGACCTCTACAATCAGAATCACATGGAAACCGGAGAGCCATGCCCTTTGCATTCGCGAGCGCCATGACTTTCCTGAGAATGAAAGGAGGAGGCCTCATGGCTGGCGTGAATGTCGAGTCCGAGATTATGCCGCTGAAAAAGGTACTCCTGCACAGACCTGGAGATGAGCTTCTGAACCTCACTCCGAACACGCTCGAAGAGCTGCTTTTCGACGACATCCCCTTCCTGAAGGTGGCTCAAGAGGAGCATGATGCCTTCGCGAAGATCCTGCGGGATGAGGGCGTCGAGGTCGTGTATCTGGAGGACCTCATGGCGGAGGTCTTGGATACCATCCCTGAGCTGCGTGACAAGTTCCTGAAGCAGTGGATCTTCGAAGCGGGCATCCGCACGGAGAAGTACCAGAAGATCATCTATGACTACATGGATGATAACTATCCCACCAACAAGGAGCTCGTGCTGAAGACCATGGCAGGCATCAACCTGCAGGAGCTTCATACAGACAAGAGCAATTCCTTGGTGGATCTCGTGAGCGATGCCTCAAAGCTCGTGTGCGCTCCTATGCCGAACCTCTACTTCACTCGTGACCCGTTCGCGATGATCGGCAAGGGTGTCTCCATCAACCGCATGTACTCGCAGACGCGTAACCGTGAGACCATCTACGGTGACTACATCTTCAAGTATCATCCGGATTATCAGAGCGTGCCGCAGTACTATGAGCGTGACTACACCTTCCATATCGAAGGCGGAGACATCCTCAATATCAACGAGCATGTCCTAGCCATCGGCATCTCTCAGCGTACCGAGCCTGATGCCATCGATCAGATCGCTCACAACATCTTCGAGTCTGACTCTCCCATCGACACGATCCTTGCGTTCAACATCCCGAATTCTCGTGCATTCATGCACTTGGACACGGTGTTCACGCAGATCGACTATGACAAGTTCACCATTCATCCGGGCATCATGGGTCCGCTCACCGTCTTCGAGATCAAGCCTGCTGCGGGCGGTGACATCCACGTGCGCGAGCGCAATGAGACCCTAGAAGAGATCCTGACGGAATACGTCGGGCGTCCCGTGGAGCTCATTCCCTGTGGCGGCGGAGACCGTATCGCTGCAGAGCGTGAGCAGTGGAATGACGGATCCAACACGCTGTGCGTGCGCCCGGGTACCGTTGTCGTGTACGAGCGCAATGATGTGACCAATGCAGTGCTCCGCGACCACGGCATCAATGTTCTGGAGATGCCCTCTGCTGAGCTCTCCCGCGGTCGTGGCGGCCCACGCTGCATGTCCATGCCGCTGTGGCGCGAAGACGCGTAACGAGTTTCGAACGTCATCACTGGCTGCGCCTCTTTCGGAGGTGCAGCCACGACCCATTGGAAGCATCATCGAAAGAAAGCAGGTAACCTAAATGCCAGTGAATCTCAGTGGTCGCAGTCTCACCAAGATCCTCGACCTCACCCCCGCCCAGATCCAGTATCTGGCTGACCTGTCCCGTGATTTCAAGAATCTGAAGCGCGCAGGCGTGCCCCACAGATACCTTGAGGGCAAAAACATTGTCCTGCTCTTCGAGAAGACCTCGACTCGTACCCGTTGCTCCTTCGAAGTAGCGGGCATGGACCTGGGCATGGGTGTCACCTATCTGGACCCTGGTTCTTCTCAGATGGGCAAGAAGGAATCCATCGAGGATACCGGTCGTGTGCTCGGTCGCTTCTATGACGGCATCGAGTATCGTGGCTTCTCTCAGGAGCTCGTGGAAGAGCTCGCCAGCGTGGCAGGCGTGCCGGTTTGGAATGGCCTCACGGACAAGTTCCATCCCACCCAGATGATCGCCGATCTCATGACCATTCAGGAGAACTTCCCCATGGGTGTCAAGGGTCTGAAGTTCGTCTTCTTCGGCGATTGCCGCAACAACATGGGCAACTCCCTCATGGTGCTCTGCGCCAAGATGGGCATGCACTTCGTGGGTTGTGGTCCGAAGGATCTCATGCCTGAGGAAGAGCTGGTGGACACGTGCAAGAAGATCGCTGCTGAGACAGGGGCCACCATCACTCTCACTGACGATGTCAAGGCTGCTGCCACGGATGCCAATGTCATCTACACCGATATCTGGGTATCCATGGGCGAGCCCGATGACATCTGGGCTGAGCGCATCAAGCTGCTCTCTCCCTTCCAGGTGAATTCCGACATCATGGCCATGGCCGCCGACGATGCCATCTTCATGCATTGCCTGCCGTCCTTCCATGACGAGAACACCACCATCGGTGCCGATGTCGCCAAGAAGTTCGGCTTGAAAGAGATGGAAGTGACCGATGAGGTCTTCGAGTCCTCTCGTTCCAAGGTATTTGACGAGGCCGAGAACCGCATGCACTCCATCAAGGCCATCATGTATGCAACCTTGAGGTAAGAGGAGGCTGATAGGAATGGCATATCAGAAAGGGGAGGGCAAGAGCGTCGTTATCGCACTCGGTGGTAATGCGCTCGGCAATACCCCTCAAGAGCAATTGCAGCTCGTCGAGAACACGGCCTCCCACATCGTCGACATGGTGGCGGATGGCATCAACGTGGTCGTGAGCCACGGGAACGGCCCGCAGGTGGGCATGATCTCCAACGCCTTCGCTGAAGCCAGCACCCATGACTCCTCCATTCCTGAGATGCCGTTCCCGGAGTGCGGTGCCATGAGCCAAGGCTATATCGGCTATCAGCTCTCTCAGGCGCTCCTTGGCGAGCTGAAGAAGCGTTCCATCTTGCGTTCCACTGCTTGCGTCATCACGCAGACGGTCGTCTATCCCGAGGATGCGGCATTCCAACATCCCACCAAGCCCGTGGGCCCCTTCCTTTCCGAAGAGGAGGCTCAGAAGCGAGCCGAGGAAACAGGCATGGTGTTCGCTGAGGATGCAGGACGCGGATGGCGCATGATGGTGGCAAGCCCGAAGCCGCAGCGCATCGTGGAGCTCGACGCCATCAAGGACCTGATGGATGATGGGTATATCGTGATCGCAGCAGGTGGCGGTGGCGTTCCTGTGATCGAGCGGGATGATTCCTATCACGGCATCCCCGCCGTCATAGACAAAGACCGCACCAGTGCGAAGCTGGCCGCAGATTTCAAGGCTGATATGCTCGTCATCTTGACCGCGGTAGAAAAGGTGGCCATCAACTTCAATACGCCTGAGCAGATGGATATCGATTGCATGACCATCTCAGATGCCCGGCGCTATATCGAAGAGGGCCAGTTCGCTCCCGGATCCATGTTGCCGAAGGTCCAGGCGTGCATCGAGTACCTGACTGCCTACCCCCAGGGCAAGGCGCTCATCACCTCCCTTGAGCATGCTGCTGAAGGGTTGGCGGGGAAGACGGGAACCGTCATCACCGCTTGATAACACATAGTCCAAGGCCAGCCCTGTTCCACCATTCCCTTTCAGGGCTGGCTCGTTCAAGGAGGGAATCATGGCTGCAGAGACAACTGCTCCCAAAAAGGAAAGGAAAAAGCGCAGCATATCCGCTTTTGCTATCCTGCTGATCATGCTCGTGGCTCTCGCTATCATCACCGCCATCATGGGCGGTGTAGGTGTCGAGGGCATCACGGGTGCCACTTTGGCTGATGTGGTGAACGCACCGGTCCAAGGCTTCATTGAGGCTATCGACATCTGCATCTTCGTGCTCATCTTGGGTGGCTTTTTGGCCATCGTCACTGAGACGGGTGCCTTGGATGCAGGCATTGCAGTCCTCGTTCACAAGCTCAAGGGCAATGAGCTCGTTCTCATCCCCATCCTCATGACCCTGTTCTCCATTGGCGGCACCACCTATGGCATGCTGGAGGAAACGGTTCCGTTCTATCTGCTGTTGGCGGCTACCATGGTTGCTGCGGGCTTCGACAGCATCGTTGGCTGCGCTGTTGTGCTGTTGGGCGCTGGCTGCGGCGTTCTGGGCTCCACGGTGAACCCCTTCGCTGTGGGTGCTGCTGTGGCTTCGCTGTCTGGTACTGACATTGTCATCAATCAGGGAATCATCCTAGCTTTGGGCGCTATTCTTTGGATCACCTCGTTGGTCATCTCCATCATCTTTGTGATGCGCTATGCGAAGAAGGTCAAGGCCGAGAAGGGCTCTACCATCCTCAGCCTGCAAGAGCAGGAGAATCAGTCTGAGATGATGGCTGAGTGGGGTCTTCAGGAATCCGACGAGGAAGACGCTACTGCCGATGCGGCTGCTCCCAAGAAGATGACCGTTCGCCAGAAGTGGTCGCTCATCGTGTTTGGTCTCACGTTCGTGGTCATGATCGTTAGCTTCATCCCTTGGGCTGACCTGGGTGTGGATGTCTTCGATTTGGGTGCTACCTCCGAAGAGGTCACCACCACGGTCACCGCTGAGGAGATCGCGGCGGTCTACGATGAGTCTACAGGTACTGAGCTGGCTATCCCCGAGACCGTTGAGGGCACCGATACGGCTGTCGAAGAGGTGACGCCTGCTTGGTCTGCATGGTTGACCGGCACCCCTCTGGGTACTTGGTACTTCGGTGAGGCATCAGCTTGGTTCCTCATCATGTCATTCATCATCGGTTTGATCGGCGGTATCTCTCAGGATAGGTTCGTCAAATCCTTCATCGCAGGCGCCGGCGATATGATGTCCGTTGTGCTCATCATCGCCCTTGCTCGCTCCATCACCGTGCTCATGGCCAGCACCGGCCTGTCCGATTGGATCCTAGTCACGGCTGCGGATGGCTTGCGTGGCATGTCGGCTATCATCTTCGCACCGCTATCCTACCTGCTGTTCATCCTGCTGTCGTTCCTCATCCCGTCCAGCTCCGGTATGGCAACGGTTGCTGTCCCCATCATGGGCGGCCTAGCTTACCAGCTGAATTTCTCGGTAGAGACCATGATCATGATCATGGTTGCAGGCAACGGCTTGGTGAACCTCTTCACCCCCACCTGCGGTGCCATCATGGGTGGCCTTGCGTTGGCGAAGGTGGAATACTCTACCTGGCTCAAGTTCGTGATGAAGCTCGTCATCATTCTTGGCGTGGTCAGTATGGTGATCCTCACTATAGCTATGATGATCATCCCCATGACGGCTTGATGCGCATATCCTATAGCTTTTCCGGAGAGCCCCTAGACGCTAGGGGCTCTCTTCTTATATACCTATGAGCCATGGAAGATGCGCAGGGTGCCCATATGATGGGGGAACTCCTCCGACCTTGGTCGGGGCGGGCTATCATGCTGTTGGACCTGGACGCGTTCTTCGCTTCCGTTGAACAGTTGGACCATCCTGAGTGGCGAGGCAAGCCCGTGATCGTCGGCGGCGATGCTGATCGGCATGGCGTGGTCTCCACCTGTTCCTATGAGGCTCGTGCCTTCGGCGTGCGCAGTGCCATGGCTTCCGCCACCGCGGTGCGCCTTTGCCCCGATGCCATATGGACTCACGGTCGTCATGAACGCTATCGACAGCTCTCTGCCCAGATCATGGATATGATCAGAGACGAGACGCCCTATGTAGAGCAGGTCTCCATCGATGAGGCCTTTGCGGATATCACGCCTACGCGTGTGAATACGGAGCATCCTGTATCCGTGGTCCAGAGAATCCAGCGGCGGGTATTCGAAGAGGTGGGAGTCACCTGCTCTATCGGGCTCGGTTCTACGAAGTCCGTTGCGAAGACCGCCAGCGATATGGAGAAGCCTCAAGGCCTTACCGTCGTCTACCCAGGGACCGAGCGCGCCTTCCTGGCACCTCTTCCCATTGGAGCGTTGAGTGGAGTGGGTGCTGCTGCCAAAGAGCGACTCACCTCTTACGGGATCAGGACATTGGGAGAGCTTGCTGCTGCGCCGGAGCCGGTGCTCCAAAAGGTCTTCGGTCAGAGGGCGGAGATGATGCGCCAGCGCGCTTCAGCCGAGGATGATTCTGAGATATCCCTTGGTCGCGCAGTGAAGTCCGTCTCCCACGAAGCCACGTTCTCTGATCTTCTGACGGAGCGGGCTGATATCCATGGTGCCCTTGTCGCGCTGTTGGGGAAGGTGGCTCGACGCTTGCGCCGCAAGGGGCTCAAGGCAAGGACCTTGGCTGTGAAGGTCCGTCTTGAGGATAGATCGGTGCGCAACAGTCAGATGGGGCTTCCCCAGCCAAGCGATGATGAGATAGAGCTTGCGGTGCATTTAGACGAGCTGTTGGATAAAGTCTGGAGAGGCGGGGAGCGCGTGCGCCTTCTTGGGGTACGTGCGAGCGGATTCACAACGAAGGGGATCGAGGAGCTCCAAGGGTCCCTCTTCGACCCATCACAGATGGAGGCGGGGGACGCTGAGAAGAAGCCTCTGATCGCGGATGCAGACAAGCGCAAAGGGCTTCTAGCTGCTACGGATGCGCTCAAGGATCGCTTCGGTGAGGATGCGGTCGTCTTTGGCAGTGCTCTGCGCACCCAGGGAAACGATACAGGCTCTTCGAGCAAGCATCCCGCCCAATGCTGATCCCCCTTGCGGATTATTCTTCATAATCCTGTGTTCTCGCTGGTCAGAGTGCTTCTGTTGAGTAGAATATGCGAACTGTTGAGATGTTCGAAGCCAAGACACAGAAGATGAGCACTCCATGGCCAAGCATTCAAAGGGAAAGCATGCGGCTACGCGGGCTGAGCTGAAGGATAAAGCACGCAGGGATAAGTTGAAGGCTGAAGAGGCTGACCAAGCCTCAGAGGCCATAGAAGACACCCCTGGATCCCCTGAGCCCGAGACAGCGCAAGATACCTCTGCGTCGGAGGGTGCCTCCGCTCTCGAAGCGGCTGGTGCTGATGCGGGTTCAGAGGATGTAGCCCAAACAACTCAGGAATCGGTTCCGGAGAAGGCCAAGAATGGTTCCAAGAAGGCTCCTCATAAGTCCACCTCGAAGCGCTCTATCGCACGGAGACTCGGGATCGCCTTTGGCGCTGTTGCGGGAGTGGTGGCCGTCGTTTACCTGGGCGGAGTCCTGCTCTTCGCCACGCATTTCTTCCCGAACACCAACATCTCCACCGTTGACATCTCTCTGAATACCCCCTATGACGCTTCTCAGAAGCTGGATGCCAAGGTGGGGGACTATAGCATCAAGCTGAAGGGCCAGGGGCTGAACCTCTCTATCACCTCTGAGCAAGCGGGGATGGCTTTGGATTCGCCTTCGGTGACCGATGCCGTCCTCCAAGAGCAGAATCCTTGGTCCTGGCCTGCTCAAGTTTTCGAAGGTCATGATGTCACGGTTGCTCTGGCTGAGGCTATGAGCGCTACCAGCCTCTCTCAGGTGGTCGAGCAGGCCGTGGCGGACGTGAACGTCAAGGCAGAACCGCCAGTGGACGCTGCGGTGGTGTTCAAAGATGAGGTGGGGAAGTTCTATATCGTCCCGGAGTCCGAAGGTACTATGTTAGACCCGGAGAAGGTGCTCGAGCGCACGTTGGAGGGCGTTCTCAACCTCAACAAGGATATCGTCATCAAGAAGGATGCTCGGTTGGACCCGAAGATCCTCAGCACGGACGAACGGTTGATGGAGGCCTGCACGAAGGCGAACCAGCTAGCTCGGGCTGATATCACCTTCACCCTAGATGGGTCTCCGGCTGCCAATGTCAACGCTACCACCATCGGTCAATGGGTGACCGTTACCCCTGAATTCGAAGTGCTCTTCAACAACGATGAGCTGGCCCTTTGGGCTGAGGGGATCGGGGATCAATTCAACACCATCGGGAGCGAGCGGGTCTACACCCGCCCTGATGGTAAAGAGGTCAGCGTATCGGGCGGTCCCTATGGATGGAAAGTGGATGGTGAGGCCCTTGAGGCTGCCGCTATCGAAGCGGTGCAGAATGGGACCATCGGCACGGTTGAGATCCCGGTCTTGCAGAGCGGCCATGGATTCACGGCTCTGGGAGCCCAGGATTGGGGCCTGCGCTATGTGGATGTGGACCTGAGCGAGCAGTATGCACGCTTCTATGACGATGAGGGCAACCTGGTCTGGGAGAGCGACATCGTCTCTGGTGCGCGGGGTAAGACCGATTCGCCCACAGGGGTGTATTCTCTGAACCATAAGCAGAGCCCGACGGTGCTCATCGGGGAGATGACCAGCGAAGGTACGCCTGAGTACGAGAGCAAGGTCAGTTATTGGATGCCTTTTAAGGGGAATTCCGTGGGGCTTCATGATGCCACTTGGCAGTCGGCGTTCGGCGGCCAGCGCTATGCTCAAGGCTTTGGCTCTCACGGCTGCATCAACTTGCCTTTGTCTGCCGCAGAGACCCTGTACGGGATGATCGAACTGGGAGATGTGGTCGTTGTCCATTATTGATCAAGCGGCTCCCATCGGTGTTTTTGATTCTGGTTTGGGGGGTCTCACGGTCCTCCAGGCTCTCAGGGAGCGCCTGCCCCATGAGCGGTTCGTTTTTCTAGGGGATTCCGCTCGCTGCCCCTATGGTCCGCGTGAGCCGAAGGAGGTCAAGGCCTTCGTGCTCCAGATCTGCAGCCATCTTGCTCGTAGAGGGTGCAAGATGATCATCATCGCCTGCAACACGGCAACGGCCGCTGGCCTTCCGGCTGCCCAGCAGGCTTTCGATATTCCCATCGTGGGTGTGGTCATGCCAGGGGCTCGGGCTGCGGTCCATATGACGCGTAACCGGCGCGTGGGGGTCATAGCCACTGAAGGGACTGTGCAGCAGGGAGTATATGGGGAGGCCATCCATCATCTGGATGCAGGGATCAAGGTCATCCAGAAGGCTACACCGGAGTTCGTGTCCATCGCTGAATCGGGTTTCGAAGAGATGGATGAAGGAACGACGCAGGCCGCACCCTTCTCTTTAAAGGAGGAATGCCAGAGGGTTGCTCAGGGGTATCTGGCTCCTTTGCGCGCAGAGGGCATCGATACCCTGGTCTTGGGGTGCACCCATTATCCGTTGATCCAGGAGCTCATCTCCCAGGAGATGGGACCGTCTGTGACACTGGTCTCCTCGGCAGAGGAGACAGCTCGCGAAGTGCGCGCCATCCTCTCTCGACGTGATGAGTTGCGCAGCCCGGGCGAAGATGACGGCGTAGAGGTGCTGATAACGGGTGATGATGCGACGAAGTTCACCCGGGTGGCTCAGAAGGTGCTCGGCATCACGCCGCCTATCACGAAGGTCATGCTCGATGAAGTTCGAGAAGAGGGAGAAGGCACCTCATGAAAGTTTTGCTCGCTACGAATAATGCCTATAAAGCCGATGAGATCAGGAACGCCTTGGATCTTCCTGGGTGGGAGTTCGTGACGCTGCGCGAGGCCGGAGTGGATTCGGATCCGGTAGAAAACGCCGAAACGTTCCTGGGGAATGCCCTCATCAAAGCAGCAACTGCTCATCAGATCAGCGGGATGGCGGTGTTGGCAGATGACTCAGGGCTTGAGGTGGATGCATTGGATGGTGCGCCGGGAGTGTGGTCAGCCCGCTATGCTGGGGAAGGCGCAGATGATGCCGCCAACAATGCCAAGCTCCTTGCGGCTTTGGAAGGGGTGCCTGATAAGGAGCGCACCGCACGTTTCGTCTGTACGCTCGTATTCATTGACGAGGGCGGCAACCGGCTGGATGCTCAGGGTACAGTGGAAGGCAGGATCGGTCATGCTGAGCGAGGAAGCGAAGGGTTCGGCTATGACCCATTCTTCCTGCCCGATGCCTACGGGGGCGAAAAGACGTTCGCAGAAGTCCCTCAAGGGGAGAAGAGCAAGATATCCCATCGTGGTCGAGCGCTTGCAGAACTCCGCAGCAAGCTAGAGGCTCTGTGCTAGAATATCCCCTCGCGTCGGGACGTGGCGCAGTCTGGTAGCGCGCCTGCTTTGGGAGCAGGATGTCGCAGGTTCGAATCCTGTCGTCCCGACCATCTTCATCCTTACATCAACCCTAATAGAGAGACCCCCGACACCTTCCAGGGAAGAGCCGGGGGCCATCGTTGTTGCCTCACCTGTCAAGACTGGGTTGAATGCTTGCGCCGATACAGAGCGTAGACAGCACCGACCACTGCGAGGAGGGCTATCACCACCAAGAGGGCAACGACGGCGGGAACAGGGTCACCGGTCTGCGCCAGATCAGAACCCACTTGGATACCCATGAGATAGGCGTTCTTCGCCTTCTCGGCCTCTTGCTTGCTTACGGGATGCTCTAGCATTTCATCGGTGATCTGCACCTGATCTTGACCGGTGAAGTCGGGGGGTAGCATTGTGGTGTCGTCCTCATCTAGATTAGTGTCACCTGGCAGGGTTGCAGGCGGCGTGTCGGTGCCGGATGGCGGCACGATGTCATCCGGGAGTGGCATGTCATCCGGTAGGTTTTGGGACTCCGGCGTGTAGAGGACATTGATCACATTGTTGTCAGCATCGGTGCCAACGCGGATCTCCGCCGGATAGGTATCTATCACATAGGTGCCGTCCAGCTTATATTCGTAGGCATCGCCATTCACGAGATGGTCGAATTGTTGGTCATCGAAGACCTCAGACCCCATCTTATAGAATCCTACATGACCAGTGTCGAGAGCATCTTTCCAGTTGTCTGCACCGAGGTCGGCTCCTGTCATCAGGTAATAGTTAACGGTGTATTCGTATTTCCAGAGCTTGATATACACGAGCGTGAAGACATTCTTGGCGGGATCGGTTGAGATGGTGATCCGGGCAGGCCACGCATCGAAGAAGAAATGGCCGGGAATGTTCACCACATAATCCCAGGCGCTGACGGTCTGCCCCTCTTGGAAGCCCGAAAGAGTACGAGTGCCCAAGATCACGCGACCTTGGTCATCGAAGATGGTCCCTGGCCTTTCTTCGCCTGTGGGATCGCTGGTATAGACCAGGGTGAGGGAGCAGTCTGTGGCAGCATCCGTACTGGTTTCATCCGAAGCGGATTGCTGGCCGTCTGATGATGAGATGGCCGCTGAGGAATCATCGTGTTCTTGAGCAGTAGTGCTGCTTGCCTCATCAAAAGGGACAGGTTCGATGGGTTGATCTTCGGCCAAGGCGGTGGAAGACGCTATGAAGACCGAGGTCATCGATGCTGCGAAGATGATGGCGATCAGTGCCATCCCTATCCGTTTCATCGTTGCATGCATGGTTCACTCCTTGTCTCATCTGGCTTTATCATGAAGATAGCAGCCAAGGAGTAAGCCCTCAGGTATGTCTAGCCAACTGACGTAGGGGAGGTATCAAACCGTTACTTCTCGGTCACAGGCGCATGCACTGATCCAGAAGAGCAGCGCCTTTGCGGCGGTTGGACATCCAACGCGTACAATGGTGTTCATGGAAAGCGGACAGGAAAAACCCAAAGCCCTTCTCATCGGGGTTGCCATCTTCTTCACTGCATCGGTCTTACGTGCCCCCATCACATCTCTGGGTGCGCTTTCTCTCTCGGTGCAAGCTGATCTTGGGTTAAGTGCGGCCGCCATGGGGTTACTCACCACGTTACCTCTGCTCATCTTCGCTGCCTCTTCGGCGCTCATGAGCGCTGTCTCTGACAAGTTCGGCAAGAAACGCGTTGTTTCCGCGGGCATGGGAATGGTGGTCCTCGGCATCGTGCTGCGGTCCTATGGTGGCGACGGGGGCCTCTTTGGGGGAACGGTGGCCTTAGGGGCGGGTATATCTGCCGGTAACGTGCTCTTACCTGCCATCATCAAAGAGTGCTTCCCTTTGCGCATCGGGGCTATGACGGCACTCTATACCACTACCATGTCTATCTTCGCAGGGGGCTTCGCGGGGGCATGTTCTCCGCTGATGGATGCATTGGGGGAGTGGCGCATGGTCTTGGTGCTGATCGCGCCTCTCGCCTGTGTTGCTGCCATTCTTTGGTTGATCTCAAGCGTTTCGGGCAACCGCCATGGTCCGATGTCGGGTGCGAAGGAGGTTGTGCGTGCTCCGTCGGAGGGAACTCTGCGCGTCTTCCATCCTCGGATCCTGAGGCAGCCTCTGACATGGTGGATAACCTTGCAGTTCGGCCTTCAGTCCATCCTCTTCTACTGCACGGTGGCGTGGCTGCCTTCCATACTGGCAGCTCGCGGCATCAGCGGGGGAGCAGTGGCTCTCTGCGTGGCTTTGTTCCCGCTCATGGGCATTCCTTGCACCATGTTCCTGCCCCCTCTTGCTCAGAGGATGAGAAGCCAGCGAGGACTGGGCGTGGGAATCGGTGTGCTCTGTACGGTGGGCGTAGCGCTTCTCTGGTGGGCACCTACCGATGGCTGGGCTGTATTTGCCGTTGGCTTCTTCGGGCTGAGTTTGGGAGCACCTTTTTGTCTGTGCATGTTCTACCTAGGGTATCGCACGGTCAATGCAGATGATGCGGCTCGGCTTTCCGGTATCGTGCAAACCCTCGGTTATCTGATGGCTGCCGTAGGCCCTACGTGCCTCGGCCTCATCTATGATCTGTACTCTTCTTGGGGGATGGCATTCGGTCTGCTCTTTATCCTCGCCTGTGGTCTCATCCTCAGCGGCTGGAAGACCGGGTCGGGCATGATCTCCCAGGACCGCTGAGGACGTTCTGTTCTTACTGGTGATCCTTGGCTTTTCGGTGGGCCGCTGCGCGCTCTTCGTCCTCGCGCTTCTCTTCGGCCACATCTGACGCCAAGCGGTCATGCTTCGCGTTCGCGATGGTTAGGATGGAAGCGGTCAGCGCGAACAGAGCGATAGCATTCGGTAGTACCATGAGCTGGTTGAACATGTCTGCCAGTTCCCAGACCAGGTCATTGGAGAGCAGCGATCCCATGAAGATGAACACCAGGGCGATGATGGTGAAGGGGATGACGGCCTTCTTGCCGAAGAGCCACTCCACGTTCAGTTTCGCGAACAGGTTCCAGGAGAGGATGGTGGAGAACGCGAAGAACATCAAGCAGATGGCTACGAACCAAGCACCGATGTTCTCTCCGAAGAAGGCACCGAATGCGAGCTGGGCGATATTGGTCTTTGTGATGGTATCTGCCGTAAGGGCGGCATAGTCACCGGTTGCAAGCATGCCGTCGCCCACGTACATCGTGGATATTACGACTAGTGCCGTCATGGTCACTACGATGATCGTGTCCACGAATACGCCGATCATAGCCACAGTGCCTTGCTCATGAGGACTCTTCACCTCTGCCAGCGCATGGGCGTGAGGCGTTGATCCCATGCCAGCCTCGTTGCTGAAGAGGCCACGTTTGGCACCTTGGCTGATAGCGGCGATGATACCGAAGGTTGCTCCGCCCACCGTTGCCTCAGGATTGAATGCGCATTCGAAGATGAGGGCGAACGTGGCAGGGATAGCGGCTGCATTCATGATGAGCACGATGAGGGAGCCGAGCACGTAGAGCACGGCCATGATGGGTACGATCTTCTCGGTGACCGAGGCCAACCGGGAAACGCCTCCGAGGAAGACGATGCCTGCCAGCAGGACTATGGCGATACCCACAGCCCAGGTGGGTATGTTGAAGGCGTTGTTCATGGATTCTGCAATGGAGTTGGACTGTACCATGCACCCCATGAAGCCCAAGGCCAAGATGATGGCTACGGCGAAGAAGCCAGCAAGGAACTTACCACCCTTGCCGTTGAATGCCGTGGTGATGTAGTAGACCGGGCCACCATGGACAGTGCCGTCAGCATCTACCACACGCGTTTTCTGAGCCATGACCGCCTCTGCGTAGTTGGTAGCCATGCCCAGAAGGGCGATGATCCACATCCAGAAGATGGCTCCGGGGCCGCCTACGATGATAGCGCCGCAGGCACCCACGATATTGCCGGTGCCCACCTGGGCTGCCACGGCCGTGGCCAATGCCTGGAATGAGGTCATGGCACCGCCTTGGTTGCCGCCGCGCAGAGAGAAGTCGCCGAACAGGCGACGCCAGCCCTCCCCAAAACAGCGGAACTGGATGAACTTCGTGCGGATGCTGAACCAGATGCCCATGCCTAGCAGCAGGATGATCAGCACGTAATTGGATAGATAGCTGTTGATGGTGGTAACGATGTTGAGCAGTGCTTCTTCCACTCTCCCTGTTCCTTTCTTCTTGACTCAAGAAGGCTCGGGAGAGCTCCCCCTATGAGGGGTGGCTTGCTCACTCTGTCCGTTTGCCTGAGAGATTCAGCGCACCTGTCTGTGAGCAGCTACGCCTTGCACCTTCGGCACTCATCTAAGAGTTCTCCAGAGTCTTCTCGATTTCCGGTTTGCTTTGCGCGCATTCCGAAAACTTCATCGAAACAATGCGGGCGTCATTATGCGCCACCCGTCGGATGCAATCAACCCTTCGGTTCGGAATCCCGCGTAACAGGTCGTTTCCAGTGGCTTCGGCCAAGCTGTGGGAAGCCGCTGGTCTTGTTAGGGTTTGTAGCAAAGGGTGTCATCGAAGGTAGATGACATGCAAGGTCAGGGAAGGGTGCAAGGAGGAGCCATGAGAAGGTATGAGGCAGGCGCAAGGGAGGAAGCCATTCGCAGCATGGATATCGCCTTTCCTTCCTGGGATGGCAAGAGCACCATCCATGGCATGGTGTGGTATCCCGCAGGCAAGCCGGTGGGAGCAGTGCAGCTGATCCATGGTATGTCTGAGCATATCGGCCGATATGATCCCTTCGCGCGGTTCTTGGCAAGCCATGGCTTCGTCGTGGGCGGTCATGATCATATCGGCCACGGTCTGACCGTGTCGTCTCCGGAAGAGCTCGGGCATATGCCCCCGGAGGGTGGTGCTGACATCCTCGTGGAAGATGTGCACACGATGCGTCAGATCATGGAGGATGCCTTTCCTGGCGTGCCCTATTTCATCTTCGGGCATTCCATGGGAAGCTTTACGCTGCGGGTGTATCTGACCCGGCGAGGTGCGGGCCTTTCCGGGGCCATTCTCTGCGGCACGGGACACAAGCCCTCGGTGGTCAGTCTGGCGGGGAATCGCATTGCGAAACTGGGCGCTCTGGTGCGGGGAGAGAAGGCGAAGAGCAACTTGGTGCACGCCATGGCTGACGGCGCTTTCGCCCGAAGCGTGCCTGATGCACGGACAGAGTACGATTGGATCTCAGCTGACCGGGACAATGTGGACGAATATATCGCTGATGACCTGAACGGCTTCCCCTTCACCTTAGGAGGATACGCTTCGCTCATGGAATTGGTGTACCTGGCATCCAGTTTGGAATTGGCGAAGTGCATCCCCAACGAGCTTCCGCTCTTGTTCGTGTCCGGGGCAAAGGACCCTGTGGGAGACAACGGCCAAGGTGTGCACGAGGCTGCTCAGCTCATGCGTGACTCCGGTGCCCATGATGTGGATGTGATCCTCTATGACGGCATGCGCCATGAGATCTTGAACGAGACGGAATTTCGGGTGGTCTTCGACGATATCCTGGCCTGGATCGAGGCCATCCTCTCTGAACATCAGTGAGCTTGGACGGGCGGCGACGGAGGCGGGAGCATTCTCTAGAACACAAGAGCGAAAGCGTAGAACGTCCCGAGGGCCACATTCACGCTGCAGATCTGGCCCATGGCTGCGATGCGCGTCTTCGGCAGGAGGGGGTTCGCCCACAACGCTTTGACCAGGGGAATGCATGCGAAGAGCATGAAGAGGATCACCCACAGGCTTCGCTCGAACTGAACGAGCACGATGAGGGTTATGAGTAGCACCCAGAGTACCAGAAGGATATGGTATAGCTTCCGGGCGTATTGGCGCCCGGTGCACACCGGTAGTGTCCGACGTCCAGCCTCGATGTCCTTTTCGATATCGCAGGTGTTGTTCGTCAGCATGATCAGTCCGATCCCAAGGGCAAAGGGCAGAGACCAGAGGACCACGAAGGCGGTGAACATGCCGTTCGTCAGCACATAGAAACACGCTGCTGGTATGAGGAGGCCCATCACCGTACCACTGACTGCTTCGCCGATGGGAAGGAAGGAGATGGGTGTCTTGCCGCCAGAGTACAAGGCCACGACAATGGCACCTGTCAATGCGATAGCGAGAGGCACCCAGCCTGCATGGACGATCACGATGATGCCAAAGGCGAACGCACAGGCCAACATCCCTAAGGCGTAGATGAGCACGGATCTGGGGTTCACATCGTTGTATACGAGCACGGCATCGTCTACCGCAACGTCGTCCTCTTCGGAGTCTGCGCCCCGCTTGAAATCGAAGTAGTCGTTCAAGGCATTCGCTGTGGATTGCATGAGCACACAGATGATCAACAGCAGGAGAGCCAGAGGGGCCTGCAGGGTGTCTGTGGCACGGTAAGCCATGGCAACGCTGCCCAGTACCGGCATGACCGAACCGGGCCATGTGTGTGGTGCCGCAAGCTGGAGCATGAGCTTGGGTGTCAGGCGGTCGCGGTAGATGCCGGTAGTGTTCCCACTTGCTTGTGCAGAGGAGTCATCTGTAGACCCGTGGGTTTCGTCTTCCGCTGCGTGCTTTTCCATGACCCTCAGTTCTTCTTGCCGTATCGTATCTGTGTCGTTCTCGGGCCTGGAGCCCGCGCTTGGAGATTATACAGGGGGTTCTCCCGAGGAGGCGCCACCTGCTTCAGGCTGTGCAGAACAGACGGCGTGCTCATCTTGATCCAAGACTATAATGCGAGCATCGAACCTACCGGTCAAGGAGGACGTCATGGCGAAGAACATCCTGGTGGTGCATGCGAGCCCGCGCGTGGACGGCAATTCCAGCATGCTGGCAGACGAATTCACGAAAGGTGCCGAAGCGGCAGGTAACACGGTGGCCCGCGTGAATGTGGGGCGTGCGAAGATGAGCGGATGCATGGCCTGTGAGTACTGCTTCTCTCACGACGGTGCATGTTGTCAGCAGGATGCCATGCAGGAGTTCTATCCGCTCTTGCGCGAGGCAGACGTGTTGGTGTACGCCACGCCCATGTACTATTACAACTTCCCTGCCCAGTTGCGTGCCTTCCAAGACCGCATGTTCTGCGGTATCGCCAAACCTTTCAACATCCCTCAGGTGGCATTGCTGCTCTGCTTCGAGGATAAGGATGCATCCACCTGCGAACCCCTGCTGGATGCCTATCGGGTGGCAACGGCCTACTGCAAGCAAGAGTCTATCGGGGAAGTGGTGGTGAATAATGTGTATGAGAAGGGTGCCATTGCCGGTAACCCCGGTCTGAGCCAAGCCTACGACCTGGGCGCGTCCATCGCCTAGGATGTCGCTACAAGGCGGTTCCCTTTGTAGGTACGAAGAGGCGGTCATCCTGGACGCCTTCCAGCTCCAACAGTTTCACCTTCTTGCCGATGCCGCCTGCATAGCCGGTTAGGCTGCCGTCGGTGCCCACTACGCGGTGGCAAGGGATGATGATGGAGATGGGATTGTGCCCCACTGCTCCGCCCACAGCCTGGGCGGACATCTTCTCCTTGCCGTCCTCCCGGGCCAGTTCGGCCGCTATGTCGCCGTAGGTGCGCGTTCTTCCGTAGGGGATCTTGAGCAGCTTATCCCATACTCGCTGACGGAAAGGGCTGCCGAGGGGTGCAAGAGGGAGTTCGGCTGGATCAGGACGTTCCCCAGCGAAGTAGCGGTCGAGCCATTCTGTTGTCTGGCTGAACACGGCTAAGGTGTCATCGGGCACCATCTCACCCACTACAGTGGAGGCATAGTGCTTCTGACCGGGAAGCCAGAGGCCTACAAGGCTCTCGCCGTTGCTGGCGAGTGTGATGGAGCCGAACTCAGCATTGGTGTAGGTGGTAGAGTAGATGGTCGGCCCGTTCGTTGCATCCTTGCTCATGATGCATCCTTTCTCATCCTCCTCGAGGGCTCCATGGGCAGATGCTCGCATTCACCTTCGATTGGTCTAGCCGTTGCCGCGGGATCGCGCCCTCGGATCATAGCAGGAGTGTAGCCCAATACCGGCAGCAGTGGCCTGTCTTTGATCCTCGTGACCTGGATTAGTTCCGAGCTCCTGCGTTTCAAAGCGAAGACCGAGGGATTAAGGGGGAGTGCTACTCAGGCTCGATGGCCATGGAGAGCACTTCGCCCTCCGCCGCTCGCGCCCGGCGAGCTTCGATGAGCGGCTTCGCTAAGAACACGACATATTTGCAGACTACGAACGTCACCATGGCAGCCGCGAAGATCGTCTCAACGACGCAGAGCACATCCAGAAGGGGAGGCAAGCTGATCCCGGCTCCTGCAAAGGCATCGAGGGAGACCGAGAGCGCCGTGGCTGTGATGACGAAGGGGAACGTCATGGCGGCATAGCTTGGGAAGAACCCGTTGCGGATGAAGGTGGGCACCTTGGTCAGAACAATGACGAACAGCATCTGGCCAAGGATGAGCATCGCTCCTACGAAACCCAGATCGGGTGCGTCGGTCACTGCTAGATAGCCTACGATGGAGAGGCTTGCCGGGGCAGAGTAGATGCAGAACAGGGGCCGGGCAGGGTCGGGTACGGGATGCTTGGCGTACCGATAGGTAACCAAGGCGAAGAGTACAGGATAGCAGGCGAATCCGATCCAGAACAGCAATCTTCCGAGCCATTCCAGGCCGAAGTTCGGAGAGACCACGGCAGCCACGATGATGCCTACATAACAGATGAAATAGGTGGGGAATACCTGATCGAGCTTGAGCGTGCGAAAGAAACGTCGGGTGAACCACACCATAAGCGATAGGTGCGTCCCCACGGCGCTCACCCACAGGGCGAGCCCTCCTTGAGGGAACACCGGGGCGATATATCCTGCCAGCTGCATTGCGGTCATGAGCAGCGTTGCTGATACGCTTGCGAAGATGGGGTTCTTGAAGTCTTCTTTGATCATCTCGGGATATGCCACTACCTTGCTGATGAGTAGAAGTGCGAAGAGCGCCGAAAGGGCTCCGCACAAAGGGCGTGCCCCTCCGATCACTGGCATGAGCAGATTGCCGAGCGCAGCCAAGCCGAGCGCTACCCCTGCCGTGGGGATGGGGACACCTTTGATCAGGTCATTCATGCGAAACCCTTTCTCTCCCTACTGTCATCCACGCCGCACCGTTCCGAATGCAGTGCGGTGCAGGACCCTCGATGGATGCTTCTGCCGTCTCTTGGTGTTGGCATCTCGCAACCAGTGGATGGGATTATGCATGAGGTGTGACGAAATATGAACTTATGCTTTTTTATGTATCAATAAGATGAGATTATGGATATCTTCATGAAGATACCATCGAGGAAGGCAGACCATGCAGGACTTTCGCGTTCAGACATTCCTTACCGTTTGTCAGACTATGAGCTACACGGCGGCGGCAAAGAAACTGCATATCACTCAACCAGCCGTATCCCAGCACATCGCCTTCTTGGAGAAGGAATATGAAGTGAAGCTGTTCAGATATCACAAGCGCAGGCTAGAGCTCACGAAAGCGGGCTATGTCTTGCGCGATACCCTTTCCACCCGGGCTCATGATGATCTGTTGCTCCATCGCAAGGTAAAGGCGCTTTGCAGCGATACCCGCCAAGATCTGAAGATGGGGATGACGCTCACGGCGGGGAAATACATTGCGGCACGCCCACTTGCCATCTATTTGTCAGAGCATCCAGAGGTCAGGGCGACGATCCGCTCGGGGGATACCGCTACGTTACTGTCACTGTTGGATACCGGCGTTATCGATTGCGCATTCGTCGAAGGCATGTTCAATAGCAACAGCTATGCCTGTGATAGCTTCCGTACAGAACGTCTCGTCTGCGCCTGCGCCCCTGACCATATCCTGGGTGGCCACCGCGCTGTCATGGAAGACCTTCTGGGCCTTCAGCTCTTCGTGCGCGAAGAGGGGTCTGGTACGCGTGCCGTCTTGGAGCATGCCCTTGCCGAACGCAATCTCTCGCTTGACGCTTTCGCCGAGGTCTCTGAGGTGGGCAGCTTGGACATCATCAAGGTGCTGGTGGCCGAGGGGCTTGGCATCTCATTCCTCTATGAAGCGGCCATTCAGCGCGAGGTGGCAGAGAACACGCTTGGCATCATCCCGCTCAAGGGCAGGCCCATCGAACATGACATCTCTTTCATTCGCTTGAAAGACAGTGCGTTCGAACATGAATTCGCGGACCTCTTCAACGCACTGAGCGATGCAGGGTCCGCGACTGCTCCGGAATAGCTCAGGCGCTCAACGCTCGATAGGCAGGTCTTGAGAGGACCAATCATCCATGCTGCCGGAATAGAGCTCTATGTCTGAGAATCCTTCTTTCACCAGCGTATCGGCAGCGAGGCCTGCGTGATAGCCTGTTTGGCAATACAGGACGACATCATCTTCGGGTTGTATGCCAGCAGCTTTGACGGCAGTTACCAGATCACCGTCAGGAATCATGGACCCATCCTCTGGATTGACGAGAGGTACATTCACAGCTCCGGGAATATGGCCTTCATCGTACATGAAGGTAGGACGCACATCTATCAAGGTGACCTGTTCGTCTTGGGCCTGCTGAACACGGCGACTACCAATGGTCTGGATAGAATCCTGAGTGTTCGTCATCAGATGCTCCTATCAGAGAAGAGGGCAATGCATCCTTAGATGCTAGGACGGCCAAACGGTGCTTCGAGGAAAAGGTAGCAGGTGTTTGCGGGCTGATCGTATTCTGTCACTCCCTTGATGAAAGGGAAGAGTCTTGCCAGTGGTAGGGGTTGATTGGGGCGTAAGAGTAAATCGATTCACATCGTTTTGGACGGAAGTGCTACCTGTGGGGCCGTTGACTCAGATATACGGTTCGAAGGTTCAGTCTTGCCGGGCGTGGGCGCCTCGCAGAGCCTGTGGTCGGCTGTTGCTGACGCGTTGCCACACATAGGTGGCGAAAGGGAAGAAGGCGCAGCCGCCCACCAGGAAACTGCCTAAGATGTCAGTGGGCCAGTGGGCTCCCAGATAGATGCGGGTGAAGGCGATGAGGATGGGCCATGCAACGGCCACGATGATGAGCACAGCCTTGATGCCACGGGGCATAGCAGGGTGCGTGCGAACGATCACGTACAGCGAGAAAGCCACGATGGCGATGGCTGCGAAGGTGTGGCCTGATGGGAATGAGGCATCATTGGGGAACTCGATCAGGTTCATGCCAAAGGGCCGCGTGCGACCAACCACCAGCTTGGTCACGGCCACTATGGCCTCGCCTACGACGATACAGCCTGCATAGGCTACTGCTTGTCGCTTCCCTATGCGCAAGGCTAGGTAGATGGTGAAGGCGGCCGCTAAGACGGCGGACACCTTTGTGCCGGAGACGTGCGTGAGCACGGTGAGCACGGCCGCTGCGTCGTCATTGCGCAGGGGGAATACCCATGATTGCATCCATGCGTCGAATGTGGCAACGAAGGGGGCGTTCAGTATCACAGCCGTTGCCAGCCCTAGGAAGAGGATCAGTCCTGATCCGCCTGCTACCAGGCGCCAGTTCTGCATAGGTGCTCCTTGTCTCGTGCGGTCAGCTTGGAGCTGATGGACTCATGTTGCCGGTCGCTCTTTCTTCCTAGTATACCGGGACGAGCAGTTGTTGGCTTCATCTATGAGCCTTGGGGAGACGTGCCTGCGGATCATGACCCTGCTTGATGACTGAAAATCTCCTCAGCCAGAGGTGAGCTTGTAGATCAGGATCCCCAGGAATGCACCGATGGTTGCGCCTATAAGGTACTTTGCCGCCGTTAGGAGCGCGGGGTGCGTTCGTGCGAAGCTCGCATCATCACTGTTGGGGACCTCTTCCTGCCGCGAAAAGGCGATGATCTCACGGTAGGTTACCAGATCGTGCTTTCTTTTGAGACGCTCTGTTGCAATCGCAGCTCCCAGGCCTATAGCCCACAGAGGCACAAAAATGGCTATCCCTGCCATGTTCCCCTTGGACAGACCTCCCACCCCAGAAGGATCGGACCATGCTGCTGAGAGCCCTACGAAGAACACGATGCCGAGCACGGTTGATATGGTTGCCACCCAGGAGAGCCAGCGGAGCTTCTGAGCATCATCATGCACGATGCGCCTCAAGGCGTCAGCGTCGCTGCCGATGAGCTCGTCTGTGGATGTGCCGAACAGCCGACTGAGTAGAAGCAGGCTCTCCACATCAGGATAGGTGCGGTCCGTTTCCCAGTTGGAGATGGTTTGTCGGGATACGAATATGGTCTTCGCCAGCTCTTCCTGCGAAAGGCCTTTCTCGGTGCGCCTTTTGCGTATCTGCTCAGCAAGCTCCATGATCCCTAAGCTTCCCTCCGATCGCGCTGGGAGCTTCCTGGGATTCTTGCAGCCTCAAACGTCCTTCCAATTCCTTGAAGCGACGGTTGGAATTGATGGTGATGTGCACGATGGCGGCACATTGAAGGACACAGGCAACGGCGAGCAACAGCAGCAGGATACCGATAGCATTCATTGACAACATAGGGTGCCTTTCTCTTCTTAACCGCGGATCGATGGGAAGCGCGGGTGCCGATGAAACGGTGTCATCCTATCATCGCACTTGCAAGAAGAGGTCCATTCTTGTGCGAATATGCCGTGTCAAAACTCTTTGGCATGGCTTCTGAACTGGTATTTCTCAGACAGATGCCAAAAGTGAAACGATAGTTTTCCGACTCCTAGCCTTCTTGTCTCGCTGGCTCTCTTTTGTAGTTGCGCAGGTATACTGAGGGAGTTCTTGTGCCCGTGCCTGCTGGAAGGACATCTCCGTGTCGCTTTTCGAAGCCTGTGATCTGAGCGTTGCCTACGACGGTCAGGGGGAAGGCGCACCCGTGCGGCTTGAAGGCATATCCTTCGGCTTAGAGCCGGGGATCGTCTATGATCTGACCGGCCCATCGGGTGCGGGAAAGTCCATGCTGTTGCGGGCTTGCGCTCAGATGATGCCCATCAAGGGTGGTCGTATGCTGTTGGACGGCACGAGCAGCGAAGCCTTCACCTGCCAGGAGTGGCGGCGGCGCGTCTGCTTGGTTCCGCAACGGGCATCGCTCGTGCAGGGCTCGATCCGCGACAACCTCTTGTTGCCCTGGTCGCTCAGAGTGAACCGTGGCCGTTCCGCCCCTTCTGATCCTCAGCTCGAACGTCTGCTCGAGGCGGCGCTCTTGGACGTGCCCTTGAGTCGGGACGCTGCGAAGCTATCCGGCGGTCAGGCGGCTCGGGTTGCGCTTCTGCGCGTTTTCGCCATCAAACCCTCGGTGATGTTGCTGGATGAGGTGGATGCGGCGCTTGACGACGGATCGGCTTTGGCGGTGGCGAAGCTGACAGCTTCGCTCGTAGACGAGGGGACCACTTGTCTACGCATCCGCCATCGACCGCCCGACGGTATCGCCTGCGTCGTCTTCCATCTAGAGGATGGCAAGCTCTCTTCTGAAGCGGGCTCGAAGGGAGGCGCTTGATGGACGGCGGTGTCATCGATATCGGCTATCCGCAGCTCTTTGCTGCCAGCGCTCTCATGTTGGTGGCCGGTCTCGTTTCCTGGAAGCTGGAGCTGGGTCAGGAGAAGAGCATCGCCATAGCGGCGGTGCGCGCGTTCATCCAGCTGCTGGCTATGGGGTTCCTGTTGGTCTACCTGTTCCGCTACCAAAGCTGGTGGCTTGTGGTGCTGGTCTTGCTGGCCATGGCGCTGTGTGCCGCTCAGATCGCGGTGAGCCGCGTGAAGCACCGGGTCAAGGGTCTGTGGCTCCCCGTCTTCGCTACGTTGCTAGCCTCTTCCATGACCATCGCCTTCATTGTGGTGGAGGGCGTCATCCAGCCTGATCCATGGTACAGTGCTCGGCAGTTAGTGCCCATCGCGGGCATGGCGCTGGGCAATACCATGTCGGCTACGGCAGTGGCCGTTGATCGGCTCTTCGCTGATCTGGACAGCCGTTCCGATGAGATGTTCGCGCTCGTTGCCTTGGGTGCTACGCCTCATGAGGCAGCCTTCCCCTCCATCAAGGCGGCAGTGGGAGCGGGCATCCTCCCTACGCTCGCCACCATGTGCGCTGCTGGCATCGTGCAGATCCCCGGCATGATGAGCGGGCAAATCCTGGCCGGAGCTGACCCAGTGGTGGCGGCGAAGTACCAGATCGTGGTGTTGCTCATGATGTCGGCCGCCACAACGCTGGCCATCGTGATGATCAGCCTGCTCACCTTCCGCAAGCGCTTCGCGAAAGAAGGCTACTACCTGGATCTGGGACTCCGTTGATGGCACGCTGAAGCTGCTGCCTGCGATTCGGCTCTGTGGTAGCCTGTTCGCACAGTAGCGAAAGGAGCCGCCGATGTCCGTTCATGATCCGTTCACGCAGCGCCTTCGGGATATCCTAGGAGAAGCTTCCGTGCAGGAAGAGGAGCTGCTCAGCCAGCACACCACGTTTCGCATAGGCGGTCCGGCCCAATGGCTCGTGCAGCCGAGGACCGAAGAGGAGGTGTTGGCTGTGGCTGCGCTCTGCCACCAGGCAGAGGTGCCTGTGCATCTGCTGGGTTCAGGTTCTAACGTGCTCGTGGCTGACGGGGGAGTGCGGGGCGTGGTGCTCAAGCTGGCTGACTGCTTCACTGCAGTTGCCTTGCATGAAGATGATGGCATCACGGCTCAGGCGGGTGCTTCTAATGCGCATATCGCCGCGGTGGCCCAGAAGGCAGGTTTAACGGGGTTCGAATTCGCGAGTGGCATTCCCGGTACCATCGGGGGAGCAGCGGTCATGAATGCAGGAGCCTACGGGGGCCAGCTCTCTGACGTTGCCGAATGGGTGCGCTGTCTTACCCCCGACGGGGACGTTCGCCGCATCTCAGCTGAGGAGGCCTGTTGGGGATACCGCCGAAGCCTCATGATGGATGAAGGGCATCTGGTGTTGGAGGTGGGCCTTCGCCTGAGGCGTGATGATCCTGCGGCCATCCAAGAGCGCATGGATGATCTGAGCCAGCGCCGGGAGGAGAAACAGCCCCTCGATATGCCTTCAGCGGGCTCTACCTTCAAGCGGCCCGAAGGCCATTTCGCCGGTAAGCTCATCCAGGACGTGGGGATGCAGGGTCACCGCATCGGAGGAGCCCAGGTATCTCCCAAGCATGCAGGCTTCGTCGTGAACTGCGGGAACGCAACGGCTCAAGATGTTCAGCGATTGATCAGCGCCGTGCAAGAGCGCGTGCTCGCGGAAACGGGGATCCTGCTAGAGGCCGAGGTCCGCCAATGGGGTTTCCAGCTTTGAGCTGAGGGTGCGTCAGCTTGCTGGGGGATGATGCGTAGGGTGGGATGCCCCTTCGGTACCGTTCGCTCTCTTCTAGGATGCTTGCTTGCGTTTGCGGTTCGCGCGAACGGCATCGATGGCTACGAGCACCAATCCGCACCAGATGCAGCCAAAGCACACGGCGTGGGCCAATGTGAAGGGCTCGCCGTTCACGAAGACACCGATGATCAGTGCGATGGTGGGGCTGATGTACTGCAAGAAGCCCAGCAGGGTGAGGGGAATGGAATTCGCTGCTGCGGCGAAGAGGATGAGCGGTACGGCCGTGACGGCACCGCCGCCCACGAGCAAGGCCGTGGTGGTCCAGCTCTCCGCCGTTGTGGGGTCTCCCAAGAACGCCTGGCCGCCACCGAATGCAGCCAGCAATACCACACCCAGGATGGCAACGGGAGCCATGACAGTGCTCTCCACGGCGATGGCTTCTACGGCGGGGTAGCCACCCTTCTTCTTGATGGCTCCGTAGGCGCCAAAGCTTACGGCCAATACGATGGCTATCCATGGGAAGCGTCCGTATCCCGTTGTGAAGAAGAGGATGCCTATGCTGCAGAGCGCTACCGCTATCCATTGGAGCGGTGTGAGGCGCTCCTTGAATATCACCAGTCCCAGCAGGATGGACACCAATGGGTTGATGTAGTAGCCAATGGATGTCTCTACGATGCGGTCTATGTGCACGGCGAAGATATACACGCTCCAGTTCACGGTGATGAGCGCAGCGGCAGGTATGAGGAATCTCAGGGCGCGACGATCCTTCAAGAGGGCTATGAAGTCCCAGCGCCCCACCAGGCAGATGATGATGGAGAACACGGCGCACCAGATGATGCGCTGGCAAATGACCTCCCAAGAGCTGACATCATCGAGCAGCTTCCAATACAGCGGGAAGGCGCCCCAGAGGATATAGCAGGTGAACCCAGCGAGGACCCCTCGCTGGGTGCGCTTCTGTAGATGCTCTGCTTCGGTAGGCATAGGGCATAGTATAGAGCCTAGCCCTTCTTTGGCTTTGTGATACGGGCGAAGATCAGGCTCGTCACAAAGGCTACGGCACCGAAGACGGCCATGGCGGTATAGACGAACAGGCTGATACCGCCGCATGCGCTCATCACAGCCTGCTGGAAGGCTGAGCCTCCCGCGATGTCTGTGTTGACGATAGCCAGATGATAAGGGAACCGCTTCTGGCCATAGCGTTCGCGGGCGAAGGCGGTGGCCTGGGGTGCTACGCTACCATAGCCCATCACCATCATCAAGCATCCGATAACATAGAGCCAGCCTAGACCAAGAAGGAAGGCGCAAGCCAGAACAGTGCAGGCTGCAAAGGATACCGTTGCTACCAATATCATGGAGAACTGTAATCCCTTCTTGTCGTAGATGACCCCCATCGTGAGACCGGAGAGCCCGTTCACGATGGGAATGATGCCCACCAGCGTAGCGGCGAACGTGGCATCCATGTTCAACTCGAGGGCCCCTTGCATGGAGGTGCCTATCACTACGAGTCCGGCTCCCAGGATGATGATGGCCCAAAGGTAGTACCCGTAGAACGCGGGGTCGCGGAATATGCTGCGCCGGGCCGCCTCTTCGTCCTCTTCCACTGCAGCTTTCTTCTCTACACCCAGAAGCGTGCCTAGAGTGCAGGGGTTGAGCCGGGACGATATCTGCAGGGATTGGGCGTGTCCTATGATGTGATGGAGGGGCTCTTCATGTCCAAGCTCTATCAGGGCCAGTGCCTATTCCTTGAGCTTGCCCGCGTTCCCCTCTGTCTGGCCGTGCCGAAGGCGCAGGGTGTCGTCTTTTCAGAGGTGGTCAACGCTGAGATGCTCTCCGGGCTCGACCTGGTGACGATGGAGAGAGGGATATCCGCAGAATACGATGGTGCGAGCTCATATCTTGCTGCCTTGGGGGCTGATCGTGTCACCGAAGTCCCCTTCTACACCATGGAGCTCTTCGCTGATTGCGCACTCAATCAGCGCGCGATCGTCACTCCTGAGATCTGGGAGGACATCCACCCTGACCTCATGTGCGTTCCTCTGGCCGAACAGCATCGTATTCCCTATGGCTTGATCTTCTCCAAGCATCCCAATGCTCAGGCCCAGCGCCTCTACCAAGCGGCGAAGCGGATGGTCTCTTCGTGAGGGAGCATGCTTTCAGCCGTATAGAGCCTTCCCATCTTACGGCTTCGCTAACGAAGGGCTGACAGTGGCCTAAGCGCTGCCGCTCGGTGATAGACTTGCCGCGATCAGAAGCGTCAAGGGAGGCAGGTATATCATGGCAGCGGGGATCAAGGGTAGGAAAGTAGCCATCATCGGCTGCGGGTTCGTGGGGGCCACCAGTGCATTCGCACTCATGGAATCCGGCCTGTTCTCAGAGATGGTGCTGATCGATCTTGACCACGACCGCGCCGAGGGGGAGGCGCTGGATATATCCCATGGCCTCGCCTTCGCCAGGCCCATGGATATCCATGCGGGAGCCTATGAGGATATAGCAGATGCCGATGTGGTCATCGTAACCGCAGGGGCTGCCCAGAAGCCGGGGGAGAGCAGACTCGATCTGGTCAATAAGAACGTAGCCATCTTCCAGGGCATCATGACCCAGATCCGTGAAAGCGGGTTTTCGGGCATCCTGTTGATCGTATCCAACCCCGTGGATGTCCTGACCCACGTGTCCATCCGCCTTTCCGGCCTACCCGAGAGCCGTGTGATGGGCTCCGGAACTGTGCTGGATACGGGTCGGCTGAAGCAGATCATCAGCGAACGCTTGGATGTTGACCCGCGTAACGTTCATGTGCGCATCCTGGGAGAGCATGGTGATTCTGAGCTTATCGCTTGGTCCAGTGCCCATGTGGCAGGCATACCCTTGGAGGATTTCTTCAATATGAGGAATGCGGGTTCCTATGAGGAGTTCCGCAGGGAAGTGACCGACATGGTGCGCAATTCGGCCTATGAGATCATCGAGAAGAAGAAGGCCACCTATTTCGGCATAGCCATGGCTATCAAGCGCATCTGCGAATGCATCGTGCGGGATGAGAAATCCGTGCTGTCCGTCTCCAATTCCCTGCAAGGAGAATACGGCCTTGAGGGGGTGGCGCTCTCAACGCCTTGCGTGGTGGGCAGCAACGGCATAGAAGTGCGCATGCCCCCTGCGCTCAATTACAAGGAGCAAGCGCAGCTCAAAAGCTCTGCTGCTCAGCTCAAGGAAGTCATAGCGCAGCTCGAATTAGATAAATGACAGCAAGGTAAGATGGGAAGGATGATGGCGGAAGCCTCCACAGATAAGGATGCGAAGGAGCGGCGGCTCTTCAGCGATATCTCAGCTACCCAGTTGATAGCCACGGCTTTGGCATCGGTCACTTCGGTGCTGCTCGCTTCCTATATCGGTATAGCTGGTTCCCTTATCGGTGTTGCGGTGGCATCCATCGTCTCCACTTTGGCAGGTTCGCTCTATAAGCGGTTCATCTCGGTCTCTGCTGACAAGATCAAGCATCTTCCCGTCATCACAGAACCTGATAAGACGATCGCTGATATTCTGCCTGGCCGTCAAAGGGAGGGCGAAGACGTTGAGGGCGAAAGCGCGGATGAGTCCGAGGATTCTCTGAAGGTCAAGCCTGAAGAGCCTACATCCGAAGAACAGGGAGAAGGGCCTTCGGAGGAGAGCAAGGGGTCTTTGAAGGATAGCTCGGCGGAAAGCTCAAGAGAAAGCGAGGAGACTGCGCTTGCCCATCAGAAGCGGATGATCCGCGGTCTGGTGATCGTATGCATCCTCTCGGCTCTTTTGGCGGCGGCTGCTACCGGAGCTGTGATCTACTTCGCCACGGCGGGAGAAGGTATCGGCACGAAGCCCGATCCCATTACCTTTGTATCTCGCCCTTCGTCAGAAGTTGGAACGGGTGCTGCTTCTCAGACAGCGGCAAGGGAGAGCAGCGAAGCGGATGAGTCTTCTTCGGCCAGCTCCTCTTCATCCTCTGCCTCTTCCAGTGCGAGCTCATCCTCGAGCAGTGATTCTGTCCAGCCTGGTGACTCCAGCGCTTCTGCGTCATCGTCTTCATCCTCTTCAGCCGATTCGTCATCCTCCTCTGCAGGGGATTCGGGAGATGCAAGCGAAGGTGGTGCAACCTCTCTTGAGCAGCCAGCAGATCCTCAACAGACGAACGCTTCCTAGCATACAAGTCTTGGTGCGCCCTGCAGCTAGCTGAGGATATGGGTGCTGTCTATTCGTAGGGGACCGAGAACAGGTCGATGAAGCGTACGCCTAGGGCTTTCGCTATCCTGACCATGGTCGAGAGCTTTAGATTCGATTCCCCGCGTTCGATCTTATAGAGCGTGGGTCTTGAGATTCCCGCCATGGCGCAAAGCTTCGTCTTCGAGAGTCCTTGGAGCTCGCGAAGGTATTCCACATTCATGCCGAAGAGGACGGCCTCTTCCAGGGGATAGAAGGGATAATCCCGTCCCTGGGTGGCTGTCGCTTCTTTCATGATATGGGTCATAAGAGAAGCGTAAAGCTGTACTTACACGATGGTGTAAGCCGTCATTTACAAACAAAGGAAAAAGAAAGGAGGGATGGCTGACAGCCCATCCCTCCCTGCTGTGCAAGCTATCTCAGCTTGCGATCTTCGGGTTATTCTCCTTCAGCAGCGCGAACTGCTTCGGCCTTGGCTTCCTGTGCCTGAGCCTCATCAACGGAGATATGATCGCACTTTTCAGACTCGAAGCCCTCGAATGTGATGCTTTCGCCCTTGGTCTCTTTCTCGCAGCCCATGATCCTCACCTTCCTTGTTCGTGCGCTGTGCTTTGTATCCCTTCGCATGCAACGCGGTTGTCAGAACCTGAGGATGAGTATGCGACATGAGCCAGTGGGTGAATACCGCATCATGCGGGGGTAACCGTCTTGACGAAAACTAGATTGATTGCCGTCATATTGGTGCAATGGCCCTCTCGTGGCTTCTGATTCCTGGCCATAGCAATGTTGACAATATACTATGTAATATATAGTATATTGCATCAGGAGGTATGATGGACCCACAGTTGAAACGAGGCTTTCTGGATGCGTGCGTGCTCGCGACCATGGCTCATGGCGAATCCTACGGCTACAAGATCATCAAGGATATGCCCGCTTCTCTGGGCATGAGCGAATCAACGCTCTATCCGCTTTTGAAGCGATTGGAGGCGAAGCATCTGATCAGGGTTCGCAAGGCAGAGCACAACGGGCGCCTTCGCAAGTACTACTCGCTCACTGATCAGGGGCGTGCGTTCTTGACGGACTTCCTCGACGGCAAGCAGGAGATCGAGAACGTGTTCAGCTTCGTCGAAAAAGCCGTTCAAGAACCTTCCGCACCCGCTGCTGACTGTTCGGAACACTGATACGAGGATGGACTGATGAATAAAGAGGAGTATAGGCTACAGCTTGCGACGCTTCTACATTCTCTTCCCGAGAAAGAGAGGGAAGAGGCGGGGGCTTTCTATATGGAGATGATCACCGATCGCATGGATGAGGGCATGAGCGAAGAAGAGGCGATCGCTGCGGTCTCATCTCCGGGGGAGGCCGCTCAGGAGATCATCGCTCAGGCAGATGCGAAGAAGCAACCCCTCGTCTCTTTCAGCATCAGCGTCGAAGACGACGATACTGCAGACGACGGAAGCGAAACGGGGGAGACAGAAGGTTTCATCGGCCGGTTGAAGGCCCGAAAGCTCTCTACCCTTGAATGGATAACGTTGATCGTCACGTCTCCTTTGTGGCTATCGCTCCTCTTGGCACTGGCAGCCCTTGCCCTTGCGCTCATCATCGTCATCTTCGCCTTGTATCTTAGTGTCTGGGTCGTTGTGGCGTGTGTATGGGTGACAGGTGTTGCGCTTGTGGCGGCCGCGCCCGTCGCATTGGTGATCGCCGTTTGGGGCGTGCAGATATCGAACATCCCCTACGCGCTGGAATATGTCGGGTATGCACTGTTCGCATTCGGAGGCGGAATGTGGACCTTAAGGGGTGCCTTGAAGCTCACGCGGGCCTTCTATGCCTGGACGAAGCGGAGTGTGAGCGTGAGGTTCCGTAAAGATGCGGAACAGGGCAGCGTCCTGGAGGGGGCGGATCTTGGGACGGATGATGGGGTGTGCGCTGCAACGGATGCTTTCCTCGCTGATGACCGGATCACTGAGGCTCATCTCAGGACCTTCTTCAGGATCTGTGCGATCCTCATCCTTGTTGGTCTCGGTCTTGTCCTTCTGGGCTTCGTCATCTCCGGATTCGATTGGCGCATATTCCTCACGAGCTCTTTCAGTGACGGGAGGATGTATTTCGGTGGCGTTGAGGTGACTGATCCTGACAAGCTGCTCTTCTCACCCTTCGCTTGGTTCGTGCATTGAGCAACGGGGTCGGGTATGTGCGGGTGATGTCTTTAGGCTCGTTTGCTCAAACGCTCTACCTGGGGTTCGCAACCGCCGGGTGCCTTCATTTCTGTGAAAATGATTCCGCAGGTTGGTAGTGTGCCACTGGCCCGTGGCGTAGTGTTGTGGGTGTTGGCACTATCCGCCCCTACCAAGAAAGGTATTGCGAATGAGCTTTCGAGACAATCTGCTGCATCTGCGTGCATCGCAGAATATGACGCAGGAGCAGCTTGCCATGATGCTGGGAGTGAGCCGCCAGTCGGTTACCAAGTGGGAATCAGAGCGGTCGTATCCCGAGATGGACAAGCTGTTGAAGCTCTGCCAGGTATTCGACTGCACGCTTGATGATCTCGTGCAGGGTGACCTGACCGATCGTCAGCCCGATCCGGCAGCAGCAGCGCCGAAGGCCCCGCCTGCCGACGTGTTCGGCTACGACGAGCATGCGCGGCGCCTCGCCAACAGGGTATCGTCAGGCGTGTTCCTCGTCATCTTCGGCGTGGCGGTATCGCTTCTCTTCTTCGCCGCAGCTGACCCTGCGGAAGCCATTTTGTTCCAGTTGCCCGAGAATGTGGCGGCAGCCATCGGCACCCTGTGCATCTTCGCTGCCATCGCCGGTGCGCTGGCGCTGACGATACCGGCGGGGATGGAGCACTCGCACTTCATGCGTCTTCATCCCTATATAGAGGATTTCTACACTGAGGAGCAGAAGGCCCAGGCGCGCTCGTCGTTCACCGCGCAGCTGATCGGCGGCATCGCTACCATCTTCTTCGGTATATGCTTGCTCCTGCTGCTCGGCGGGTCTTCGGGTATGGAGCCGCTGCGCCCGCGCAACCTGCTCGTCCTCAGCGTGAACGGTGAGATGCTGGGCACGGTGGCGATGCTGGTGTGCATCGCGGTAGGAGCATTCTTCATCGTGCATGGCGGCATGATGCTCGCGCGCACGAATCTGGCGAACTACAACATGGCCGCCGCCGAGGTGCTGGAGTCCCACGAGATAGCGCAGGCGCCTCTTCCGCCCGAGAAGAAGGAGGAGATGTTGAAGACGAAGAGCATCGACCGGAAGATCGGTGCTCTGTGCGGAGCCATCATGATGATAGCCACCATTGTGGCGCTGGTCATGCTGTTCGTGCCCGGCTATCAGGAGCCGCTCTTCTGGCTGGCCTGGCCCATCGGCGGCATCCTGTGCGGTATCGTGTCGGTGCTGATGAAGGGGTTCAGCACCTCAGAGTAACCTGATCTTTTGGCAAAGTGGTTCCAGGGCCGTACTGGGCGTGGCGGATGCCTTCGCATGCATGGCCGCTTCTGTCTTGTGAGAGGGCTTCAGGCAGGGGACGTGCGAGCGGGGACGTAGCCCTTATTTCAGGAGCTCGCGGGTGTGGGCGATGGCATCGTCGATGCAGGTGCGGAAGTGCTCTTCGCCTACCAGTTCGACGAAGCCTGCATGGCGCATGGTCTTCATCGGCTGCTCGTTCACATGAGAGAACACCAGTTGCACGCCGTGGGCATCGCAGTAAGCATGCAGGTTCTCCAGCGCGTTCATACCAGACGCGTCCAGCGACGGCACGCCGCGCATGCGGATGATCAGATACTTGGTGAACGTCTTCACAGAAATGTCCGCAATGCGTTCGGTCATACCGAAGAACATCGGCCCGTTGATCTCATACACGCGCACGCTCTTCGGCAGCTCGCGCAGGTGCGTTATCTCGGAATTCTCGTCACAGTAATACTTCCAGCCCTTGACTTCCGTTTCGTTGCTCATGTCCTTCAGGAACAGCACCACGCTGATGGTCATGCCTACAGCGATAGCCACCACCAGGTCGAACGCGATGGTCAGCGCGAACGTGAGCACCAGTACGGTGACCGCGCTCTTCGATGCCGTCTTGCACAGGTGCACGAAATTCCGCCAGCCGCACATGCCGTAGGCAACGGAGAAGAGGATGGCCGCAATGGTGGGCATGGGAATCAGCGCGGCGAAGGGCATCAGGAACACGAGCACCGCCACTAGGACCAGCGCGTGCACCATGCCCGCAATGGGCGTGCGGCCGCCGGCTTTCACATTCGCCGCCGTGCGCGCGATTGCACCCGTTGCCGGGATGCCGCCGAACAACACCGACGCGATGTTGCCCACGCCCTGTGCCACCAGTTCCGTGTTGGCGCGATGGTGCGCGCTGATCATGGAATCGGCCACCACGCAGGACAGCAGCGACTCGATGGCCGCTAAGATGGCAATAGTGGCACCGTTCGCCAGCTGGCTGCGGAACAGCTCGAAGTCAAGCTGCGGTAGATGGAATTCCGGCAGCGCGCCGCTGATGACATACAGGTCCCCGATGGTGTTCACGTTGAGGTTGAGGCCGCTCACCAGCGCGATGCCCACGAAAAGCGCCACCAGCGAACCGGGGATGAACTGCCCTGCTCGCGGCACGCGCCGCCACGCGAACAGGACGATCAGACACACCATGCCCACGATGCATGCCTGCACGTTGATGGTCGCGCCGTTCGCCATCACTGCAGCCATTTTGTCCGCAGTGTGGATGGGTGCTGCGTCGCCCGGATACGTCAGGCCGAGGAAATCCTTCAGCTGTCCGATGGCCAACGTGACCGCGATGCCTGCTGTGAACCCGGTGGTGATGGTGAACGGCACGAAGCGGATGATGGCGCCCAGCTTGAACAGCCCCATCAGGATGAGCAGCGCGCCCGCGATGATGGTGGCCGCCATCAGCCCCTCTATGCCGCTGGTGGCCACGATGCCCGCCACGATGGTGGCGAACGCTGCCGTGGGGCCAGAGATCTGCACGCGGCTGCCGCCCAAGAATGCAATCAGGAACCCCGCGATGATGGCCGTGTACAGGCCCTGTTCCGGGGTGACGCCGGATGCGATGCCCAGCGCCACCGAGAGCGGGAACGCTACCACCGCCACCACGATGCCCGCCACGATGTCGCGGGGTATCTGCTGCTTGAGCTCTTCGGGAGTCGAATGCTTGATGATGCTGAAGAGTATGGGTTTTATCTTGTCGCGCTGCTGCATGTGTTTGGTTTGTTCCTTTGGCTCTCGCCGCGGAGGGGCTATTCCGGTGCCGCATGAGCGCTAGCCGAACGTGAACTGCTTTCCGACTAGCAGCTCTTTGGTCGCTTCGTGCATCGCTCTTGGCCTGCCAATATCTCGGCACAGTATATGCCAAAGGGGAATAACCTAACAAAGAGCCTGGCCCTTTGGCACTCGCGCTACCCCCATGCCCGTTTGTGGTGTTAGCCGAGCTTCTACCCCGGTAGGCGTGCCTGTGCTTGCGGTTGCGATGACTCTTAGCCTCATATGGACCAGAGTCAGGGGAGAGTCAAGGAGTCAAGGGGGGCGGTTTCCTTGGCTCGCTTCTTTGAGGCCATCACACCCAAGGCCCTGTGAGGCGAGCCGGAATAGCTGGCCACGTATGCCGGTCGGCTGCCATCCCGTAAAATGCCTGTACGGCGTTGTTCGGGTCGAGCATGGTCACACCACGCTGGAAACCGCGCCGCGATAAGGGATTTCAGGAATGGACAAAGGGAGGCCGCATGAGAGGGTTGGCAAGGTCCTTGCAGCTTGCGGGCGCGTGGGCTTCGTTCGCGACAGGCTGCATAGGGGTCTTCGTTCCGGTGCTCCCCACTACTCCGTTCTTGCTGCTTGCCGCATTCCTCTTCGCGAGATCCTCCCCTCGCACGCACGCATGGCTGTGCTCCACGAAGGTGTACCAGCGCTACGTTGCCGCGTTCAAGCAAGCCGGAGGCATTCCGCTCCCCACGAAGATCCGGATGGTCGGCGTCTCATATGTCATGATGGGCATCAGCGCGCTGGTCGTCCAGAAGCCGCTGGTGTGGGTGATCCTAGGGTGCGTGGCTATCTTCCTTCTCTATCTGATGGCCGTTCGCATTCCGACGATCGAGCAGAACCGCGTCGATCGGGTCCGAGCAGAAGACGCGGTCTAGATCCGCGGCGAATCACCAAGAACGCCGACGATGCAGCCATGGTTCACCAGAAGGTCGAAACCATGGAACGACGGGAACCCTGCTCTCCCAGTGCGTCGAGAGTGCTACCAGGACCGGGGCTGACGGTGGGCGGTAGACCGCATTTTCGACGAGCCGCTGGTTATGATGCTGCCTGTCTCTCCTTATGGCCAAGCTTCGCTTCAAGCATGCTGAGCGCGTGCTTCCTTGCACTGGGCATTTCGAAACGCACTGTATGCAAGGATGCAACAAAGACGACACGAGCGTGAAACATACGCGCGATAACCTCCTTTCCGTTGAATGTGAAAGAAGGTGATCATGCAAGAGGTGTCATTCGATGCGACCCGCGTGGGCGGCGCACCCTTCGGACGCGGATGCGGTGCGCGGCAGCGTAGCGCCCTCGGGCGTGCGGGCTGCGATAGGCTGTGCGGAGCGCCCATCGAGGCGCGTTTGCGAGAGGGCGCGGTGAGGATTCCGTCGGGGTGCGCCATCGCGGCTATCATGGATCGCAGCGGCGCTCGGCACGACGGGTCGGACATCGTGAAGGCTATCGAGCTCATGCACGATCGGAGCAACGGGCTTGGCGGCGGGTTCGCCGCCTATGGGATATATCCTGCCTACCGAGAGCTCTACGCGTTTCACGTGATGTACGAGAGCCGGGACGCTCGGGCCGAGGTGGAGGCGTACCTGGACACGTACTTCATGTGCGAGAAGCAGGAGCGCATCCCTACCGAGCCCGTCGCGTCCATCAAGAACCCTCCCGACCTGTGGCGCTACTTCGTCGCCCCACATACCATGCGCCTCAACATGAGTGGGGTCGATGAGGCGGAATACGTCATGCGCCATGTCGTCCGCATCAACAAGAACGTGGACGGGGCCTTCGTCGCCAGCTCCGGCAAGGACATGGGCGCGTTCAAAGGAGTTGGGTATCCCGAGGATATCGGCGCGTTCTACCGACTCGACGAGTATCGTGCGTGGGCGTGGACGGCGCACGGGCGCTTTCCCACCAACACGCCGGGCTGGTGGGGCGGGGCGCATCCGTTCACGCTCCTGAACTGGTCGGTCGTCCACAACGGCGAGGTGTCGAGCTACGACGCCAACCGCCGCTACGTGGAGCAGTTCGGCTACTCGTGCGAGCTTCAGACCGACACCGAGGTCATCACCTACCTGTTTGACCTGCTCTGTCGCCGCGGCGGGCTGTCCCCAGAGATGGCCGCGCATATCATGACGGCCCCGAGCTGGGATGCCATCGACCGCATGCCAGCCGAGGATGCCGCGTTCGAGACGGCCCTGCGCACGGTGTATGCCAGCGCGCTCGTCAACGGGCCCTTCTCGGTGATCTTGGGATCAGAGGAGGGCATCCTCGCCATAAACGACCGGCTCAAGCTGCGTGCCCTCATGGCAGGGGAGAAGGGCTCGATGGTGTACCTGGCCAGCGAGCAGGCTGCTATCGAGGCGGTGTGCCCCGACGCGGAGAACATCCGCCCGATCGAGGGAGGCGAGCCCTTCGTCGTGCAGCTCGACGAGGTGGCGCGCCGCCAGGACGACCACGGCGTCTGGAGCAGCCCGCGCCATGCGCCGCTGGCGCACGAGACCGGCGTGCTGCCGCGAAGAGAGGAGGGCCGCGGACTATGATCGACTTCGCTCTCCCGCGCTACCAGGTGCGCCGCGACGCTGAGGAATGCGTGGGCTGCGGCATCTGCGTGCGCGAGTGCGCCAACGGCGTGCACGTCGCCCGTTCGGGCGGAACGGCACCCAAAGCCGACCACCAGAAGTGCGTGAACTGCCTCCGTTGCGTGCTGACGTGCCCTACGCGTGCCCTGACGATCACGCGCTGGCCGCAGGTGGACGGCGGGTCGGCGGTGTGGACGCTCGAGTATCTGCAGGACATCGCCACTCAGGCCACGTCGGGCGGCGTGCTGCTCTCCTCCATGGGAAACCCGCTGCCATACCCGGTGTACTGGGATCATCTGCTGCTCAACGCGAGCCAAGTGACCAACCCCTCCATCGATCCCTTGCGCGAGCCGATGGAGACCCGCGTGTTCCTAGGCGGCCGCCCCGTGGCGCTCGAGATAGACGAGCGCGCGCGGACGCTTCGGTCGCCCTTGCCCCCGCAGGTGAAGCTCGACGTGCCGATCATGTTCTCCGCCATGAGCTTCGGCTCGGTGTCGCTCAACACCCAGCGAGCGCTCGCCATGGCGGCGTGCGAGCTCGGCACGCTGTTCAATGTCGGAGAAGGCGGGCTTCACCGCGACCTCGAGCGCTACGCCGACCACGCGGTGGTCCAGGTGGCCTCGGGCCGGTTCGGGGTGGATCCCCGCTACCTCAACGCTGGGGCCATGGTGGAGATAAAGATCGGCCAAGGGGCGAAGCCCGGCATCGGAGGGCATCTGCCCGGCGAGAAGATCACGGCCGAGGTGTCGCGCACGCGCATGATCCCCGAGGGCGCGGACGCCATCTCGCCGGCGCCCCATCACGACATCTACTCGATTGAGGACCTGCGCCAGCTCGTCTTCTCGTTGAAGGAGGCCACGCGCTATGAGAAGCCTGTGGCGGTGAAGATAGCGGCGGTCCACAACGCCGCCGCCATCGCGAGCGGCATGGCGCGCGCCGGCGCGGAGGTCATCGTGGTCGACGGGTTCCGCGGCGGCACGGGAGCAGCGCCGAAGCGCATCCGCGACAACGTGGGCGTGCCAGTCGAGCTCGCGCTTGCCGCCATCGACCAGCGCCTGCGCGACGAGGGAATCCGCTCGACGGTGAGCGTGGTGGCGAGCGGGTCGATCCGCAGTTCGGCCGACGTGGTGCGCGCCATCGCGCTCGGTGCCGACGCGGTGTCGTGCGGAAGCGCTCCGCTCATCGCGCTGGGCTGCCACCAGTGCGGCGACTGCGCACGCGGAAGGTGCAACTGGGGCATCGCGACGCAACGCCCCGAGCTGATCGAGCGCCTCGACCCCGATGAGGGGGCCGAGCGCGTGGTCAACCTGGTGCGCGCCTGGACGCACGAGATCCAGGAGATGATGGGCGGCATGGGCATCAACGCAGTCGATAGCTTGCGGGGCAACCGCCTCATGCTGCGGGGTGTCGGCCTCACCGACCGCGAGCTCGACATTCTGGGGGTGAAGCATGCAGGTGAATGATTCGAGGGCGCTTGTTGGCACGGTCTCGGCGGCGTCCGCCGCGGTCGCCGCGGATAAGCAGGAAGGCGCGCAATCGTGCTCATCTGGCTTTGCGCCTGCGCCTGCGCCTGCGGAGCGCGTGACGCTCGGCGCGCTTCACTTCAAGGAGGCGAACGAGCAGGTGCGCCAGGCGCTCGATCGGGTGGATGACGTCGCGCTCGAGGATGTGCGGGCCCAGCGCTACCTGGGCTGCGCACTGCCTGCGGGCAAGCGCCTGCGAATTCATGGGACGCCCGGCAACGACCTCGCCTGCTTCATGGACGGCGGCACCGTCGAGGTGCTCGGAAATGCGCAGGATCAGGTGGGCAACACGATGAACGCCGGCGAGGTGATCGTGCACGGCCGCTGCGGTGATGCGGCCGGCTACGCGATGCGCGGCGGGCGCGTGTTCATCCGCGATGGTTGCGGCTGGCGTGCGGGCATCCACATGAAGGCCTACGACGCACGCCAACCCGTCGTGGTGGTCGGCAAGGACGCGGGAAGCTTCCTCGGCGAGTACATGGCGGGCGGCGTCTTCGTGGTGCTCGGCGAAACAGGCGACTACCTTGCGCGCGGCATGCACGGCGGCGTCATCTACCTGAAGAATCCGCCGCGCGCAGGCGCGCTGTCGGACGAGGTCGTGCTCTCGCGCATCGACGACGCCGACCTGGCCGTCCTTGCGCCCTTGCTCGCGGAGTACGACCGCCTGTTCGCCTCTGAGCTGGGATATCGCGTGAGCGCCGAGGCGCCTGAGTTCTTCCGCGTTACCCCTGCCTCATCTCGTCCTTACGCGAGCATGTACGTTCGCTGATCGGAAGCCTGCCCAACGAAGGAAAGGAAAGTGCTGGCATGAACGTTTCGGAGGAATTCGGAAGCCTGGTGTTCGACGACCGCGCCATGAAGGCAATGCTTCCGGCGAAGGTGTACCAGTCGCTGAGGAGGACCATTGACGAGGGAGCTCGCCTTGACCTGGGCGTAGCGAACGCGGTGGCCGCAGCCATGCGGGACTGGGCGGTCGCGCGCGGCGCCACCCATTACACGCACTGGTTCCAGCCGCTTACGGGCATCACCGCCGAGAAGCACGACAGCTTCATCGCCCCCTCGCCCGATGGCGGCGTGATCATGGAGTTCTCGGGTACGGAGCTGGTGAGGGGAGAGCCGGACGCGTCGTCGTTCCCCTCGGGCGGACTGCGCGCCACCTTCGAGGCGCGCGGCTACACGGCTTGGGATCCCACCAGCTACGCGTTCATCAAGGGGTCGACGTTGTGCATCCCGACGGCGTTCTGCTCTTACACCGGCGATGCGCTCGACAAGAAGACGCCGCTGCTGCGCTCGATGGAGGCGCTCAACCGCCAGGCGCTGCGCATCCTGCGCCTGTTCGGAAACGACGAGGTCAAGCGCGTGATCACCTCGGTGGGCCCCGAGCAGGAGTACTTCTTGGTCACCGAGGAGATGTACGAGCGCCGTCCCGACCTGCGCTTCACCGGCCGCACGCTGTTCGGCGCCAAGCCCCCGAAGGGCCAGCAGCTCGACGACCACTACTTCGGCGTCATCAAGCCGCGCGTGGCGGCGTTCATGGCCGACCTGAACGAAGAGCTGTGGAAGCTCGGGATCCTGGCGAAGACCGAGCACAACGAGGTCGCCCCTGCGCAGCATGAGCTGGCGCCCATCTACTCCACCACCAACATCGCCACTGACCATAATCAGCTGACGATGGAGATCATGCAGAGGGTGGCGTCTCGTCACGGGCTGGTCTGCCTGCTCCACGAGAAGCCCTTCGAGGGCGTGAACGGCAGCGGCAAGCACAACAACTGGTCCATCGGCACCGACACGGGCCAGAACCTGCTCGCGCCGGGCGACACCCCCTCCGAGAATGCGCAGTTCCTCCTGTTCCTCTGCGCCGTCATCAAGGCGGTGGACGACTACCAGGACCTGCTGCGCCTCTCGGTGGCCACGGCGGGCAACGACCATCGCCTCGGCGCGAACGAGGCGCCTCCTGCGGTCATCTCGATATTCCTCGGCGATGAATTGACCGCCATCATGCACGCCATCGAGACCGACACTCCCTACGAGGGCATGGAGCGGCGCAAGATGAAGCTCGGCGCCGACGTGCTGCCCCTGTTCAACTGCGATACCACCGACCGAAACCGCACGAGCCCCTTTGCCTTCACCGGCAACAAGTTCGAGTTCCGCATGCTCGGCTCGTCGAACTCCATCGCCTGTGCCAACATCATGCTGAACAGCGCGGTGGCGGAGAGCCTCAGGATCTACGCTGATCGACTTGAAGGGGCGCAGGATTTCGAGGCCGCGCTGCACGAGATGATTCGCAAGACCATCAAGGACCATGCACGCATCGTGTTCAACGGCAACGGCTATGACGACGCGTGGATCGACGAAGCGGTCAACGAACGAGGCCTGCACAACCTCAGGACCACGCCCGATTGCATGCCGCGTCTACTCGACGAGAAGAACGTGACGATGCTGACCTCGCATGGCGTGTTCACCCTCGCCGAGATGGAGTCGCGCACGGAGATCATGCTGGAGAACTACTGCAACTCCATCGAGATAGAGGCGGCGACGATGATCAGCATGGCGCACGCCGAGATAATCCCTGCCGTTGAGGCCTACCTGCGCGAGGTCGCCGAGACGGCCGCAGCGAAGCGGGCCGTGGCGCCGAACGCGAGCGTAGAGTGCGAGGTTGGACTGGTCGAGCGTCTGTCAAGCCTGGTCGAGCGCATGTTCGTCGCTGTGGGCGAGCTCGAAGAGGCCGTTACGCACCTTGACGAAACGGCGGACGTGACTGAGCGCTCTGAGCGGATTCGCGACGAGGTGCTTCCCGCCATGGAGGCGCTGCGAGCGCCCGCCGACGAGGCGGAAGCTATCACTGCGAAGGGCTTCTGGCCGTTCCCGACGTATGGCGACCTGCTGTTCGGCGTGCGATAGTGCGCAGGCAACGAGAAGGCGAAGAAGGGGAGATGCGGCTCGTGAAGAAGGGGCTCCTGCGCTACGAGGGCGATCCGACGCATCGCGCCGCTTCGGGCGCGCTGCGTCGGATTGAGAGCAGGTGAGGGCATGACCAAGTACGTATTCGTGACAGGCGGCGTCGTGTCGGGGCTGGGCAAGGGCATCACGGCCGCCTCGCTCGGCAGACTCCTGAAGGCGCGTGGCCTGCGCGTGGCGGCGCAGAAGCTCGACCCGTACCTCAACGTCGACCCGGGAACGATGAGCCCGTACCAGCACGGCGAGGTCTACGTCACCGAGGACGGAGCTGAGACCGACCTTGACCTGGGACACTACGAGCGCCTCATCGACGAGGACCTCAACCGGTTCTCCAACCTCACTGCGGGCAAGGTGTACCACACCGTGCTCGACAAGGAGCGGCGCGGCGCGTACCTGGGGTCGACCGTGCAGGTCATCCCGCACGTGACCGACGAGATCAAGCGGTGCGTCTACGAGGTCGGCAGGCGCACGGAGGCCGACGTCGTCATCACCGAGGTCGGCGGCACGGTCGGCGACATCGAGTCGCAGCCCTTCATCGAGGCCATTCGCCAGATATCGCTCGAGAATGCGCCCGAGGACAGCCTGTTCATTCATGTGACGCTCGTCCCCTACCTGCAGGGGTCGGGCGAGCAGAAGTCCAAGCCGACGCAACGTTCGGTGAAGGAACTCCAGGGGCTCGGCATCGCCCCTGACCTCATCGTGCTGCGCTGCGACCGGCCCCTTGACGAGGCCGTGTTCTCTAAGATCGCTCTGTTCTGCAACGTGAGGTCCGATTGCGTTATCGAGAACCGCACGCTCGAGAGCCTCTACGAGGCTCCGCTCATGCTCGAGCAGGCGGGACTGGCCCGGGCGGTGTGTCGCCGACTGATGCTCGAGGTGCCCGAGCCTGACTTACGGGAGTGGGAGGAGCTCGTCGATCGCATTGCTGCCGTTGAGGATGAGGTGCGCATCGGGCTCGTAGGCAAGTACGTTGAGCTTCACGACGCGTACCTTTCGGTCGCGGAGGCGCTGCGCCACGCCGGCTACGCGCACGGCGTGCGGGTGGAGATTGACTGGGTGGACTCGGGCGAGCTCGACGCAGGCATGTGCGCGCGTCGGCTGGGCGGCCTTGATGGCATCATCGTGCCGGGCGGCTTCGGGTCTCGCGGCGTCGAGGGCATGGTGGCCGCCGCCCGCTACGCCCGCGAGACGGACGTGCCGTTTCTCGGTATCTGCCTGGGGATGCAGGCGGCGGTCATCGAGTTCGCCCGCAACGTCGCGGGGCTTGAGCACGCGGGTTCCGGCGAGTTCGACGAGGCTTGCCCCCAGAAGGTGATCGACTTCATGCCGGGGCAGAGCGCCGAACTGGAGAAAGGTGGCACCCTGCGCCTCGGGGCGTACCCGTGCGCCATCGCGCCGGGCAGCGTGCTCGAGCGCTGCTACGGCGAGCGCTTGGTGGCCGAGCGACACCGCCATCGGCTCGAGGTGAGCGACGAGTTCCGCGACGCGCTCGTCGACGCGGGTCTCTGGGCAACGGGTACTTCGCCCGACGGACGTTTGGTGGAGGCGGTCGAACTGCCAGGCGAGCCGTTCTTCGTGGGCGTGCAGTACCATCCTGAGTTCAAGAGCCGCCCGACGCGCCCACACCCGCTCTTCCGGGGCTTCGTCGGCGCGGCGTACGCCCGCTCGCGGGAGGGCGCATGATGGGGATCCACGAGGAATGCGGCGTGATCGGCGTGTTCGCGCCCGGTTCCGCGGATGTGGCGAGTATGGTCTTCGGCGGCCTGTTCGCCCTTCAGCATCGCGGCCAAGAGAGCTGCGGTGTGGTGGTGAACGATGATGGGGTGTTTGCGTCGCACAAGGACCTCGGCCTGGTGGGCGAGGTGCTCACTCCTGAGGTGCTCGCCCGTCTGCCGCGCGGTTCCATGGCAGTGGGACACGTGCGCTACGGCACCACCGGTGCCCGCGTGCGTGCCAACTGCCAGCCGATCGAGGTCAACCACCGCAAGGGACGTATGGCCCTTGCCCACAATGGCAACCTCAGCAATGCCGATGAGCTCCGCTGTGCCCTTGAGCTGGCGGGCGCCATCTTCCACACGACGAGCGACACCGAGACCATCGCCTACCTGGTGACGCGCGAGCGGTTGCGCTGCCCCTCGATAGAAGACGCGCTATCGGCGGCGATGACTGAGATAGCGGGCGCGTACTCGCTCGTGTTGATGTCGCCGCAAAAGCTCATCTGCGCGCGCGATCCCCATGGCTTTCGCCCGCTGTGCTACGGCGTGACCGATGAGGGCGTCTACGTTGTGGCATCCGAGAGCTGCGCCCTTGCCGCGGTCGGGGCCCGGTTTCTGCGCGACGTCGTGCCGGGTGAGATCGTCGTGTTCACGGCCGAGGGGCCGCAGGTGCGCCGCGAGCACTGCCAAAGTACCCCGCGTGCCTCGTGCGTGTTCGAGTACATCTACTTCGCGCGCCCTGATTCGGTCGTCGATGGCGTGTCGGTGCACGCTGCTCGCTTGCGTGCGGGCGCCATTCTCGCCGAGGAGCATCCGGTTGACGCGGACGTGGTGGTGGGCGTGCCCGACTCGGGGCTCGACGCGGCGCTCGGCTACGCGCGCGCATCGGGCATCCCCTGGGGTATGGGGCTCGTGCGCAATCGCTACGTCGGGCGCACGTTCATCTCGCCTGGGCAGAGCGCGCGCCTGGACAAGGTGCGGCTCAAGCTGGCAGCGATGGGGGAGTGCGTGCGCGGGCGGCGCGTGGTGCTCGTCGATGACTCCATCGTGCGCGGCACCACGGCGCGGCGCATCGTCGGGCTTCTGCGCGAGGCCGGTGCCGCCGAGGTTCACCTGCGCATATCTGCGCCGCCGTTTCTGCACCCCTGCTACTACGGTACCGACATCGACTCCGAGGAGCATTTGATCGCATGCCGCTGCAGCGTATCGGAGATAGCGCGCGAGCTCGGCGCGGACAGTCTGGGCTACCTACCGGTGGAAAGGCTCGGCGAGCTGGCGGGCGGCGCGGGCGTGTGCGCAGCGTGCTTCGACGGGCGCTATCCCACCGCCGTGCCCGCCTGTGCGCCGAAGAACCGATTCGAACGCAAGCTCTCCGTGGGGGAGTGAGGCTTTGTGCGGAGCGGCAGGTGTCCGTGGGGGGGTGCGGCGTCTTGCCTGGGGCGCGTCGTGACAAAGGGTCAGGCTCAACGTCTTCAGCGCTACTTTGCTATGTACGATAGGAACAAGCTTGATGACGCAGGACGGGGATAACGTCATCAATGAGCGGAGCGTAGCGGGCGTTTCTGGATGAAGCTCCTTCCGATCCCTGCGTCATATTATGGCTTGATAGGGTGGCGGATGACCGTCTTCCATCTCTCGGGCGCCACGCGGCGAGCATCAGATTGGTAGATCTCATGGTGGCCTCTTTCTCTATCTGGAATCTATCTGGACCGTCAAGGGCATACCTGCCATCTGGAACGCCCTCCGCATCGTGCATCAACATCAGGAACCCACAAGCTGAGTTACCCTTGCATCAGTCCGACCGATCGTCTGAGAGCCAAGAAGGCCATCCCTGCGACCACAAGCCGCCCTACTTTCCCTTCAGTGTCCTATAACCGACGAACTGGATGATCAGGAAGTTACGCAACGACGCTTCGTAGGACAGGATCGGGTAGCCTGTCTCCTTACAGGCGATGCGTTGGATAGGAAGCGGGTGGGTGGCAGGGTAGAGGCCGGAAACGTAATTCGCCAAATCCCGGAGGAATCTCGCCGAATCAGCGGAATCGTCGAATAGACCGCACTCGACAAGCAAATCTGCCCCCTCAGTCATCATAGCGATGATCTCGCATTTGCACTGGATGAGACGCTCTAAGGCCACGTTGGTCTCTATGATGCTCGGTAAAAGCGCCCCGAGCCTTCCGAAATCCCTATGCATGGAGAGCATTGCTGCCAGGATAGCGGCAGCGGTTTTGAGGTCGTCTCTTGAGGAGGCATCCAAAGAGCCCAGATCGATGCTTTGCATATCTTCCAAGATCCCCTTAAGGGATCGGGTGTACAGGAGCAGGAGGATCTCTTCCTTTGATCCGACATAGTGCGACAAGTTGGCGCGTGAACAGCCTACCCTCTCCGCTATGGCACTCAGCGTGACATCGCGGTATGAGCCTTCATCCAAAATGGATTCCGTCGTATCAAGGATGTCATCGAGTCTCTGGGCCTTCTGTTCCTGGATTCGTGCCCGCTGATACGTCTGGTCCTCTTTGCTCACGGTATCCTAAAGTCGTCTTGACAAGTTGCATATCGCAACTTATATTTTAGTTACACTGTGCAACTAATTCTACGCAAGGAGCGCTTTCGGTGCAATTCAGAATCGATGCTAAGAATGGGAATGAGTTGTCGGCGCTGGGCTTCGGTTGCATGAGATTCCCAACCGCTACCGGCCGCATAGACATCGACGCATCCGAGCACCTCATCATCGAGGCTGTTGATAGGGGAGTCAACTACCTCGATACGGCTTATCTATACAACGGGAACGAAGCTGCTCTGGGTGAGATATTCGCTCGCAATCCCGGTCTGAGGGGTAAGGTGCATATCGCCACTAAGCTGCCGATAGCGCGATGCGAGGCGGTAGCCGACCTCGACAAGTATCTGGAACGCTCCCTTGAGAGACTGCGCACCGATCATGTTGACTACTACCTCGTCCATAACGTGACAAGTGCAGCGGCATGGGAGCGCTTGCGCTCCCTAGGGTTCGAGGGGTGGGTGGCAAAGCAGAAGAGCGTGGGACGCATAGCTAACATAGGGTTCTCGTATCACGGGCCTAAGGATGATTTCCCTGTACTGCTTGATGCCTTCGACTGGGATTTTTGCCAGATTCAGTACAACTATATGAACGAGGACTACCAGGCGGGTACGACCGGCCTTATAGCAGCGGCTGAGCGTGGCTTGCCCGTCATCGTCATGGAACCTCTTCTCGGAGGCAAGCTGGCAGCAGAGCTGCCGACGGAGGCGCGGGAGATCCTTGCCAATGCAGGCCTGAGCGATGATCCGGTACGGCTCGCCCTTCGCTGGGTATGGGCTCACCCGGAGGTGACCGTCGTGCTGTCAGGGATGAACACGCAGGAGCAGCTGCTGCAGAACATCGATACAGCTGAGGCGGCGCTTCCTGGCTCGCTTGAGGATGCCGAAGCCATGGCTGTGGAGATCGCCCGCAAGGAGATCACGAAGAGCTATAAGGTCCCTTGCACGGGCTGCGGGTATTGTCTTCCATGCCCTAAAGGGGTGAATATCCCCATGTGCTTCGCCGCTTACAACACTTCCTTTGCCCATGGTTGGTACCAGGGTATGCAACAGTACATCACAGTATCGGGAGCCATGGTGGGTGATGCCCATTTCGCCAGCGATTGCATCAGATGTGGCGTCTGCCTTGAGAAGTGCCCCCAGCATATCCAGATCCCGGATGAGTTGTCGTCGGTTAAGAGGCGCCTTCAGCCCCCTGGCCTTCCGGCTCTGGTCAGGTTTGGAGTAAGGGTGCTGAGCCGCTGATGATGAGGGTACGGAAAGCGATAAAGTGCCAGGCTCAATGTCGCAGGGCGTTCCTGAATGTATGCGTTCGGGAGGATGCGCGGCGCATGAGGTCCTCAGACCGCTGTCTAACCTAAAGTCTCTGCTTGCGCGGCGGGGGGGGGTTGCAGCCGGAATGGAGTTCGTACATTCGACCCCTACAGAGCAGCGCGGCAAAGTGACGCAGGACGGGGCGGCTTCAGACGGTCTTTTCACAGCAACAAGAGCGGATACCAAACCTCCTTGGTTGCAGCCCATCAAAGAGACCTTCGACCTGTCCACGTACGGAAGCCGCCTCACGTGGTCAAGCACCGCGCAAAGGTCGTCCGCCTCGGTCAAAACGGACATCTCATCGGTTCTGCCGTCACTTTTCCCGCCAAGCACGCAACCACCGGCAAAATCAAACGTGAACGCGGCAAATCAAAGGCCGGCCAAAAACTCCGCGTAGCGCCTTCTAGGAAGTGTGCCGTCATACTGCCCTCGACGAGGGAACGCCGTCATCCCCGGCTCTGACGCTTTGCTCCCAATCCTATTGTTAAGTATTTATTGTTGCTATTGCCATGCTTGACCTTCCAGTGACGTAAAGGTTTATTGTGATCATACTGAAGGTGAATCGATGAGAAGTGACAGCAAATGATGGCAATCCGGCGCATCGCTGAAAGCGCGGAAAGGCAGACGATTTGAAAACGATCGGAGAGATGGCAGAGACATCAGGTCTCAGCACCCGAACGCTTCGCTATTACGAAGAGGCTGGGTTGATCAGCCCCATCCGTACCGAAGGCGGATACCGGATGTATTCCAAAAGCGACGAGAGACGTCTCGCCCAGATCATCGCCATGCGCTCTTGCAATCTGCCTCTATCCGAGATCGCCCATCTGCTGACCGATGCCGACTCCGACATGAGCAGCCTCCTCAAGAATCATCTTCAGAATCTGCGCGCGCAAAAAGGATCACTAGATGCCGCGATCGGGCGCACCGAAGCGGCTATTCGAAAACTTGAAAGGATAAACGATATGGAACCGACAGATGCTTTCGAGGAACTGAAGAAACAGGGCCTCGAAGACTTCGAGAAAACTTACGGCGCACAAGCGCGCATGAGATACGGCGATGAGGTCATCGATGAGACGAACAAAAGGATGCTCTCGCTCACAAAGGATGAGTGGGATGCGAAGGAGTTGCTTGAAAAGGCGATCAAAGTGCAGTTGAGGCTGGCAATGTCGAGCGAGGATACCAACTCGCCCGAGTCGCAAGAGCTGGCAAAGATGCACGAGAAGTGGATCGGGATTCATTGGGGATCGGGGTATTCTGAGGATGAATACTTGGCGATGGTTCGTGAGTATCTGAATGATGATCGCTTCGTGAAGTACTACGACGATGCCGCTGGCACCGGAGCGACGCAGTTTTTGACCGACGCTATCGATGCATACCATGCGAAATGCTGATGCGAACTGATGCGGTACGCGAGAGTGCCTATCGGGGTCATCTCGCGCACCTGCAATGAGTGATGTATGCGGCTCCGCATGCGAGTGGAATGAGGTGGAACGCGGAACCGACACCTGTTCTACTACCAAGTGGCCGGGGGGGGGTGTCCCCCCGGCCACTTTTTCCTCAGATGTCAAGGAGCCAGTCGATGAGGTTGATGCCCTGAATTCCGTTTCTGCTGGGCTGAAAATCATTGAGCGAGAGAACGTACTTCGGGTAGTTGTCAGGCAGCGCCTCTAGCACGGAAAACTCTCGATCAACAGTGCTCTTCTCGGCAAGCAGATAAGCCACCTGGTAGTACTCGCGTTCCCCGCTCCTTTCCGCGATGAAATCGATCTCCCTATCTCCCACCTTACCGATAGAAACCTGATACCCTCGCCGGAGCAACTCAATGAACACGATGTTTTCGAGAATCTGGTCGATTGCGCTTGCGTTGGAGAACCCCCGAGCCCTTCGCAACCCCTGATCGACTGCGTAGTACTTTTCGTTAAATCTCAGCAGCCGCTTCCCAATAGCATCTTCCCGCTGTACTTTGTACAGCAGGCATGCGTTTTCCGCCGCCCTCAGGTAACCGTACACAGTGTCCACGGAAATGGAGCGTCTGTCGCTTTTCAGGTAGTCGGAGATATTCTTGGCAGAGAGGGTGTGCCCCACCTGCTCCAGTGCATAGTCGAGGATCCGCTCCAATTGATTGGCATTGCGGATAGCATTTCGCTGCACGACATCCTTAAGCAGGATGGTTCCATAGATGTCAGTGAGATACTTGAGCGAGGGATCGTGCTGAAAACCAAGGTCATACTGGAAGGGAAAACCGCCCAGATCGAGATAGTCCGCAAAAGCATTGCGGATATCGATATCCTCTTTCTCCTTCTTGAGCGCTCGCACGTACTCCTCGAAAGAGAACGGATAAACGGGGATTTGAACATAGCGGCCGGTAATATGCGTCGCCAGCTCACCGGAAAGAAGATGAGCGTTCGACCCGGTAACGTACATATCAATGTCGTAGTCGACCATAAACGACCGCAATGCCTTCTCCCACCCGTCCACCTCCTGGATTTCATCGAAGAACGCATAGGTTTTACCAGATTTCGCACAATGCTCGTAGACATAGCTTTGCAGAGTCTTCGCATCGGCAATATGGGAGAACTGCGCAGACTCGAGGTTCATGGTTATGATGGATGACTCAGGGACACCGCTGGCCATCAGATGATCTTTAATTTGCCCTAGAAGGGTAGATTTGCCCGAGCGTCTAACACCGACAAGGATCTTGATGATGCTCTTTCCGACAAAGGGAAGGATTTGCTCTAGGTAGACTGGCCGATCTATCATCTCGTCCCCATTCATAGTTTCGATTACACTCGAAACTATAGCAGATATTCTATCTTGTTTCTATTACAGTCGAATCTATCAGGTGATATCAAACTTGCATGTAATGCGCTGGTGACACAGGACGGGGCGGATTCTAGCGATCATTGCACACATTGGAAGGATGTGGTGCAATGCCCAGATATTCCATAGATGATTGGACGGCGGTCAAAGAGAGGCTTCGACTAGGAGACTCGATAAGGGAATGCGCAAAAAGCACTGGAGTCGACCGAGGAGCTGTTTTCAAGTGGAGCCACATGGATCGCCCTTCGGACCGGATGGTGCTTACGATGGACATCCCAGACAACCCGATTCCGTGTGCGCGGACATCGCCCAAGCAGCGCCTCACATACGAAGATCGCTGTTTTATCGCAGCCCTTCTCGATGTCGAACGCACCAAGCAAGAGATTGCCGCTAGAATGGGCATCAGCAGGACGACCGTCGCCCGCGAGCTCACGCGGGCGCAGGAACCCTACGATCCAAGGCGCGCCCAGCTGGATGCGAAGGCAAAGGCAAAGAGACCCAAGCCTCGCAAGCTCGATGCCAAAGGCCCTCTTAGGGCCTACGTGCTGCAGATGCTTGCAAGCAGATGGTCGCCCGAGCAGATCTCCGAGAGGATCGAGAAGGACTTTCCGGATGATGGAGGGATGCGCATAAGCCACGAAGCGATATATCAGTCTCTCTACGTCCAAGGCCATGGGACCCTGCGCCACGAGCTCGGCATCGAGTGCTCCTTGCGCACCAAGCGGCACGGACGCAAGCCGACATCCAAGCTCCCTTGCAAGAACAGGCCTTGGCTTAAGGATGCCCACATATCCAAAAGGCCCCCTGAGGCCGATGACCGCTCCATCCCCGGACATTGGGAAGGCGACCTGATCATCGGAGGCGACCTTTCAAGCTGCCTTATCACCCTTGCGGAGAGGCCCTCGCGCTTCCTTTTGATGTCGAGGATCACCTGCCAAACGTATGACAGGGGACGGGGCGGCTTCAAGGGGTCATTGCACCATCAAGATGACAG
>CAJUQK010000014.1 GCA_910588205.1 uncultured Eggerthellaceae bacterium
ACCGCTACCTCTACTGCGCCTCAGACCCCGTGAACCATGTGGATCCGACGGGACACAGGATAAAGAATGCCCTCGCAAGCGGCATCGGTCGGATCATCGGCAAGATGACCCCAACTGGTGGCACGCCCATCAACGGGAATAGCTTCGCGAACCTTCCGGGTCAGATGACCATAGATTCGACGCTCATCTCGCCCAATGCAAGCGATGCGGAGAAGTGGGCTCAAGCCCAGCACAACACCAACAGATGGCTAGCTGCCCAGGCGCTCAAGCGGGGAGATACCGCATCTGCAGCCTATCATGCCGCCAAGGCCGCGCAGTATCGGGAGCAGTTCACGAAGCTCTACTGTGGGACAGCAGAGCGGATGCGGGCTGTTGGCAACGCCATGCTCGAATGGTCCTACGACTATGGGTGGATACCGATCGTCGGTACCGTGGCCGAATGGAACGGCTATGTTGCCAAGGGCGATGTGGGCATGACAGCTCTGTTCAGCGTTCTGTCCTTGATCGAAGTGCTTAGCGCCGGAGGCGTTTCGAAGGTTGAAACTACTGGAAAGCTTGCTTTAGGGGCAGGCGCCAAGGAGATGATAAGGAACACCTTTATCCCGAAGGCAATCGTTGGGGGAGAGGTTACGATAGGAGAAACGACGATCAAGAATTCCGCCGATGCCGCCCGTTTAATTGTGAATGCTGAAAGGAAAGGTAGCGCAATCAAAATGAGTAAAGCAGATGACTTTCATCGCGCCGGGTTGTTTTTAGACGAAGGTTATCTATCAAAAGGAACAGTATTTAGCAACGATGGCGGCACAGGTATTCTTTTGCAAGTTGAAGGGGAGGTAAATGGACATAAAGGCATATTTGAATACGCATTAGAGGCCGATGGGGCAGTTTCTCATCAGCTCTTCGTCAAAGGCGGTGTCATTACAGGCAAAACTAACCAGAAAGTTGGAAACAATTAATGGTTGACGACAATTCAATGATTGCACAGAGAAGCTTTGCGAAAAGATATGGGCTTCAGGCGATGGCTCCTTATGATTCCTTGTGCGCCAATATCACATTGGACGAATTAAGCAATCAGGTCCAACTCAATTGGGCATTAGTCATTCTGGCTGTGTCGGGAGGTTATCTGCCAGAACGTTCGTTGCTTGACTATGCTCTCGATGTCTTGGACGAGGATTCCGATGAGGTTGTAAATCAACTCGCGCTGTTGCATTTTGAATCAAGGCCCAGTCTTGTTCTCAGAGACTCTTTGATATCTGCACTTATAGAGAGCATATCTTTGATCGAATGGGAGTATGGTTTTGAGCAGCTCTTCTATGTTGCTGTTAACTGGTTAAATCATCGTTGGGAAGAATTCGATGACCCCGCATTATCTCTATATGAGATCGACGATGATTTTTATTGCTTAGAGCGCGGTGATGTTTTTAACTATCATAATTTTTGGCCTGAAGGTGCCAAGACAAGACAGGATCTAAGTGAATGCATGCACAAGAGATGCATGCATTTTTTGGAAACGGAGAAGGAGAGGCTGAGGGACCTTTGTCTCGATGACTCCGACGACCTGAAGTCTTTGGATGACATCTATAACTGCTGGGAGCAATTCAATAGCTATGATCTACCGAACTTTATTCAGGATGAACATGCCGAGTTGCTGCGAAGCGATTTTAGGATGCAAACCCATTGCGCTAACCCAATGAGGACGGGGATGCTGGGTTGATGTGATAAAGAGTCAAGGGGACGGTTCTCTTGACTCAAGGGATGTCAGAGGACGGGGATAATGTCATCAGCCAATAGATTCCTGCTGACGTTTCTGGGGCGTCCTCAAGCGCACGTGCTTCACGCTCAAGCGTGTGCGGCGCAAGAGGACGACTCTCCTGACAGCTCCTCCCGCCGCCTAACTAACGCCCGCTGCAAAGCAGCGGGAGGGGGGGGGTTGCGACCTGTGCATACCTGCCGGGTTTTCGGGGGTGTGGCGCTTGGGGTCGAACATGTTCGACCCCTATGCAGGACATGTCAGGTTTTCATCGGATGAACCATGCATGTCAGGTTGTTTGTGGGGCGGATTGTGATTCGTCTGGGGTTGTACCTGGATGAATCCTATACGTCAGGTTACCCGGCAGGTGCCGCAATGAACGTGTTGCGCGTGGTCTTCGCGCAACGCATCCTCCGCGCGAAGCGCGTTCGCCATGATTTTTGATGTTGGGATCTGACCCGAAGCGGCCTTCGCAAGGATCTTTCTCTGCCTTGCTTGCCTACGCTCGCGATAGCATGATGTACGATCATGTCATTTAAGCCATCCTATGGCACTATGACCTAGGCGACGGGATCATCACGAGAAAAGAGAGAATCGATGATCGATAGAAAGCGGATGATCACTGAACTCGCTCAGCAGGTCCCAGACTCATATTCTGATTTCGTGAACGCCCTTCCGGTTTTTGCTCGAATGGATGGACTTGAGGATGAGATCATCGAATATATGAGGGAGAACAAAGAAGCAAAGTCAGATGATATTTTGATCGCTTTGAACATAATGGCTGGAAGATATGCGTACGAGGATTCCGGGTCAGATGCAAGTGATGCGGGTAATGCGTAAGGAGGCATGTGCGGCGCAAGAGGACGACTCTCCTGACAGCTCCTCCCGCCGCCTAACTTACAGTCGCTGCAAAGCAGCGGGATGAGGGTTGTGTTCTGTGCATACCTGCGGGGTTTTCGGAGGTGTGCCGCTTGGGGTCGAACATGTTCGACCCTTACAGGTGGTGCTGCATGCTCTGGAGGCCTTTTCGTGTAGAATCACACCACCATGACGCTTACTGACGAACAGATCGCTCGCGAAGACGCATTCCTGAAGGGCCTTCCCCGGCTCAATATAGGAGCGCTCCTCATGCCGCCCATCTGGGGGCCTGCCCATGGTTTCTGGGCCACCATCTTGTTCTACCCCGCGTGGCTCTTGGCGGATAACGTCTTCTACGGGGCTGTCCAAGAACCCACGCCTTTGGCGCTGGTGATAGCGGTGCTCACCCTTCTCCTGCTCCTGGGAGTCACCGTGGCCTTCGCCATCGTGGCTCAGCCCATAGCTGCCCATCGGGCGGAGGATAGGGGAGTGAGCCGGGCGGAGTATCTCAAGCGTCAGCGCATCTGGGCAGTGGTCTCCGCCATCATCGGCATCCTCTTCATCGCTTTGGCCACCTATTACAATCTGGAGCTGAGGCCCTATGTCGCTGCCTGAGCGTGACGGGGCGGCTCCTGAGAAGGTGGTGGTCTTCTGTGTGGGCAGCACGCTCATGATGGATGACGGAGTGGGCCCGGCCGTCTTCGAAGAGCTCACCGCCGCCTATGACCTTCCCCCTGAGGTGGAGCTCTTGGATGTAGGTTGCATGAGCCTGAATATGGTGGAACGGGTCGATGAAGCAGACTATATCATCACGGTGGATGCCGTGGATGGTACCGAAGAGCCTCCGGGCACTGTCTTCGAATTCGCTCCTGAGGATATGGCACGTCACAGCGGTGCCATGGCATCGCTCCATGATCTCAAGCTCGTCGATCTCTTCGATGCGGCGGCTCTTCTGGGCTATGAGGCGGAAGGCAAGTGCTTCGGGATGCAGGTCTTGAATCGTTCTCCTGAGGTGGTCACGGTAGGGCTCAGCCAACCGGTCTTCGATGCTCTGCCGGATCTAGTGGATGCCGTTCTGGCTGATCTGGTGCTGCGGGGTCATGATATCCGCATCAAGGAGAGCGGCAAGAGCGTTATGAAGGGATGGCATCACCGCTTATGCTCATAGAGCCCATTCAGAAGGCCCTGAAGGATTCTGGCTGCCTGGACGGGTTCTGGGGGAAGCTGGACGCGGGCCAAGACGCTACCTTGGGAGTGGCTGCATCGGCGCGGCCGATGCTCGTGGCCGCCCGTTTCGCTTCCAAGCCCCAACCTACCCTGGTGATCATCTCCGGTGAAGAAGCGGCCTCGGCTTTCGCGCGCAATCTGCGTTCCTATGTGGGGGATGACGCAGTCTTGCGCTTCCCTGAGCGGGATGACGTTCCTGGCGTGGGTACACCGGCATCTCCTTCGGTGGTGGCCCACCGGTTGGAGGCGCTGGATGCTCTGGCCAGCGGCAGAGATGTCATCGTAGTGACCAGCGCTCAGGCCTTGATCAGGGCCCTTCCTCCCGCCGATGCCCATTGGGAGCGCCCTATCCGTTTGGCGGTGGGTGATGACCTCTCAGCGGGAGCCATAGAGGGCGTGGAGGGCCTGGATGACCTCAAGCGCACCTTGGAGGAGATGGGGTATCAGAACACCGGCGAACTGGATGGTCCGGGTACCTTCGCTACCCAAGGCGGTACGGTGGACATCTTCCCAGGCAATGCTGATTTCCCCGTGCGGATAGATCTCTTCGGGGACGAGGTGGAGGAGATGCGCCGCATCGTCTCCGCCACAGGGCAGACCATCTCGGGATTGGATTCCATCGCCATCTATCCGGTGACGGAGTTCCCCCTGAGCGCCCAGACCCTTGCCCGGGCACGGGCCTCTTTGGAAAAGCCTGCGCTCACCAATAAGGCCGCCCGGGAACTCTTCGCCTGTCTTGAGGAGGGCTTGCGCTTCGAAGGGGCTGAAGCCCTTCTGCCCTACATCTTCCCGAAGACGGCCACCATAGGGGATTACGCCGGAGCTGACTCGCTCTGTGCGCTCATAGAGCCCCGCTCTCTCATGGACAACATGACCCATGAGAAAGAGCGCATGGATGAGCGCCTGAGCGCTTCTTCCTTCCCCATTCAGGGCCTATACACAGAGCCTCTGGCTGTCACCTTCGGAAGGGGAGAGCGCGCCACCTACCTTTCCATCATGCAGGTGGGCTCTGCCTCCGATGATGATCTGCCCGTGAAGCGGACCGATGTGGCCGGGGTGCCCGAGCGGCTCTTCGGCAAGCTGCGCACCTGGACCGAGGCACGCTACCTCTGCCTTTTGAGCGTACCGGACGGGCGGGCCCGAGAGGGGCTCAAGCTGGAGCTGGTGGACCATGGCCTGCCCATCCGGGATGTGGCTGATGAGACGGGGGAGAACCCGGAGGCCCTTCGCCGGGGAGTGGTGAACATCGTCGAGGAGGATATCCCCTTAGGGCTCATCATCCCCAAGGCGAAGCTGGCCCTGGTATCCCTCAATGACACCAAGCGCATGAATGCGGAGGGCAGCCAGCGCAGGCAGGTGGATATCACCCAGATCACCTTCCCCTATGCGCCGGGAGACTATGTGGTCCACTCCACCTATGGCATCGCGCTGTTCAAGGACATCGTCCTGCGGGAGATAGACGGTGTGGAGCGGGATTACATCGAGCTCGACTATGCCGAAGGGGATAAGCTCTTCCTGCCCATCGACCAATTCGACAAGGTGACCCGCTATGTGGGCCCCGAAGGGGTCAAGCCCAAGATCACGCGGTTGGATAGCACGGATTGGTCTCGCGCCATGACCCGGGCCCGGAAGGCCACGCGCAAGCTGGCATTCGATCTGGTGGATGTCTATGCGCGCCGGGCGGCTGCCAAGGGCCACAGCTTCCCGGTGGATACGCCGTGGATGCAGCAGATGGAAGAGAGCTTTCCCTATCAAGAGACACCCGATCAGCTGCGGGCCATCCAGGACGTGTTCCGAGATATGCGCTCCAAGAGGCCCATGGACAGGCTCATCTGCGGGGATGTGGGCTTCGGCAAGACCGAAGTGGCCATCCGCGCCGCCTTCGCCGCTGCTCAGGACGGACGTCAGGTGATGGTGCTCTGTCCCACCACCATCTTGGCCCAGCAGCACTACACCAGCTTCAAGGAGCGCATGGAGCCCTTCGGCATGCGCGTGGATGTGCTCTCGCGCTTCCGCAGTCCCGCCCAGCAGAAGGCAAGCCTTGCGGGGTTCGCCTCGGGGGAGGTGAACGTGCTGGTGGGCACCCATCGCCTGCTCTCCCGGGATGTCAATCCCCATGAACTGGGGCTCGTCATCATAGACGAAGAGCAGCGCTTCGGCGTGGGGCACAAGGAGCAGTTCAAGAACCTGCGGGAATCGGTGGATGTTCTCACGCTGTCTGCAACCCCCATTCCGCGCACCATGCAGATGGCTACCTCCGGTGTACGTGACATGAGCCTCATCCTGACGCCCCCGGATGACCGTCTGCCCGTGAAGGTGCACGTGGGGGAATGGGACCCGGATGTGGTGTCGGCTGCCATCCGCTATGAGCTGGCGCGCAAGGGTCAGGTCTATTACGTCAGCAATCGCGTGCGCACCATAGAGGACGCCCTTGAGCGCGTGGCTGCGGCGGCACCGGAGGCGCGGGTGGGCGTGGCCCATGGGAAGATGACCAAGGATGAGCTGGAGCGGGTCATGGAGGATTTCGCCGCCGGTGAGCTGGATGTGCTGGTGGCTACCACCATCATAGAGAGCGGCATCGACAACCCTCATACCAATACGCTCATCATCGAAGACTCCCAGCGTCTGGGATTGTCGCAGATGTACCAGTTGAAGGGCCGGGTGGGCCGCTCTGCTACCCAGGCCTATGCCTACTTCATGTTCCCTGAGGACGCCTACCTTTCAGAGGATGCCCATGCGCGCCTGATGGCGCTGGCGGACAACCAGGACCTGGGCAGCGGCATGCGCATAGCCTTGAAGGATCTGGAGATCCGCGGGGCCGGGGACATCCTGGGGGCGGAGCAGTCCGGCAACATGAGCGCTGTGGGCTTCGACCTGTTCTCCCAGATGCTGAATCGGGCTGTGTCCGAGGTGCGCTCCTCCCCGGGAGGAGATGTGCTCCCTGAGCGGGATATGTCGGATATCACGGTGAACATCCCGGGACATACCTATTTCTCTGCTGAGTATCTGCCGGACATCCCCGAGCGGGTGCTGTGGTACCGAAAGGTTGCCAGCGCCTACACCGTGGAAGAGGTGGATTCCCTGGAATCAGAGTTGGAGCAGGCCTATCCGGGGATGCCCCCTGAGGCCAAGAGCCTCTTCCAGAAGGCGCGGTTGCGTGCCTATGTGGCCCGACGCGGTATCACCAATGTATCTGTGAGCGCAGGGAAGCTGAATCTGGAGGACGCTGCCCTTGACCGGGAGCAGCGCATCCGCCTCAAGCGCTCAGGTGGGCGCTATCTGCCCGAGAAGAAGAAGGCCATCATCCCGGTGAGCAAGCTGCCTCTGGCAGCGGATGAGGAAGAGGATATGGCTTCCGTTGTTCTAAGATATCTCAGAGGGATTCTGGAAGGAGACGCTGAAGATGACTGATGCTACGAACCGGGTGCGCGTGCGCTTCGCCCCTTCGCCTACGGGCATGCTTCACCTGGGGGGAGCGCGCACCGCTATCTATAACTGGGCCTTCGCCCGCGCTCAGGGGGGAGACTTCATCCTTCGCATTGAAGATACAGACCCTGAGCGTTCCACCGAGGAGAACACTCAGATCATCCTGCGCGCGCTCCGCTGGCTGGGGCTTGATTGGGACGAGGGGCCCGAAGTGGGAGGTGCGGCCGGTCCGTACTTCCAGACGCAGCGCATGGGCACCTATGAGGCAGCCCTTGAGCGGCTCGTCCAGGCGAAGGCGACCTATCCCTGTTTCTGCACCAAGGAGCGCTTGGAAGAGTGCCGTAAGGCGGCGGAGCAGACGGAAGGGGGCTATGCGGGCTACGACGGTCACTGCCGAGATATCCCTGAGGACGAAGCTCAGGAGCGCATCGCGGCGGGCGAGCCCCACGTCTGGCGGTTGCGGGTGCCGAAGGATCACGGCCCCATCACGTTCGCAGATGCGGTCTACGGTGAGGTGTCCTTCCCGGCCGAAGTGATGGATGATCTCATCCTCATTCGCTCTGACGGTACGCCTACCTACAACTTCGCCGTGGTCTGTGATGATGCGAACATGGGCATCACCCATGTCATCCGCGGAGACGATCACCTCTCCAACACCCCACGCCAGATCCTCATCTATGAGGCGTTGGGTTACGAGGTCCCCACCTTCGCCCACCTGCCCATGATCCTCGGTCCTGATGGCAAGAAGCTCTCCAAGCGCCATGGGGCCACGAACGTGGAGGATTACCGCGACCGCGGCTTCGCCCCTGATGCCATGGTGAACTACCTGGCGCTTTTGGGATGGTCGCTGGACGGTGAGACCACGGTCATTCCGCGGGAGGTGCTGACCCGAGAGTTCTCGCTCGCGCGCATCTCCAAGAAGGATGCCGTCTTCGATGAAGAGAAGCTCACCTGGCTGGATGGCGTCTACATCCGCGATATGAGCATGGGCGAATGGCTCTCCCTGGCAACCCCCTGGCTTGCCTACGCCCATTTCCTGGGCAGTCAGGTGACAGGCGGCGCTTCGATGGTCCCCAGCCTGGATAAGGACCAGCAGCGCCAGCGCATCCAACAGATGGTGGCTCCCTGGGCCGAGGTGCCCGAAGAGGAGTGGCAGGGGCTGGTGGCCGATGTCTCCGCCCGGCATTCCTGGTATGAGCAGCTCTATCCGCTCATCATCGAGAGGCAGACCACCTTCAACGAGCTGCCCGACAAGCTAGCCTACTTCTTCTGGGGCGCCAACGTGGGCTTGGATGAGAAGAGCGTGGCGAAGGTGCTCAAGAAAGAGGGTGCGCGCGCAGATGAGGCCCTTGCCATCTGCCGGGATGTGCTGGCGAATGGATCCATCCCCTGGGAGGCGGATGCCCTGCAAGAGGAATGTCGAGCCCGGGGAGATGCGGCTGAACTCAAGCCGAAGCTCCTCTTCCAGCCGTTGCGCGTGGCGGTTTGCGGGAACATGGTGTCACCGCCCCTGTTCGAGTCCATCGAACTGCTCCCGCGCGAAGATGTCTTGGCCCGCATAGACGTTACTTTGGAAGCGGTGTTCTCATAGGCTTGTCTCAAAGGCCGCATGGCTGCCAGCCCTGCGGCTTCCGCTTCATCTTACGCGCCTTGGCCCGCACCTGCGGGCTTCGGCCTTTTAGGCTTGCTGGCCTGCGGGGACGAAGGTCTCTGCTGCGTTCGGCTTCCTCTTGCGTACGATCAGATATCCGATGACGATGGATGCCACCGCTGTAATGCAGCTCGCACTCAGCCACCAGAGCCCCATTCCCATCCAGAACCCCTGGGGGTACATCTGGATGAGCAGGCTGTCTGCGGGGAACGTCCAGGTTCCCTCGGAGAAGAAGAGCCCATGGAGGACGGCGAAGAAGCCATCGAAGCCGAAGGCTGCCCAGAGTCCTACGAGGGCGAAGAGGCCCAGGGTGGCACAGCCTGCTATCAAAAGCGACCAGCCTGCGGGCTTCGCGCCGAACATATAGACGAGCCCCATCAGGCAGAAAGCGGCGATGAGGGTGATGCCCAGAAGCGGCATCCGCAAAGAGGAGATGACCTCGTTCACATCATCCAGGTGGCTTAGGGCTTCGCTGGAGAGGGCATACTGGGGACCTGCTTGGGAGAGCTCCTCCATGGTCACCAGGGGTGATACGTCAGCCTCGTCCAGGGCCTGGCAGGCTTCGACGCTCCAACGATCAGCGGTGGGGGAGCCAGCATCAGAGGAGGTGTGGGCGGCATCCACCACCTCAGCGGCGAGCGCTTCGTGGGCTCCTTCAAGGCCAGCGGATCCCCGATCATAGTCTTCCACGGTGTAATCCCGTGTTTCCAAAGCCAGTTCCATAAGGGCATCATGGGTATAGGGTGAGCTGTTGAAGTTGCTGTGCTCATTCGCGAGATTGCGGGTGATCTGAGGAAATCCGGCACAGATGGCGAATCCGATGGCCACATAGGTGGATAGAAGGGCCAGAACGGCTAGAGCGGCCAGGAACTTGCGTTGGAACGCCTTGGTCATAGGAGGGGGTCCTCTCGTCGGTGATAGGTATACACTATATTAGAAGGTCAGTCGTAGAGTGGCGGGAAGGGACAAGGGCACATGGGAATGGGCATGCATGACCTCAGGGAAGAGTACATAGACATCGTCAAGTCACTGGAAGGGGATATTCCGGGGAGGCAACAGGCCTTGGAGCGGATAGCCGACTCCGACATCCAGGCCTATGGCGCTCCAGTGGAGTTCTCTTATATCCCCTATGTATTCTCCCCGGAAGACGTCGCTTTCCTTGAAGAGGTCTCGTCCACCACCCACCGTATCTTAGGCAAGGTGATCCGCCGCTTCTTGGATGTTCCTGCCTATCGAGAGCTCTTCCATTTCTCTCCGGAGGTCTTGGATCTCATCCTCATGCCTTGTCCCTATGAGGAGCTATTGCCCTTGGCTCGTTTCGACATCTTCTTGGATGATCGGGACTTGAGCTATAAGTTCTGCGAATTCAATACGGACGGTTCGGGGGCTATGTCGCGAGATAGGGAATGCGGAGGCGCCCTCATGGAAGGGGAGGCGTTCCGTCGGTTCTCCCAGCTGCACCCCTTAGAGCAGTTCGACCTGTTCGACTCATGGGTCAAGGCGTTCATGGATACCTATCGCTCCTGCGATCGCTTCCCGGAGGTGCCCACCGTGGCTGTCACGGATTTCGCGGAGAGCGGTGTCATGAGCGATTTCGTACGCTTCATCGCTGCCTTCGAGAGGGCGGGTATCCCGGCGCGATTCGTGGACGTCCGCAGCTTCACCTATGACGGTGAGCATCTCATAGATCCGTCAGATGGCACCGTCATCAACGCCATCTACCGACGCTCGGTCACCTCCGAGATGCTCCAGCATCCTGGAGAGTGCGAAGCATTCATCCAGGCTACGCGGGATATGAATGTCTGCACCATCGGGCATTTCCGTACTACGGTGGTCCATTCAAAGATGGTCTCTGTGGTCCTTCATGACGAGGCCACACTGGCTTTCTTGACCGAAGAGGAACGCGCCTTCGTCAAGGCCCACGTGCCCCGCACCTATCGGCTGCGCGATGATGCCCCGATATCCGCCCAAGCCATCAAGGCCGATAAGGATCAGTGGATCCTCAAGCCTGAGGATGATTACGGTGCCCATGGTGTCTTTGCGGGCATCGACGCTAGCGAAGAGGAGTGGGCACGCATCGTGGATGAGCACTGGAACAGCGGCTATATCGTCCAAGAATACTATCTGCCCCATCTGATCCGCCTGATGCCTACGCGCGTGGGAGCTGATGGGGATGCGATGCGCGTGGAAGACTGGCATACTATGCCAGGGCTCTATACCTACAACGGTGCCCTTGCTGGGGTGTATTCCCGGGAGGGCCGCGAAGGGGTCATCGCTTTGGATCATGGCGGTCTGATATCCCCGAGCTTCCGCGTGCGCTCCTAGAGGCTTGGGCTCGAAGGCACGGCGGTAGGGTGGGGTCGGTCCCGCTCGCCTTTGACCATGCTTGCAAAAGGGCGAGCGAGCAAGTATGATTGGGAACTGCTGTTTTTCTATCTGCACGAAGAAGGAGTACTTCTACATGGTTAAGATTCGTCTTGCGAGGCACGGCGCGAAGAAGCGCCCGTACTACAGGGTCGTCGTCTCTGATTCCCGCTGCCCCCGTGATGGCAAGTTCATCGAACAGGTCGGCCGCTATAACCCTTGCTCCAATCCGAAGCTGATCGAGCTGGACATGGACAAGATCGATGCTTGGGTGGCGAAGGGTGCGCAGGTCTCTGACACCGTCTCCAGCCTCATGAAGCAGGTCAAAGAGAGCGCGTAACCCATCATGGACGCAACCGCTCAAGACCTCTGCACGCTGGTCGAATACATCGTCGTTCCCTTGGTGGACGATCCGGATGCTGTTCAGGTGACCTATGCTGACGAGGAAGGCCGTCCCACCATCGAGATCCGTGTGAACGAAGCCGACGCAGGCAAGGTCATCGGACGTCAGGGACGCGTCATCAAATCCATTCGCACGCTCACCCGGGCTGCCGCTTCGCGCAAGGGTGCCCATGTCGAGGTGGAGCTGATCGATTAGTGCGAGGCTGGCATAGGGCAGCCTCTGTTGCTGGTACGAAGGGATTAGAGGGAAGGCTGAGGCTCATAGGGGCCTCAGCCTTCCTTGCGTCTGCTGCGCCTTCGCTTGAGGTTGCCTTCGTGCCGCCCCGAGATGATGCCCCTCGGTTCGCCCGCGTGCTCTCCTTCGAAGCCGAAGGGGAAGCGGGGTGCACGGCAACCTTCACAGGGGTTGATGACATCAATGGAGCGGAGCGGCTCATCGGTTGCACGTTGCTGGTGAAGGGCGAGGCGCCCCCGCCCATCCTTGGTTACGGCGCCTTCGCTCACCTTGTGGGCTTTGCGGTCATGGATGAGGAAGCAGGGCTGGTGGGCATCGTGACGGATGTGAGCGAGGATAGGGTCCAGCCCCTCATCCATGTTGCGCGCCCGGTTTCAGGAGAAGCGCTCATCCCCTTCGTGGATGCCATCGTGAAAGAGGTGGATGAGGCTTCCCAGGTGATTCAAGTAACACTGCCCGTTGGATTGCTGGATATCTGAGAGGGCGTCCCATGCGAATAGACACCATCACCACATTCCCTGCTATGTATGACTCCGTCATGGGAGAGTCCATGATGAAGCGTGCCCAGGAGAAGGGGCTTCTGGATTTCCGCGCCCACGATCTCAGGGATTGGGCATCGGGGGTGCATAAGAAGACCGATGATTACCCCTATGGCGGCGGGTGTGGCTTGGTGATGATGTGCAATCCCATCTTCAAAGCCGTTGAGAGTGTCTTGGGGCTCAAGGAGGAATCCCTTCCTCTAGCTGCTCAGGAAAAGCCCCAGGATGCCAAGGTTATCTTCTTGGCCCCTCAAGGCCGACTCTTCACAGATGCCCTAGCCACTCAGCTCTCCGGTGAAGAGCGGCTCGTGTTCGTCTGCGGCCACTATGAGGGGATAGATGAGCGCGCCTACTGTTTGGCCGATGAGGTCATCTCCATCGGAAACTACGTGCTCACCAGCGGGGAATTGGCCTCTATGGTAGTGATAGATGCCGTGGTTCGGAAGATCCCTGGTGTTCTGGGTGCCGAAGGGGGAGCTGAGAGCGAATCCTTCGCGGAGGGCCTCTTGGAGCACCCTCAATACACGAGGCCAGCGGAATACCGCGGCATGGAGGTGCCAGAGGTGCTGCTCTCGGGTCATCATGCCCGTATCGAAGCCTGGCGGCAAGAGCAGTCCCTTGAGCGCACTCGGATCCTCCGCCCTGACCTGCTCGAAGGGCGGGATATCTAGCGGTGGTACCTTTTGCCGCCTTTGAGGCGCTTCAGCAGAGACATTCTTGAGGGTATTCATGCATTTGCCGTGTATGGGCGCTCAGGTGGGGTATCATGGCACGCGGCTGGATCTGAGGGCATCCTGTGCCCGATGACGGCCGTTTTTTACGTTTTGGGATGATCGACCTCTTGGAGGGCTGATGTATTCAGGAGAGCATGCGGTGAAGAAGAAGGGCTTCCTACGCTCGGCCCTTTCCCTGTTGGTGACGGTGGTCTTGATCGTCTGCGCTGCGTGGGCGTTGCGTACCTTCGTCTTCCAGGCCTATGAGATTCCCTCTGGGTCCATGGAGGACACTATCATGACCGGGGATAACGTCTTCTCCGAGAAGATCACCTACTACAGCTCTGATCCGAAGGTAGGGGATATCGTCACCTTCCAAGATCCTGAGATACCTTCTCGCACCCTCATCAAGCGCGTGGTAGCCACTGAGGGCCAGACCGTGCAGCTGATAGACGGGAAGGTCTACGTGGATGGCAAGGAATTAGATGAACCCTACACAGACGGGAAGGAATCCTGGCCGCTCGTCTCCTCCTTTGGCTCTCCGGTTGTCTATCCCTATACGGTGCCCAAGGGAGAGCTCTGGGTGATGGGAGATAATCGGACCAATTCGCAAGACTCTCGGTATTTCGGATCCATTCCGGTGTCTTCGGTATCCGGGAAGGCCATCTTCAAATACTGGCCCCTTGACAGCATCGGGCCGTTGGAATGACGCGCGGATCCATCGCGCTTCCAAGATAGCAACAAGGGAAAGGGGATCCATTGGCTAGCAAGGCAGCGGTTGGAGAGACTCCAACCTTCCAAGAGGTCATCATGAGGCTCCAGGAGTTCTGGGCCTCGCAAGGGTGCGTCATCTTGCAGCCCTATGACAACGAAGTGGGGGCGGGTACCAACGCTCCGGCCACCACCTTGCGCTCATTGGGGCCGGACACCTGGCGCACCGCCTATGTGCAGGGTTGCCGTCGTCCTACGGATGGTCGCTATGGCGAGAATCCCAACCGGCTGCAGTTCTACTATCAATTCCAGGTGCTCATCAAGCCTTCGCCGGATGATATCCAGGAGGCCTACCTGGCATCTCTGCGGGCTATCGGCATAGATACCGATGCCCATGACGTGCGCTTCGTCGAGGATGACTGGGAGTCCCCCACCTTGGGTGCCTGGGGCCTGGGCTGGGAGGTCTGGATCGATGGCATGGAGGTGACCCAGTTCACCTACTTCCAGCAGGTGGGCGGCTTCGAATGCAAGCCGGTCCCGGTGGAGATAGCCTATGGCTTAGAGCGCCTGACCATGTTCGTCCAGGGGGTGGATTCCGTCTACGACATCGTCTGGGCGAAGGGCCCTGACGGGGTCACATTCACCTACGGCGATGTGTACCTGGAGAACGAGCGTGAATACTCCCAGTACAACTTCGAGGTGGCTGATACGGATTTCCTGTTCAAGGAATTCGCAGACCGCGAAGACGAGTGCATGCGCACGTTGGAGGCAGGGTTGCCGCTTCCGGCCTACGATTCGGTCTTGAAGTGCTGCCACACCTTCAACCTCCTCGATGCCCGGGGCGTCATCTCCGCCACCGAGCGCATGGGCTACATCCTGCGCGTTCGCACCTTGGCGAAGGCCTGCTGTGCCTCGTATATGGAGCAGGTCGTCGGCATCTCACCAAAGGCTGAGGCGAAGGAGGATGTGCGATGAGCGCTCAGACCCTGACATTCGAGATAGGCACCGAAGAGATCCCCGCCTTCGATCTGAAGAGCGCCACTGAGAAGCTCCCCCAGATCTTGGAACAGGCGCTGGACGGGCGCAATGTGGGCTACGGTGAGATATCCGTCTATTCCACACCGCGGCGCATGGCTGTGGTCATCGAAGGAGTATCCGAGCAGACCGAGGCGGTGGACGAGGTCTTCAAGGGACCCTCTGTCAAGATCGCCTTCGATGAGGAGGGCAATGCAACCAAGGCTGCCTCTGGTTTCGCCCGGGGTAAGGGCGTGGATGTCTCTGAGCTGGAGGTACGGGAAGAAGGGGGCGTGGAATACGTCTTCGCCAGTCGGCATATCCCGGCTCAAGAGGTGACCGCCTTCCTGCCCGAGGTGCTCTTGGGGGTCCTGGAATCCATCCCCTGGCCCAAATCCATGCGCTGGGCCAGCTATTCCGAGCTCTTCTCCCGGCCCGTCCGTTGGATCGTGGCTCTCTTTGGGACAGAGGTCATCCCGCTCACCTTCGCGGGCGCTGTATCGGGTCGCCATACGGAAGGGCACCGGGTGCTGTCCCCGGAAGGGACTGACATCCCCACGGCTGATGACTACGAGTCGGTGGTCCGCAGCCTGCGCATCATCCCCACCCAGGCTGAACGCAAAGCCTTGATCGAAGAGGCCGTCGTGCGTATGGAGCAAGAGCTCGGTGAGGGCTTCAAGGCCGTACTCCCCGAGAAGACGCTCACCGAGGTCATCAACCTCTCTGAGTCTCCGACCCCTATGCTGGCCCAGTTCGATGAGGGCTTCTTGGCCGTACCGGAAGAGATCATCGTTGACGCCATGCTGATGCACCAGCGCTACTTCCCGCTCTACAAGGACGGTAAGCTGACGAATCGGTTCATCATCGTCTCCAATGGCGATCCTGCGTTCGCGGACAACATCATCGATGGCAATCAGCGGGTGGTGGCTGCACGGCTCTACGATGCGAAGTTCTTCTATGAGGAGGACCTGAAGAAGCCCCTCGAAGACTACGTCGAGCGGCTCGATGAAGTGGTGTTCCAGGAGCAGTTGGGTACCATGCGCGCCAAGACGGCCCGTGTGGGGCGCTTGGCCGAGCGCCTTTGCCTGGATGCTGCCTTCGACGCGGCCCTTGCTCAGAAAGTGGCCCGGGCTGCGCTCCTGGCTAAGGCCGACTTGGTGACCAATGCTGTGATCGAATTCACCAGCGTCCAGGGCATCATGGGTTCCTACTATGCTCAGGCTCAAGGCGAAGACGCTGAGGTGGCACTGGCTTTGGCCGATCATTACAAGCCGCGCTTCGCTGGGGATGAGCTGCCTAGTGGCGTGGTGGGCAAGATGGTGGCCATGGCAGACAAGATAGACACCATCTGCGGCCTGTTCGCCGTGGGTCAGCTCCCCACGGGCTCCTCTGACCCCTTCGCTTTGCGCCGAGCCGCTCTGGGCGTCATCTCCATCCTGGAGAGTGGCCTTGGGGTGGGTCTGACGGTGGCCGTTCGGGATGCTCTACGCATCTACCAAGAAGATGGTCTTGACCTTGATGTTGCCCAGACGGAACGAGCCGTGCTCGATTTCTTCATCACGCGTACGAAGGTCATGCTCAAGGATGGCGGCAGCACCCCTGATGCCATCGAGGCCGTGCTGGCTTGCGGCGTCACCGAACCGGTGACCATCATCGCGCGCACTCAGGCCTTGGATGTGGCCCGTAAGGAGGCTCCGGCTGACTTCGAGGACCTCTCCACCGCGTTCGCCCGCGCGAACAACCTCCGTGACCCAGAGGCGGGGTGCCTCTACGATGTATCCATCTTCAATGCCTCTGAATCAGCATTGGCCCAAGCCATCGAGGCGGTGCGCACGCAGGTGGCAGAGGCTTTGGAGGGGGATGACTACCCGGCCGCCCTGGCCCGTCTGGCCTCCCTGCGCAAGCCCATTGATGAGTTCTTCGAGCAGACCATGGTCATGGCCGAGGATCCAGAAGTGCGCCTGAATCGCTTGCGGTTGCTGAATGCCTTCGTTGAGGTGTTCGCGAATGTGGCCGACTTCGGGAAGCTCGTCTTAGCGAAATAGCAAGGGTGGAGGAATACCCTGTCATGGCGAGCCGAGGACCGTTGCAGCCCGATTTCCCCTTCATCCACGAGGATGTGAGGGGAAATGCCCTATTCCCCACCGTGCATGTGGTCTCTGACTCGGTGGGGGAGACTGCCCGTACTATGGCCCAGGCTGCGGCTGCTCAATTCGGAGTGACGAATCCCAAGATAGAGATCCTGGGCAAGGTGAAATCCTTCGAGCAGGTACAGGACTATCTGGACCACCATGCTGCCTACCACGTAGAGCACTTGGGCGATGATCGGCTGCTCGTCTTCTACACGTTGGTGGCACCGGATCTGAGGGATGCGGTCTCAGCCTATATCGCTGAACATGAGAACATCTATGGCGTTGATCTCTTGACCTCGGCCATCACGGCAATGGCGGATATCAGCGGACTCTCGCCCAAGGACACTCCGGGGATGCTTCGAGTGGCTGATATCAACTACTTCAACCGCGTGGCGGCATTGGAGTTCACCATCGAACATGATGATGGTCGGAATCCCCAAGACCTTACCAAGGCCGACATCGTGGTCATCGGGGTCTCTCGCACCTCCAAGACGCCGGTGTGCATCTACCTGGCCCAGCATGGCTTCCATGTAGCCAATGTCCCCCTCGATGTGATGACTACGCCCCCACAGGAGCTCTTCGAGGTGGAGCCGTCGCGCCTGTTCGGGCTGATGTCCACTCCTGATGTGCTCTCGGGTATCCGTTCCCGGCGCATCGGCAATGCTGCTCTGGTGGCAGGCTCCTATGCAGATCCAGAATGCATCTACGAGGACCTGGAAAGCGCTCGGGCGCTCATGCGCCAGCTGGGTTGCTATGTCATCAGGACCGATGGCAAGGCAGTGGAAGAGACGGCCCAAGAGATCATGGACCTGTATACGAGATCCCATCCTGCTTGAGAGGAAAGAAGCCGGTGGACGAGATGATCAAAGACGCTTCGCTGCCCCAGGCAGCTTCCAACCAATGGGCGGGTTCAGAGGCAGAGGGGGTGTCGGTAATGCGACCGAAGCGTGACCTCTGTCCTCTTCTGATGGCGCTCGTTGCCTGTGCCGTTCTCCTGTACACCGCTGGGTGTATCTTCGCAGGATCCTACGACAACGATGTCTGGTTCATCTTGGCTACGGGGGAGTACATCCTCGCTCATGGCATCCCCTACACGAACCCGTTCTCCATCCAACCCGATCTTGGCTTCGTGGCTCAACAGTGGCTCTATTGCGCGATCGTGTATCTCATCTACAAGCCCTTCGGATTCGTGGGACTGGCTATCTTCGTCTCGGCCCTCTACCTGGCTTTCGGTGCTTCCCTGTTCTGGGTCGGGCGCTATCTGCGTCAGGGCCGGTCCAATGATCTTTTGCTTCTGGTATTCGTCTTCGTCTGCTTGGTGGGCGTTACCTCCTATGCTTCCATTCGCCCTCATCTGCTCTCCATGATCGCCTTCGTCTGGGTGGTCTACCTCTGTGAGAGCTATCGCAGGACCGGGAAGCTATCCCGACTCATCGGTCTGCCTTTGATCGTGGTGCTGCATGTGAACATCCATGCAGCCATGGCCCCCTATGATCTGTTCATCATGGGTTGCTATGCGCTGCCGGATCTTCTGGCTCCCTTCCACCGGAAGGGCAAGCTGTTGGGGATCGGCTTCGAACAGGCTTCCTATGCCCGCATCCCCCTCTGGGTGGTCATTGCTATCTCTGCAGGGACCTTGTTCGTCAATCCCTATACGGTGAAGGGGGCGCTCTACCTCTTCCTCTCCTTCGGGTCTGCAGGGTATAAGGACAACATCAAGGAGATGGGTGCACTCCGTCCGGCTGGAAGCTATATCACCATGATCGTGACCCTCTGGATGCTGGCTGCCTGTTTCGTGGCTGGACGGCTGTCCCTCAAACGGATGAACCTGCCGCTCATGCTCTTGGCTGCGGCCTCTATCGTCGCTGCTCTGCTCTATGTTCGCAATCAGTGGTTGGCACCGCTGTTCTGCTTCCTCTTCGTAGCCTGGGGCACAGCCCAGACGCGCTCAGCTGCTGCTCTTCGGGAGGAAGCCGGGCGGAAGGGGAGAACCCTTGGTCTCGCCATCTTGGCAGCAGGGGTGGTGGCATCCATAGTGGTGACGTTCTTCCAGGTGCCAGCATTGGAAGAGCTGCCTGAGAACAACGGACGCACTCCCGTCAATACGGCTGATTATCTGGATAGGATCGGGGCCGACAAGCGCACCACCCAGGTGTTGACCTTCTTCAATGCGGGGGGGTATCTAGAATACCGCGGATATAAGGTGAACATCGATCCGCGCCCCGAGCTCTGGAGCCCTGCCATAACCGGGCAGACCATCGACTACTACAAAGAATATGTTGACATGTCCACCGGTGATATCTCCTTCAGCGCCTACAGCCAGCGTTTCGATTTTGATGTGCTGATCTTCCCCACAGAATCAGGGGCCGGATCCTATTACAAGGACAATGAGGATTACATAGCCATCCCAAGCGGGGAGGGGTATCGGGCCTATGCGAAGAAGAGCTGGCTCTCGATGTATGACCCGAACGCTGCCACTTAAGAAATAAAGGAGCCAAGAGCACCTTTCGCCCCCCTTCTGATTGTTATCATAACGTCGCCTTTGAAGAGCAAGGGCTCCCATTTGCTTGGCATCACCCATGAGCAAGGGGGATCATGTCTGGTCGATGGTCGTTGAAGGAGTGCATCGTGACCGATCAAGTTAAGCGCGTCTACGCATTCGGCAAGGACGCAGAGGGTAAGAATGTCACCGAAGGCAACACCGACATGAAAGCCATCCTGGGCGGCAAGGGCGCCAATTTGGCCGAGATGGCCAATATCGGGCTACCGGTGCCTCCGGGATTCACCATCACGTGCCAGACTTGCATGGAATACGCCAACGCCGGGAATGTATGGCCAGAGGGTGCTCTGGATACCATCGCTGAGTACCGGGCTGACCTGGAAGAACGCATGGGCAAGCGCATCGGCGATGCGCAAGATCCGCTCTTGGTCTCTGTTCGCTCAGGTGCTCCCATGTCCATGCCGGGCATGATGGATACGGTGCTGAATCTGGGACTGAACGATCAGTCCATCAACGGGCTCATCGCCCAAACGGACAATCCTCGCTTCGCCTGGGACTCCTATCGCCGCTTCATCCAGATGTTCTCCAACGTGGTCATGGGTCTGGATGGGGACCTGTTCGAGAATGCCATCACTGCCATCAAGAACGAGCGGGGCGTGAAGTCTGATACTGATCTCACGGCCGAGGACCTCCAAGAGCTGGTGGCTGTCTTCAAGCGGATCTTCTCCGAGAACGTCTCTGCTGCTGATTACCCGGCCCTCGTGGTAGATGGCAAGGTAGCCTTCCCGCAAGACCCCATGATGCAGCTGCAATTGGCCATCGAAGCGGTGTTCGGCAGCTGGAACAATCCCCGCGCGGTCCTCTATCGCAAGAAGAACAAGATCGCTGATGACCTGGGCACCGCCGTCAACGTGCAATCCATGGTCTTCGGCAACAAGGGCAACACCTCGGCTACCGGTGTAGCCTTCACCCGCAATCCCGCCAACGGCGAGAAGGAATTCTACGGGGATTACCTGGTCAATGCCCAGGGCGAAGACGTGGTGGCGGGCATCCGCAACACGAGCCCCATCGCTGAGCTCAAAGAGGTGCAGGGCCTGGAAGAGGCGGGCCAGCAGCTGGAGGATATCTTCGTCGTACTGGAGAACCACTTCCGTGACATGTGCGACATCGAATTCACCATCGAACAGGGCAAGCTCTGGATGCTCCAGACCCGTGCGGGCAAGCGTACCGCCCAGGCTGCGTTGCATATCGCCATCCAGATGGTGAACGAGGGTCTCATCACCAAGAAGGAAGCCGTCATGCGCGTCGAGCCGGATCAGCTGGACCAGCTGCTGCATCCCCAGTTCGACAAGGACGCCAGCTATGATGTGCTGGCGCGTGGCCTGAATGCCAGCCCAGGTGCTGCGGTGGGTGAAGCCGTCTTCTCCGCCGCTGATGCCGTGGCTGCTGCCGAAGAGGGTCGCAAGTGCGTGTTGGTCCGCTGGGAGACGACCCCGGATGACCTGGCAGGCATGATCGCAGCCGAGGGTATCCTCACCTCCCATGGCGGCAAGACCTCCCATGCGGCTGTCATCGCTCGCGGCATGGGCGCTCCTTGCGTCTGCGGCGTTGAGGCCCTGCGCATCGATGCCGAGAAGAAGGAGGCCGCCGTCAATGGTACGGATGTGGTCATCCATGAAGGGGATATGATCTCCATCGACGGTACTACGGGCGTTCTGGTGCTGGGAGCAGTGGATCTGGTGAAGCCGGAACTCACCGGGGATCTGGACACCATCCTGGAGTGGGCTGATGAGTACCGTCGGCTTGGTGTGCGCGCCAACGCAGACAACCCGGAAGACGCCCACCTCTCCCGTGAGTTCGGCGCAGGTGGTATCGGCCTTTGTCGGACCGAGCATATGTTCCTGGGCGATCGCAAGCAGATCATCCAGTCCTTCATCCTGAACGACGACGAGCTCAATCGCGAGAAGGCCACCGCTGCTCTCTATGAGGCCCAGTCCGGTGACTTCTATGAGATGTTCAAGGCCATGGACGGCCTGCCCGTCATCGTGCGCCTGCTAGATCCGCCCCTCCATGAGTTCCTCGACAGCCCTCGTTCGCTAGAAGTGGCTATCGCTCGTATGGAGGAGACCGGTGCACCGGCTGCTGATATCGCTGAGAAGCGCGCCATGTTGGAGAAGATAGACGCTTTCGCTGAGCAGAACCCCATGTTGGGTCTGCGCGGCGTGCGTCTGGGCATCGTCTACCCGGTGCTGCCCAAGATGCAGATCCGTGCCATCGCCACGGCCTGTGCGAAGCTCTTGAAAGAGGGCCACAACCCGGCCCCTGAGATCATGATCCCGTTGGTCTCAACAGTGAACGAGCTCGCGAAGCTCCGCGCCATCGCTGAGGGTGTCATTGCAGAGGTGGCCGAAGCGGAGGGCGTGGGCCTGGACATCCCCATCGGCACCATGATCGAGCTTCCGCGCGCTGCGCTCACCGCTGATGAGATCGCTCAGGAAGCGGACTTCTTCTCCTTCGGTACCAATGACCTCACGCAGACCACCTTCGGTTTCAGCCGTGATGACGTGGAGGGGGAATTCGTCCCGCAGTACCTTCAGGAGCGCCTGCTCACTCATAACCCCTTCGCCACCGTTGACGAAGGCGGTGTGGCCAAGCTGGTGAAGATGGGCGTTGAGCTGGGGCATGAGGGCAACCCGGATATCGTCTGCGGCGTGTGCGGCGAGCATGGAGGGGACCCGGAATCCATCCACATCTTCGACCGCATCGGCGTTGACTACGTCTCCTGCTCTCCGTACCGAGTGCCTGTAGCCCGCTTGGCTGCAGCTCAGGCTCAGATCGAGCAGGCCTGAGACCTTTGACCTTCGACCTTGCCAAGCTCCCCCGTGCGGTGTCCCTGACCCGCGGGGGAGGCTCAGGAGATGCTGACCTACCTGCAGCTGCCGCTTCTACGGCGGCTGCTTTCGTTGTGTCCGAGAACGTTCCTGAAGGCACGCCGCTCCTGTGCATCCTGGATCAGGTGCGCCTCCCGCTTGAAGAGGCCTATCTCTGCACCGACAGCTGGGAAGAGGTCATCAATTGGATCAAGGCGCTCAAGGTGCGGGGAGCTCCTGCCATCGGGGTGGCTGGAGCTGCTGCTGTGGCGTTGGCCGCCTGGACTGCTGCCCAGGATGCACCCGAGCGGTTCTCTTGCAGGCTAGAGCAGGCGGCCCAGACCATCGCTCGTGCCCGGCCTACCGCAGTCAACCTCCACTGGGCCACTCGGCGCTTGATGGCAGTGGCCGCGGCTGCTCAGGAAAAGGGAAGGCCTCCCCACGCGGTGGCGGAGGCGCTTATCCGTGAAGCACGAGCGGTTGCTCTTGAAGACGAGGCTGCCAATCGGGAGTTGGGCAGGCTGGGGGCTGAGCTCTTGGAGCCGAACGCTTCGGTGCTCACCCATTGCAATGCCGGGAGCCTGGCTACCGCTTTCTACGGTACGGCCCTTGGGGTCATCTATGCCGCGGCGCAGGCGGGTAAGATCGAGAGGGTCTTCGCCGATGAGACGAGGCCGGTTTGTCAGGGGTCGCGCTTGACCGCCTGGGAGCTTTCTCGGGCAGGAGTGCCGGTCACCCTCATCTGTGACGATATGGCCGCATCGGTCATGGCTCAAGGGCGGGTGGATGCCGTCATCGTAGGAGCTGATCGCATTGCAGCCAATGGGGATGTGGCCAATAAGATCGGGACGTTAGGGGTCGCCATCCTGGCTGATCATTTCGACATTCCCTTCTATGTGGCTGCCCCCACCTCCACCTTCGACGGTCATACCCTCACGGGAGCTGACATCGTCATAGAGCAGCGCTCCGCAGATGAGGTCCTCTCACCGCCCCTGGAGGGGGTCGAGGTCTTGAACCCCGCTTTCGATGTGACTCCGGCGGCCTTGGTGAGCGCTATCATCACCGAACGGGGTGTCTTCTCACCTTCGGATATCTCTCGCGAGCTGCTGCCTCGGTGATCCCATGTTGTCCCGCACCGTTTTAAGAGATGCCTTCCATGCCGCTGTACCCATCATGTTGGGCTATGTGGCCATCGGCATTCCCTGCGGCATCCTCTGCGATTCCATTGGGTTGAATGCGATCCAGGTGCTGATCCTGTCAGCTTTCTTCTATTCAGGGGCAGGTCAGTTCATGATCCCCAATATGTTCCTGACCGGGGCGCCCACCGCTTCCATCATCGCCAGCGTATCTTTGGTGAACACGCGGCAGATGCTCTATTCTGCCTCGCTTGCCCCGGAATGCGAAGGGGCGCGTAAGCGCCTGGCCTTCCTCTTCGCCGCCACCGTCACCGATGAGAGCTACGGGGTCTCCATCGCCCGATTCAAAGAGGGTGGATGGTCGGTGGATCGGGCGCTCTGGGTCAACCTTTTCTCCCAGACCTCCTGGGCCCTCTCCAATGTCGTCGGCGTGCTGGTGGGTTCCCTGATAGATATCCCTCTGCAGATAGCCTCCTTCGCCATGACCTCCATCTTCATCTGCTTGCTCTTCACCCAAAGGCTCACCTCTCCCAATATCATCGCTGCCGTCTTCGCCATCATCGGAGTGTATGCTTGCAAAGCGCTCGGGCTCTCGGGGGCTGCGATCATCCTCGGAGCGGTGCTCGGCGTGGTTTGCGCCATGGCCTTCACCTTGATCCGTCAGAAGGTGCGCCCATGAGCTGGGAGGAGTTCTGGATCATCTTCGGTTGTTGCGCGGTGACCATGCTCATCTGTCGAGTGGCTCCCCTGTTCCTGCTGAAGGGGAGGGAGCTACCCTCTACCGTCACGCTGGCACTGAACCTCATCCCTCCTGCCGCTTTCGCGGCTCTGGTGGCCAACGATGTGCTGAACCCAGGCATGTTCGCCCAGGGTTTCTGGCCCGCCGGGGCCATCATCATCGCCTCGCTCGTGGTGGTGGCTGTGGCTCTCAAGACGAAGTCGCTGCTCCTCTGCGCCGTGTCTGGCGTGGTAGCCTACGGGCTGCTCCTGTTGGTCTAAAGAGCGCTCCTGCCATTCGCAAAGGTTCTCCTTGTCCTGGAGAGATACTAGAGGTATACTTGCGAATCGTGTCTTTACACAGCTATGGATTGAAAGCATGATCGAAGATAAGCGGGGATAAGAATGGACATCATACGCGCGATAGAGACCCAGGACATCAAGCAGGACGTGCCTGATTTCGGCCCGGGTGACAACGTAAAGGTTCACTACAGGATCACTGAGGGCAACCGCGAGAGGATCCAGGTCTTTCAGGGTGATGTCATCCGCCGCCATGGCGAATCCTCCCGTGAGACATTCACGGTCCGCAAGATCAGCTTCTCTGTGGGTGTTGAGCGCACGTTCCCGGTGAACTCTCCCAAGATCGAGAAAATCGAGGTCACCCGTCGCGGTCAGGTTCGTCGCGCCAAGCTCTACTACCTGCGCGATAAGGTGGGCAAGGCCGCGAAGATCAAAGAGAAGGCCTTCAAGTAGGCGCTCTTTTCCTATCCTGTTCTTCTGACGAGGCTCTCTTGGAGGGCCTCGTTCGCTGTGAAGGGGCAGGTTCATCATGAGACCACCTCTTTCGAAGATAGCCCAATGGGCTCAAGCCGTCTCCTCTAAGGAGGAGCTGGCACACCTGCGTCATGCATTGGCCCAAGACGACCGCAAGGGGGTGCCCCGGGAGCTGGATAAGGCTCAGCGCCGTCTGGAGCGCCAGGCGCAGGAGGATGAGCGCCTTGCAGGTCTCTACCGATTCGAGGCGGATATCCTGGCCAGTCGGGCAGCTCGGGTAGCCGTAGGGTTGGATGAGGTGGGCCGTGGACCTATTGCTGGTCCGCTGGCAGTGGGAGCGGTGGTACTGGATCCATCGGCTGATCCCATAGAGCGGCTGGATGATTCCAAGAAGCTCTCCCCTCAGGTGCGTGAAGCAGTGGCAGGGCAGATCAAGGCTTCCTGTGTGGCTTGGTCGGTGGTCTATGCTTCGCCCCGGCAGATAGACGAGCGCGGTATCATGGCTTGCCTCATCGAAGCATTCTCAGGCGCGATCGAAGATATCGAACGTCAAGGGGTATCCCCTGATGCTTTCCTCTTGGACGGGAATCCGCTCCATCTCGATCAGCGCGAAGTGAACGTGGTCAAAGGAGATGCCCGCTGCGCTTCTATCGCCGCCGCCTCTGTTGTAGCGAAGGTGGAGCGGGATAGGCTCATGGATGAGCTGGATGAGGCTCATCCGGGGTATGGGTTCTCTTCGAATAAAGGGTATGGGAGCGAATCCCACATCGCTGCGATCCGTGAGCTTGGGTTATCCACCGTGCACCGAGCATCGTTCTGCACAAACTTCCTCTGACCATCTTCGTTCGTTCAGGGCCGCTCCAACCTACGCCCCTTCTTCTTCATGCAAGATCATGCAGATCCATAGTGGATGGATGGATGATGAGCGTGCCCCAATTGATCATCCTTTGACAACAAAGGGGCGAAAGCATGCAGAAGCCTTGCAGATCCAAGGTGATGGCATGCAGCGTCCTTGGTAGATATCCGTCAGATACGCCTCCTATGATCGTATCCAGAGAGATGGGAGGAATGATGACAGAAGCCCTAATGGAGAAGAAGGCTTGTTTCGTCGATCCGGCACAGAGGGAATCGGATAGCAAGCCTGAGAGAGAGCGGAAGGTCGGTAAACGGAACAAGGCGCTTGGAGCGCGAGGGGAGGAGGCAGCTGCCCGCTTCTTGGACCGGCGTGGTTATGAGATATTGGAGCGGAACTGGACCTGCTTTGCGGGGGAAGCGGACATCATCGCACGGGATGAGGACACCATCGTCTTCGTTGAGGTCAAGACACGCAAGGATTGCGGGCACGGCTTTCCCTCAGAAGCGGTGACTGCTGCGAAGAGGGAGAAGTACGAGAAGATCGCCCTTGCCTTCCTGTCGGATTACGAACCTACTGATTTCCCTGTCCGGTTCGACGTCGTCTCCATCGTGGTGATCGGTCCTGACAAAGCCATGATCCGCCACCAGATCAATGCCTTCTCCCTGGACTAGAAAGTGGGTGGTGTATGCACGGTGCAAAGCGCTGTTCTCAGAGGAGTCGAAGCGGAGCCGGTGTGGGTAGAGGTCTGCGTTGGGAGTGGGCTTCCGGGCATGTCTATAGTGGGCATGGCCGACACCGCGGTCAAGGAGGCTCAGGAGCGGGTGAGGTCAGCCCTGCGCGTTTCGGGGTTCTCGATGCCAAGCATGAAGGTGGTAGTGAATCTGGCTCCCGGCAACATCCGAAAGACCGGTTCTGGGTTCGATCTGCCCATTGCCCTTGGGGTGTTGGTGGCAACCGCTCAGGTACCGGAGGAGGCCGTCAGGGGAAGGCTTGTGATCGGAGAGCTGTCATTGCAGGGAGCGGTGAGGCCCGTGATAGGCAACCTCGCTTTCGCCCTCTGCGCGAAGAGGATGGGGTGTCAGTTCGTCACCGCCATGCAGAAGCCGGCACCCATACGCGGCCTCGTTCAGATGGGGCTGCGAACCTTGGGGAGCTTGCATCTGGCCGATCCCTTCGACGAGCTTTCCAGCAGAGGAGGTACAGGTGCAACGCCCGCCGCGAAGCCCGCGGCCGATTACAAGGATATATCTGGACATGATATAGCGAAGCGCTCTTTGCAGATAGCGGCGGCGGGAAACCATGGAGTGCTCATGATGGGACCTCCTGGCTCTGGCAAGACCATGCTGGCATCCCGTCTCGTATCCATCCTGCCGCCCCTCACTGAGGAGGAGATGCTTGAGGCAGCCGTGGTCCATTCGGTGGCTGGGAGGGATATCGATGATATCCTGCTCGGTATCCGTCCCTTTCGGAGCCCGCATCATTCGGCAACCTCAGCAGGGCTTTTAGGAGGGGGTAGCCCCATTCGTCCTGGAGAGGTGTCCCTTGCCCATTGCGGTGTGTTGTTCTTGGACGAGTTGAGCGAATTCAGATCCTCGACCCTGCAGGGACTGCGCCAGCCGCTAGAGAGCGGAGAGGTGCATCTGACCCGGGCAGAGGCAAGCCTTCGGCTCCCTGCGCGGTTCATGCTCATTGCTGCCTCGAATCCATGCCCGTGTGGCTTTTTGGGAGATAAGGCGCATCGCTGTACCTGCACTGATGCACAGGTGAGGAAGTATCAAAGCAGGATAGGCGGTCCTCTCATGGACCGGATCAGCATGCGATTGGATGTGGAGCGGCTTCCTTCATCCAGCGTCCTCTCCTCAGGCCAAGGCACTGACTCGGCCACGCTGAAAGAAGGGGTCATCCGGGCTCGACAGTACGCCAGTTGGCGTCGGGCGCAGATGGAAGAGCATGGGGAAGGAACAGGGATCAAGCGACTCTCACCTGAGGCTATCATCGCCTCTTGCAAGCTGGATAGCCAGGCTGGTGCCTTTGTGGACAAGATGGCCGAAAGTGACCGGATCAGCGGACGCGGTCTCATCAATACCCTGAGGGTAGCCCGGACCATCGCGGATATCGAAGAGTCTGCGTGTGTGAGAGATGTCCATCTGGCGGAGGCCTTCTCGTTCCGCGTGGATGCGGGGATAGGTGAAGAGGGGAGTTGATCGGCTATGGAGGGCGCTATAGCAGGGGAGCATACCGTACTCGCCCAAGAGGATGAACGGTATCCTCCTGCGCTTCTGAGATTGCCTGATGCGCCTCAGAAGCTCTTCGTGATAGGGAATGTGGGTGCCCTCCAGGAAGGGTTGGCGGTGGTAGGCGCTCGGAAGGCAACCCCCTATGGGAGGGGATGTGCTCGGAGATTCGCTCGCCGAGCGGCTCGACGTGGGATCGTCATCATCTCTGGAGGGGCGCGAGGTTGTGATGCAGAGGCTCATCGGGCGGCGCTCGCAGAGCATGCACCTACCGTGGTGTTCATGGGTGGTGGTTGCCATAAGGTATATCCGACCCAACATGCAGCACTCTTCAAGGAGGTCGTGGAAGCGGGCGGTGCTCTGGTATCCGAGCATGAATGGGAGACGTCGCCGCGGCCTTTCATGTTCCGGATGCGCAACAGGCTCATCGCTGGGCTTGCGAAGGCGACGCTCATCGTAGAGGCCGGGCTCCCTTCGGGTACGTTCTCTACTGCTGATGAAGCGCTTCGGGCGAACAGGGATGTCCTCGTGGTCCCGGGTTCTATAGAGTCGGTTCAGTCTCGCGGCGCCAACCGGCTCATCTATCAGGGAGCTACGCCCATCGTGGATGACGATGCCTTTGACGAGCGATTATGCTCCCTCTTCGGTCTCTTGAGGCAAGAGGAGGTAACGAGGATCGAAGAGCCTCCCTTGACGGGTATGGAGCGCAAGCTCATAGATGCTCTTACGGCAGCGCCGCTCAGCGCAGAGGAGCTCTTCTCTCTCGCTGTTCAAGAAGATGGGCAAGCGTGGACGGCGGCTGCTCTCAACGGCTGGATCGCTCTCATGGAGACCAAAGGCTTCATCACCCGATATCCTGGCGGGAAATACGGGGCGCAGGTGAAGGGAGGGGGTCGGCCGTGATAAGCTGATGGTCATGGATGATCATGTATCCATAATCGGCGGAGGGTTGGCTGGCAGCGAAGCGGCCTTGGCTCTTGCGTCCCTTGGCCATAGCGTGTGCATCCATGAGATGCGCCCTCAGGTGCAGACCGGCGTACATCACAGCGACGGCCTTGCTGAGCTCGTGTGCTCCAATTCGCTGAAGAGCACAAAGGAGGAGAGCGCTGCTGGCATGCTGAAGGCAGAGCTTTCAACCCTTGGGTCCTCACTCTACCGGATGGCGCTTGGCTGTCGCGTTCCGGCAGGGGGCGCTCTGGCAGTGGACCGCTTGCAGTTCTCCCAAGCAGTCACCGAAGCAGTGGAGCGTCACCCCTTGATCCAGGTCGTGCGGGGCGAGGTGACGGATCTAGATACCCTGGCATCCCATTCCATCGCCTTGGTGCTCGCCACCGGGCCCCTTACGAGCGACGGGTTGAGCCCGGCTATCGAGCAGCTGTGCGGTACCCAGGCCCTAGCGTTCTACGATGCTGCTGCACCCATCGTCATGGCTGAGTCTCTTGATGGGGAGAAGGTCTTCCGTCAGAGCCGCTACGAGGATGATGGCATAGGTGACTACCTCAACGCTCCTTTCAGTCAAGGAGAATACGAAGCATTCATCGACGCTCTGCTCGAGGCTCGACGCGTGGTGGCCAAGGAGTTCGAGACGACAGAGCTCTTCCAGGCCTGTCAGCCCATCGAGGAGATAGCGCGGAAGGGGAGGGATGCGCCGCGGTTCGGTCCAATGAAGCCTGTGGGCCTCATCGATCCACGCACGGGAAGGCGTCCTTGGGCAGCCCTTCAGCTCCGGGCTGAAGATGCCGCTCATCAAAGCTATAACCTAGTGGGATTCCAAACGAACCTGGCCTTTCCTGAGCAAGAGCGCGTCTTCCGCATGATACCCGGTCTGGAGCAGGCGGAGTTCGTCCGCTTTGGCGTGATGCACCGCAATACCTTCATCGATGCGCCCTGTTGCTTGGATATCTCTGGTCGCCTCATCACGGAGCAGGCGTTGGAGCTGTCGTGCCCCGTATTCGTGGCTGGGCAGCTTGCAGGCACTGAAGGCTACTGTGAGGCCATCCGATCGGGGTTGCACTGTGCTATTGCCCTCCATTGCTTGCTGGAGGGCGTTGCGCTTCCATCCCTATCTCCTCACACTGCCTTCGGGGCCCTGATGACCCATGCCACTGATCCTGCTACCAAGGGCTATCAACCCCTGCACGTGAACTTCGGGATCATGCCGCCGTTGGATGCTCCGGTGCGCAATAAGCGGAAGCGCTACGAGGCCTATGCCGAGCGAGGCAGACTCGCGCTCGAAGGCTACCGGGAAGATCTCTGCCGGGCAGGGCTTGAAGGGCTCATCGATGGATGAGCTCCTATCCACGTATCTGGATGCTCTGACCTTCGAGAGGAATCTCTCGAAGAACACTGTGAAGGCATACCGGGAGGATCTTCAGGAATACGCTGCGTGGTCTGCGCGGGAAGGGATAGACCCGCTGAATCCTTCCAAGCGCGGTGTGAGGATGTATTTGGCCTATTTGGATCAGGCGGGGTATACCCGACGTACGACGAACCGCCGTCTCTCAGCGCTCAAGGGGTTCTTCGGTTGGGCCTGTGCGCGGGGATCGGTGGAAGCGGACCCTGTTAGCTCGCTCCACGGGCCCAAGAGCGAGAAGCATCTCCCGAAAGTCATCCCTCCTGCTGAGATGGAGCAAGCCCTCTTGGTTCATGGTCAGTTGGCGCAAGGGTGCAAAGACCCGCTGCAACGGGCCTTGGAGCTACGGGATCAGGCCGTGTTGGAGATGATGTACGCTTGCGGGGCGCGCATCTCTGAGGCCTCCTCCCTCATCCTTGACAACGTTGATCTCAAGGCCGGGCAGCTGAGACTCTTCGGGAAGGGTGCGAAAGAGCGCATCGTCCCTATCCATGAACTGGCCTGCTCTGCCCTTTCCCGTTATCTTGCAGAGGGTAGAGAGGTGCTTGAGGGCTCATCCTCCGGTTCGTGGGTATTCCTCTCCCGGCGAGGCTTGCGCTACTCTGAGGATGCCATACGTCAGATGTTCAAGTGCACGCTCGGGCTGGCTGGACTGGATGGCATCTATACGCCCCATGATCTCAGGCATACCTTCGCCACAGACGTGCTAGCCGGTGGGGCTGATCTGCGCAGTGTCCAAGAGATGCTGGGCCACGCCAGCCTCTCCACCACCCAGATCTACACCCATCTGACCCCAGAGCGCCTTCAGGAGGCAAAGAGGCTAGCCCACCCTCGCGGCTAGGTGAGCAGGCTTGGATGGTTCGCCTTGGAGTCAGGAGACGGGTTGGAAGGTATCCCGGTCGGGGGCGAAGGAGCGCATGGCTTGGATGGTGCGGCTGAACAGCTCATCCAGCTCCCAACCCAGCATCTCAGCTCCGCTGCGAATGACATCGCGGTCGACCCCCGCAGCGAAACGCTTGTCCTTGAACTTCTTCTTGAGGCTCTTGACTTCGAAATCCATCACGGACCCGGAGGGCCGCATGACGATGGCCGCCCCTATGAGCCCGGTGAGCTCTTCGGTGGCGAAGAGGATCTTCTCCATCTGGAGTTCCGGCTTGGGCAGGTCGGGGTTGAAGTCCGACGTATGGGACTGGATGGCGCGTATGAGCTCAGGCGTGCCACCGGCTTCCTCTATCAAGGGAGCAGCATAGAGCGTGTGCTTCTCTGGTTCGTCGTCATGCTCTTCCCAATCCAGATCATGGAGAAGCCCTACGATCCCCCAGAACTCTTCGTTGTCCGGGTCATATTCGCGGGCGAAATAGCGCATGGTCTGTTCGACGGTCTCTCCATGTTCGATATGGAATGGATCGGTGTTGTGGGCCTTCAAGAGCGCATAGGCCTCATCTCGGGTCATGCCTGCTTGCAATGCTGTCATCTTGAGCCTCTTTCCCTTGGGTCATTCGGGGCTATTTTAGTCGATAGCTTCTCCATATACATGGAGTACCATATCCTGAGGAAGAAGCAGTAAGAGACAAGGAACTCATGAGCATGTTGAAGATCGTCGAATCACCTGATCCTGTGCTGTCTACGGTGTGCGCACCCTGTGAGGTGGGGGATAAGAGCCTCATCAAGGTAGCCAAGCAGATGGCGAAGCTGATGTATGGGAACAACGGATGCGGGCTTGCTGCTCCTCAGGTTGGTCTGGATAAACGGTTCGTGGTCATAGATGTGGATTGGGATGGCGAAGATGTCTCCACGCGCAATCCCCTGTTCCTCGTGAATCCGGAATTGGTGGAGACGCAGGGTGAGCCTGTCGAAGACAAGGAGGCGTGCCTGTCTTGTCCGGGGGTGAGCGTTCCGGTGAAGCGGGCTCCCTGGGCGCGGGTGCGCTTCTTTGATCTTGACGGTGAAGAATGGGAGATAGAAGGGGATGGCCTGCTCGGACGTTGCCTTCAGCATGAGCTGGATCATCTTGATGGCAAGACGCTCTTCGAATCCTGCGAACCTGGTGTGAGGTTGCGGGCTTTGCAGGCCTACGAGAAGGCGAAGGCCATGGGAGCGAAGCCCGGAGAGGCCCAGTTCGATGTCAGCTGAGGAGTCTCTGCGCGCCGTCTTCATGGGAACGCCTCCCTTTGCGGCGGATATCTTGGAGGACGTGTCTTCTCGGGTGGAGGTCGTCTGCGTCTACACCCAGCCTGACCGGGTACGTGGCCGTGGTAACAAGACGATGCCCTCCGCTGTGAAGGTCAAGGCGCAAGAGCTGGGGTTGCCTGTGCGTACTGTGAGCAGCTTCAAGGATCCAACCTCCGTAGAAGAGCTGGCTTCTTTGAAGCCCGATGTCATCTGCGTGGCTGCCTTCGGTGCCATCCTGCCAAAGGCCATCCTTGATATAGCGCCTCTAGGTTGCGTGAATGTCCACGGCTCTATCCTGCCGCGATGGCGGGGTGCGGCTCCTATCGAGCGGGCCATCCTGGCAGGAGATGCAGAAGCCGGTGTGTGCATCATGCGCATGGAGGAAGGGCTTGATATGGGGGATTTCTGCATCTGCCGGAAGATCCCCATCGAAGGCAGGAGTGCTGAGGAGCTGACTGGTGAGCTGGCTTCGTTGGGGGCCGGGGCTCTCATCACGGCACTGGAGCAGCTGCGAAGCGGTGCCATCCATTGGACAAAGCAGGATGAGAGCCAGGTCACCTATGCTCAGAAGATCGCCAAGCATGAGCTGGATATCTCCCCTAATCAAGATGCCGCTTGCGCCGCGCGGCGCGTTCAAGCGTCTTCGGCAGCCCATCCGTCCAAGTGCATCTTAGGGAACAGGACTGTGACCGTGCTCACGGCGAAGGTGGTAGAACAGGATGCATCAGATGCTCCCGCTGCCGCACGGGTGCGTTTCGCTCAGGGGCGCCTGTTGCTCGGGTGCGCTGAAGGGGCGCTCGAGGTGCTCTCCCTCAAGCCTGATGGCAAGCGCGCCATGACGGCTCAGCAGTTCGCCCAAGGCATGCCAGGTCTCAAAGAGGGCATCTCATGGGAGGCTCTTTGAGCAGAAGGCTCCGTTCGCAGAAGGGCGCTGATCAGGGCTTGAGCCCTGCCCGCTCGGCTGCCTCTCAGGCGCTGAAGCGCGTTCAGGAAGAGAGTGCCTACGCTTCGGAGGCCATCGAAGCCCTTATCAATGCAACGGATATGCCTGCTTCTGATAAGGCCTTCGCCGCCACCCTCGTGCGCGGCGTGGTGCGCACTCAAGGGGTCTTGGATCAGATGCTCGACGGATATCTTGAGAAACCGAGTCGGGTACGACCGGATGTTCGCAGGGCTTTGCAGATAGCAGCCTACGAACTCCTCTTCCTTGGTAAAGAGGCCTTCTCTGCGGTTGATCAGGGGGTCAGGCTCACGGCGAAGAGCGCACCCTATGCCCGAAGATTAGCCAACGCGGTGCTCCGGAAAGTGGCTGTCAGCGCTCAAGCGTTCCCCACGGGTTGCCCCGAAGAGGAGTTCGATTCGTTCTGCCAAGGGTGCGGGTTCCCATTGGGGTTGGGCGAGCTGCTCTTAGGTGATCTGGGAGAGCTCCAAGCCCGAAGCCTCATCGCGGCTTCATGTACGCAACCGCCCCTCTTCCTTCACGTCTCGGCGCTCAAGGGTAGTCCCCAAGAGACCCAGAATGGCCTTCGGGAAGCGGGCATTGGCTTCGAAGAGGCGGAGGATGTTCCGCTTTGCATTCGGCTTCACCAAGCCAAGGATGTAACAGCTCCTCCAGTGAGAGAGGGTATCCAGGCGGGTCATCTGATCGTCTCTGATCTTGCGGCACAGAAAGTGGCCTATGAATGCGTGCGCTCCCATTTGCCTGTATCGCTTTTGGAGGTGGGAGCCGGACGGGGCACGAAGACGATCATCATCCAGTCATTGGCGAAGGCGCTCTATGGCACGCAGATCCCTCGCCATGTCTGCGTAGATGCGGTGCCGTCGAAGCGAGCGAAGCTTCTTGAGCGAGCGAAGCTTTGCGAAGCGAATGTAACGGAGTGTCTGACGGCTGATGGCGCGCATCTGGAACAGGCTCTTGCCATGGAGCCTTTCGGTGTTGTGCTCGTAGATGCTCCCTGCTCCGGTCTGGGTACGTTGCGCCGCCATCCTGAGATCGTCTGGAGGGTAGGGGAGGAGGACATCCTGTCCCTTGCGGCGCTCCAGGAGCGCATTCTCATGAGCGTCGGTGGCTTCGCTGCTCCCGGTGGCCGACTCATCTATTCCACCTGCACGGTCACCCGCCAAGAGAACGAAGGTGTCATCTCCTCCTTCTTGGCTTCTCCTGAAGGCGGCCATTTCACCTTACAAGGGGGATTTCAGACCCTCTCTACCGAAAGCGGCCCTGATTCCCACTTCTGTACGGTGCTTCGCGCAGAAGCCTCATCAGACGGTTGAACGCGGGCAGTTTCGAGCATTCCTCTTTTGCGGCCCCTTGTCAGCCCTATCCCAGGTGCGCTTGATGATCGTCTAGGAGGATCTTGAGCTCCTCGGCGTGGGAGCGGCGCTTCTTGGTGGCAGTGCCCACGATGGCAACAGACTGGTACTTGCCGTACTTCTGGAAGAATGCCGGTATGGCGCCACGCTCTTCCATCTCTTGCTCATAGGCAGCGAAGTAGTCCTCGTAGGGTAGCCCGTGGTCAAGATAGTCGTCCAGCAGCGTCTTGGAAGGGGAATACTCTACATCGTGGGCATAGTCGGCATGGGCGATGACATGAGTGAAGTACTCCAGGTCCTCCTGCTTCGTGAATCCGGCAAGCTGGTTGGTATTCTTCAGGCGCACATCCAGCACCAGGTCAGTCTTCCATCCGGTTATCTTGTCGAAGAACTCCTCGGCTGTGGTCTGATATGCGCTCAAGACGTTGATCTGCATGATGGCTCCTTTCCGCTCCCGCCCCATTGTAGGAAGAAGGAAAGGGCGTAGTTGAGCCGCTTTGAATCCGCTACGAAACCGTGACGCTGAGAAATGGATCGACCCAACGAACCCCTTTCATCGTCTGATCCTGCAGTGTCCTACGCCTCTTCATGTGACCTGTGTCTGTTGACACCGTATACCCCATGGGGGTATATTCAGTCTATTGCATAGTCCACTGAAGGGAAGGTTCGGCATGGGCACGATGACTGAAAGCGTGCAGGTTGGGACCTGTGGAAAGACCAAGGAAGAGCCAACGACCCGGGAATGCTGCAGGCAGAAGAGCACACCCCGCAGCGCCCAGCTCCAATCCGATGTGCAAGCCCGGCTGAACAGGGCCATCGGGCAGCTCAATGGCGTCAAGGCGATGCTCGAGGAGAACCGCTACTGCGGCGATGTGCTGACACAGCTCGCCGCCGTCGAGAGTGCTGTGCGCCGCGTCTCAGAGATGCTGCTGACCGAGCACATGCGCACCTGTGTCGTCGAGGAGATCCAAAAAGGCAACGATGAGGTCATCGATGAAGTGATGGCGCTCGTGCGTCGCTTCAAATAGCATAGAGGAGCACCGATCATGGAAAAGCGATTCGCCGTAGCCGTCATGCATTGTGAGAAGTGCGTGGCGAATGTCACAGAGCATCTCGAAGCAGTGGATGGAGTGGATTCGGTCCGCGCCGATCTTGAAGGGCAATGGGTTGATGTCAGCTTCGACCCGGCATGCACGACCACAGAGGAGCTCCTCTGTGCACTTGATGACACCAGCTTCAGGATGGCTGTGATGCCCGCGACGGGAGTGCACCCCTTCGCGGAGGACATCGCGGCTGACGCCGCTAAGAAGGTTGCGGAAGCCCAAGGCGATGAGCTGGCTTCTTCCCCTTCAGCCTCTGAATATGGACCTGATGCGAGCATGGCCACCCTGCGCCTCGCTATCGAGGGCATGCACTGCGCCAACTGCGCCGCATCCATCGAGAGCCACTACCGTAAAACGCCGGGTGTGATAGAGGTAGCTGTGAATCTCGCGAACAATACTGGTAAAGTGGTCTTCGATCCGTCGCAGGCGAGCGTGGATGATCTGTTGCATGTCTTCGATGGAATGGCCTTCAGCGCGGAGGTCATTCCCGAAGACGCTCCGCTTGTGGATGAGAAGCGTCGTGCTCGCGAACAGGCTCGCGCCGCCCATGACCTACACGTGTTCGCCACCTCCGCCATCCTCACCATCATCATCGTCTGCATCGGCATGATCCCGGGTTGGCACATGGCTGTGGGCAACGCGCTCGCTGGCTTATTCGTAGCAGATCCCACCCACATCCAAGCCATGTTCGCGGCCAACGTGCTGCTCATGGCATTCACCATCCCGGTGCAATTCCTCTGTGGCGCCCGCTTCTACAAAGGCGCCATCGGCTCGCTCAAGGGCGGCTCGGCCAACATGGATGTGCTCGTGGCGCTCGGCACGAGCATAGCGTTCCTGTTCTCGCTCTGGATAACGTTCTTGCCGGTGGCTACCGGGCAGTGGAGCGGCCCTGAGGCGCTCCAGGTCAACGACGGCATGCCGTATTTCGAAACCTGCGCGATGCTCATCACGTTCGTGCTCTTGGGCAAGATGCTGGAGGTGCGGGCGAAGGGTGCCACCAATCAAGCCATCGAGGCGCTGATGAATCTAGCCCCTCCTGTGGCGCACGTCATCCGCGCGGGGTGCGAGACGGAGCTTCCGCTCTCCCAGGTGGTGGTGGGGGATGTGGTCGTCGTGCGCCCGGGCGAGAAGATGCCGGTGGATGGGGTGATCGTCGAAGGCAGCACTGAGGTAGACGAATCCATGCTCACGGGCGAGACGCTACCAGTGCTCAAAGGCGAAGGTGATGCCGTGACCGGTGGCACGCAGAACACTACCGGCTCAGTGCGCATCCGCGCCCTTCGTGTGGGTGCCGATTCAACGTTGGCGCGCATCGTGCGGGCGGTCGAGGACGCTCAGGGCTCGAAGGCTCCCATCCAGCGCATCGCTGACAAGATCGCGTCCATCTTCGTTCCCACTATCCTGGTGCTTGCCCTCATCACGTTCTGCATCTGGTTCTTCGTGGTACCGGATCTGGTGTCGAACGTGCCGGTGCCCATCGGCGACCTCCTCGTGCAGTCTCTCATGCCCGCCATTGCGGTCATCTGCGTAGCGTGCCCGTGTGCGCTGGGCTTAGCCACGCCCACGGCTCTGATGGTGGGGATGGGTAAGGGTGCCCAGCTAGGCGTGCTCATCAAGGATGGATCAGTGCTCGAGAACATGGGATGCCTGACATCTGCTGTGTTCGACAAGACGGGCACCCTGACGAAGGGTGAGCCGACAGTGGTGGCGTGCGATCTGGATGATGCGAACCTGCGCCTTGCGTCTGCCGTGGAGAGCAAAAGCGAGCACCCTTTTGCTCGCGCAGTTGTGTCCTTTGCGGCAGCACGAGGCATAACGGATCTTCCCGACGTGAGAGGCTTCCAGGCCATTGTGGGCGAAGGCGTGCAAGGCATGGTTGCGGGCCACGAGGTCTGTATCCAGGCGCCCCAGGACAGTGATGAGGGGACCATACCTGGCACGCAGGTTCTCGTCGATGGGATGATGGTCGGCACGCTCCAATTCAGAGATGAGCCAAAAGAGGATGCTGCGCCTACCATCCAAGAGCTTGCCTCGGGTTTTGGCATCGCCTCCTACATGGTCACTGGTGATGACGCGCGTACCGCCGGGGCTATCGCTTGTGAGGTGGGCATCCCCGCCGACCATGTGTTCGCACGAGTGAAGCCGTTGGAGAAGGCGGATCGGGTGAGGGATGTCATGACCTTTGATGACATCCAAAAGCTGCGCAGCCGGGATGTGTGCACCGTGGTGGCGTTCGTGGGTGACGGCATCAACGATGCACCTGCGCTGGCCGCGGCTGACATCGGCGTTGCGATGGCTTCAGGCACCGATGTTGCGCTGGATGCGGGATCGGTGGTGCTCATGCGCAATCGGCTCTCGGATCTCATCGTGGCGCTGCGGTTGTCGAAGGCCACCATGCGCAAGATCAAGCAGAACCTCTTCTGGGCGCTCATCTATAACTGCATCATGATCCCATTAGCAGCGGTGGGCATCTTGGCACCTGCGCTTGCCGGTGCTGCCATGGCGCTCTCGAGCGTGTCGGTCGTGGGCAATTCGCTATTGCTCAAACGATTCAAAGCATGACGCTTCTCAAGACAAGTTCAAAAGCGAATCGTCCGTGCCTCGTTCGTGCGTCCCTGCTTACGAGATGCGCCTCCGCAGACGCTCTCCCGGGTATTTAACCGATTGGTAACGCTTGGGATGAAGAAGTGGAAGTAAGATAGAGCGATTCGTCGAACGCGGGATAAAGGTGGCCTCTCATGGAACCGAACATCAAAGAGATAGCGAACCGGATCTGTGCCCTACGAGAGGATATGGGCATCTCCATGCAAGAGATGGCTGAGGCCACTGGACGTACCTTGGAGGAATATCAGACCCAGGAAGCGGGGGAGAGGGACCTCTCCTTCACCTTCCTCTATAAATGCGCAGATAGGCTGGGTGTGGATGTGATAGATCTCCTCACAGGGGAGACGCCGCACTTGACAGGCTATTCGCTCACGCGAGAAGGCAACGGTCTTGCCATCCGGCGTCGGGCGGGCTTCGAGTACCTCCATAAGGCTCCTCATTTCCGCCATAAGCTTGCTGAACCCTTCCTGGTCACGGCGCCATACCTGGAAGAGGAGCAGGATCAGCCCATCCACCTGTCCTATCACGAGGGCCAAGAGCTGGATTACATCATCTCAGGGCATCTGCTATTCGCCTACGAAGACCACATCGAGAAGGTAGGCCCAGGAGATGTGCTCATGTATGACTCTGGTCGCGGACATGGCATGATCGCCACCGATGGTGCGCCGTGCACATTCCTCGCCGTAGTGGTCAAGCCTCAGGGGACGGTGATTAGCTAGGTGCAGCGGGGATATCCGCCGGCACCTAAAACCACGACCCGACCGGACCACTCTTCTGAGGAATACACGAGGTGAGAAACGAAACGATGAGACGCATCAATGAGAGATTCGTAACGGAGACCTACGAAGACGGGCTCTTGAGCTCCTTCGATGTCCATTGCGAAGACGATTACAACTTTGGCTATGACGTCGTAGACGATATCGCTGTCAATGATCCCGCCCGTCGTGCGATGGTGTGGTGCAATCCAGAAGGCGAGGAACATATCTTCATCTTCGCTGACATGAAGACGTGGTCAGACAAGACCGCGAACTTCCTTGCTGAGAGCGGGATCGGTCGTGGTGACAAGGTGCTGGTGATCCTTCGTCGCCACTATCAGTTCTGGTTCGTGGCGCTGGCGCTGGCGAAGCTGGGTGCGGTGATGGTGCCGGCCACGTTCATGCTCAAGGAGCATGATATGTCCTATCGTCTGAATAGGGCGGGCATCAAAGCCGTCATCGCTACGAGCGCGGGAGAGGTGGCCGACATCGTAGATGCGGTGGTGGATGAGTGCCCTACGGTCGAGACGCTGATCTTGGTCGAGCCAGCAGGTGCCGGGCTTACCGAACGTGACGAGGATGGGGCGCTGCTCGATGGCGGGCGCGGTTTCGGACCGGGGCTTTCCGGGCCTGAGGGCATCTGCGCTCTGCCCGCTCAGCGCGACGGATGGCTCGACTTCAACACCAGCGTGCGCATGGCAAGTGACATCTTCGAGCGGCGTGAAACGTCTGCAGCCGACCCGATGCTCATGTACTTCTCGTCGGGTACCTCGGGCAATCCGAAGATGGTCCTGCACGATTCGCTCTATTCGCTCGGGCATCTCATGACGGCGAAGCACTGGCATAACGTGCGCCCCGATGGCTTGCACTTCACCATTGCCGATACTGGCTGGGGCAAAGCCGTTTGGGGTAAGTTCTACGGCCAGTGGCTCATGGAGGCATGCGTGCTGACCTACGACTTCGATCGCTTCCATGCTGGCGAGATCCTGGATCTGATCGGACGCTACGACGTCACCACATTCTGTGCGCCTCCCACGATGTATCGCCTCATGATGCAGGAAGACCTTGACGCGTTCGACCTCTCCACCCTCGAGTATTCGACAACAGCCGGCGAAGCGCTCAATCCCGATCTGTTCGACTTCTGGAAAGAGCACACGGGGCTGACCATCTTCGAGGGCTTCGGCCAGACCGAAACGCCGCTCACCATTGGCAACCTGACCAATTCCACGCCGCGACCCGGTTCCATGGGCAAGCCCGTTCCCCTCTATGAGGTGGCCATCCTGCGAGAGGATGGAACTGTCTGTGATACGGGTGAGACCGGAGAGATCTGCATATCCATAGATCCTCACCCCGCGGGCATCATGATGGGATACTACGCCGATCCTGATAAGACCGCCGCTGCCATGCATGATGGCTGGTACCATACGGGAGACACGGCCTGGAAGGATGAAGACGGCTACTATTGGTATGTGGGTCGCAATGATGATGTCATCAAGTCCAGCGGATATCGCATAGGCCCCTTTGAGATAGAAAGCGTGCTCTTGGAGCACGATGCCGTGAAGGAGTGCGCCGTTACAGGGGTGCCAGATGAGCTGCGGGGGGCGGCGGTCAAGGCCACCGTCGTCTTGGCTTCGGGGTTCGCTCCCACCGACGGGCTCACCCGTGAGCTCCAGACCTGGGTGAAGTCCCAAACAGCCCCCTATAAGTATCCGCGCATCATAGAGTATGTGGAAGAGCTGCCACGCACAGTGAACGGGAAGATCCGTCGTGTGGCCATACGTGAAGCTGACGAAGAAGCCCATGTGGCAGAAGGGTTGGTGTGAGAGGATGGCGAAGGGAAGGGTCATCATAGATGACGGGTTCTGCAAGGGTTGTGGCCTTTGCGTGGATGTGTGCCCCACACACATCCTTGAGCTGGACCAACAGACCATCACGCCGAAGGGCTATCATCCGGCGGTCTGCACGGATGAGGCGCGCTGCACTGGTTGCGCCACCTGTGCGCTCATGTGTCCGGATGTGGCCATAACCGTGTATCGGGAGGTGCGCTCATGACAGAGAAGACGCTCATGAAGGGCAACGAAGCCATTGCTGAGGCAGCGCTTCGAGCTGGCTGCCGTCATTTCTTCGGGTACCCCATCACGCCTCAGACGGAGCTTGCGGCCTATATGTCCAAGCAGATGCCCCGGATAGGGGGTACCTATCTCCAGGCTGAGAGCGAGATCGCTGCCGTGAACATGCTCTATGGTGCCTCTGCGGCCGGAGCGCGCGCCATGACCTCTTCCTCTAGCCCGGGTATCTCCCTCAAGACGGAGGGCATCTCCTATATGGCAGGCGCCGACCTCCCTGCAGTGATCGTGAATGTCCAGAGAGGTGGTCCTGGACTCGGGTCCATCCAGCCCTCTCAAAGCGATTACTTCCAGGCTACGCGTGCCATGGGTCATGGTGACTTCTATCTGCCCGTGCTGGCTCCTTCCACGGTTCAAGAGATGGCGGATCTCACCTATGCCGCCTTTGACATGGCCGATGAGTACCGCACGCCCGTGGTCATCCTAGCCGATGGCCTTCTTGGTCAGATGATGGAACCGGTCATCATGCCTGAGAAGCGGGACTTGAGCACGCTCCCCGCCAAGCCCTGGGCCACTACCGGCCATGGTCATGGCCGTGCCCATAACATAGCCAATTCGCTCCATCTGGATCCCCAGAAGCTCTGTGAGGAGAACCAGGAGCGCTTCCAGCGCTACGAGGTGATCAAGGGGAAAGAGGTGCGGGTCGAGACATACCTGACCGATGACGCGGACATCGTGGTGGCTGCCTTCGGGGCTGCGGCGCGCATCGTGCGCTCTGCGGTGAACGCAGCTCGTGAAAAGGGTATTCGCGCTGGTCTCTTCCGTCCTATCACCTTATGGCCCTATCCCGCAGAGGCGCTTAGCAGCCTGGGTGCCGAGGCGTTCCTCACCGTGGAATTCAACATGGGTCAGATGGTGGAGGACGTCCGGTTGGCCGTCAACGGAGCTGCACCGGTGAGCTTCTTCGGCAAGTGCGGTGGTGTCATCCCTACGCCGGATGAGGTGCTCCAGCAGATAGAGCAGATCGCAGAAGGGCTGGGTGAGTAACCATGGCACAAGAAACGATGAATGAGACCGTCGTATTCCAGCGTCCAGATGCCCTGCTTCCCGTGGTGACCAACTACTGTCCGGGGTGTGCCCATGGCATCGTGAACCGGCTGGTGGCTGAGGTCATGGATGATATGGATATCGAAGGGAAGACCATCGGCGTGGCTCCTGTCGGATGCTCGGTGCTCTCCTATGACTTCTTCGGCTGCGACATGATCGAGGCGGCTCATGGCCGCGCTCCGGCGGTGGCTACGGGTGTCAAGCGCGTGCTGCCCGATCAGGTGGTCTTCGCCTATCAAGGAGACGGTGATCTGGCCTCCATCGGCATGGCAGAGACCGTCCATGCGGCTACGCGCGGTGAGAACATCACCATCATCTTCATCAACAATGCCATCTATGGTATGACCGGCGGTCAGATGGCACCCACCTCTCTGCCGAACCAGGTCACTCAGACTTCTCCCTACGGCAGGGATTCTCAGACAGCGGGTTACCCCATTCGTGTGTGTGAGCTGCTCTCCACCTTGGACGGGGTGGCGTACCTCGAGCGCGTGACCGTAGATACTCCCAAGCATGTGCGTGCGGCGAAGAAGGCCATCCGCCATGCTTTCGATAATCAGATCCAGGGTGTGGGTTATTCGCTGGTAGAGGTGGTATCCACCTGTCCTACCAATTGGAAGATGACACCTCAGGAGTCCTTCGCGTGGATGCGGGAGAACATGCTGCCCTACTATCCGCTGGGCATTTACAAGGATGTTCAGGCCGAGGGTTTCGCCAATGCAGCCGAAGCCGCATTGGCTCGGGCGAAGGACTGCCCGATGGTGGAGAAGGTCCTGAAGGAAGGGATGTGATCATGGCAGAGCAGCTAGAAGCGGTCCTTGCAGGCTTCGGCGGTCAGGGAGTATTGTTCGCGGGCAAGGTCGTAGCCTATGCAGGGTTGATCGAGGGCCGTGAAGTATCTTGGTTGCCTTCCTATGGACCGGAGATGCGTGGTGGTACAGCCAACTGCTCGGTCACGTTGGCAGATGACCCCATCGGAAGCCCCTTGGTCATCCATCCCAATGCCCTCGTGGCCATGAATCAACCCTCATTCGAAAAGTTCTTGCCCGAGATGGCTCCTGATGGGGTGGTGGTCTATGACAGCATCCTCATCACTCCTGGTGAGGATCTCAAGGCAGGTTGCGGCATCCCGGCATCGAAGATCGCCGAAGAAGCCGGACTTGACGGATTGATGAACATCGTGCTTGTGGGTGCGCTTTGGGCTAAGATGGGTTTCTGCAAGCGAGAGACGCTGGATGAGGCTATCGACCGTTGCGTTCCGGCCTCCAAGGCGGCGCTCATAGAGAAGAACAAGCTTGCGCTGAAGCTGGGGATAGAGGCAGCCCAGTAGTCCTTCGGAGGAGAGGGGGCATCCAGGCCATGCTCATCTACTTCAAAAGATACGTGATAGCTGTCTGCGCTATCGCTGTAGCCCTTCCCATCGTCGTCTCCACGCTCTGGCCCTTGTTCACTGGTCAGATCATGGGGGCCAGCTTAGGTGGCCTCATCTTGGAATTCGCCTTGTTCGCCGTGGGATTCATGGTGGGCTATCAGATCTTCGAGCGGCGCGCACAGCGCGTGGTGGATGGCTACCTCTATCTCTATAATGTGGATTGCAATCCTCAGGCCCTCCTCTCCCACGGAGGTCAGCTTGCCTCCGATATCCCCTTTCCCTGCAACGCCTCGGGGGCGTGGTTCATCGGCTATTTCGGCCAAGCCTGTTTGGATGTGGGAGATACCGAGCGGGCCCGGGCTATCGAAGCGGGTCTGCGTCAGAGCGTCGCTGCGGCCAAGAAGACCGATCAGAAGGCTGAGATCATCCTGTATCTGATCCCTTTGGTAGAGAAGCTGGGTACTTTGGATGAGGTAAAGAGCCTCATAGATGAGGCAAGGAGCTTGGTGGGAGTGGACGCTAGCCCTGAGGGCACCCAGCGCAGGACCTATTTGGACAATCTGCTCAAGCTGGTGGATGCCCGACGCTCTGGCAGCTACGAGGAGCTGGTGAGGCTGGATGATTCCGTTGTGCGGGCTACGGCCAATCCTATGCGGTTGAGGGTGGAACACGCTTGGGATGCGGCTTCGGCCTGCTTCAAGCTGGGTGATCAAGCAGGGGAGCGCAGCAACCTCCAGTTTGTGGTGGACCATGGCGGCAGCTTAGCCCTGGTATCTCAGGCGAAAGAGCGTCTTGGACGCTTGGCTTGATGCACCCTAAACCAAGCCCCTCTCATCATCTGTTACGAACCCGAAACGCGATATCCCGCCCATTGGCGCTGGTTTTATCCCATAATGTCCTGTATTCGATCAGGAAGAGAGAGGAAACCTATGAAGATCAAGAATGTCGGGATCGCCATCTGCGCTGGCATGATGGTTGCTGCTCTAGGCCTCGCTGGCTGCTCAGGCGGTAGCTCATCGGCTGCATCATCCAGCTCTGCTGCTGAGACCACCGAGGAGATCATGCTGGTCAATCCGGGCAAGCTCACCATCGCAGCCTCTCTTGACTTCCCGCCCTTCGAGAACCTTGAGGGCGAAGAGGCTGTAGGTTTCGAAGTTGACCTCATGAAGGCCCTGGCAGAGAAGATGGGCGTGGAAGCAGAATACCTGCCCTCTACCAAGTTCGATACCATCATCCCCATGATCACCGCTGGCGGCAAGGCTGATGTGGGTGTGTCCGGCTTCACCGTGACTGAGGACCGCAAGAAGGAGATCGACTTCACCGAGGTCATCATGGATTCGAATCAGGGCATCGTCGTGATGAAGGATTCGGGTTACACTAACGTCGATCAGCTGGCGGGCAAGAAGATCGGTGCTCAGTCCGGCACCACTGGCTATGACTGGGCCGTCGAGAACATCGAGGGCGCAGAGGTCATCCCCTTCGATGAGATGACCGCCGTGTTCGCGGCACTGCAATCCGGTCAGATAGACGCTATCGCTTCTGACCTGCCGGTCGTCCAGTACTACGTGAAGAACGCCTACACGGATATGGAGATCATCGAAGAGATCCCCACCGGTGAGCAGTATGCCATCGTCGTGAGCAAGGACAACCCGGCGCTCACCCAGGCTCTGAATGACGCTATCGTTGAGGTCAAGGCAGATGGTACCTATGATGAGATCTATGAGAAGTGGTTCGGTGTCACCGCTGAGTAGCATGAAGGGCACGCTCAAAGGGGCAGGCTTGCGCCTGCCCCTTCTGTTGCTTCTGGTCACGCTGCTCCTGTGCCTGTTACCGGTGCAGGCTTTCGGCTTGACTACTGAGCGCTTCACGGCAAAGAGCAACCAGGATGGCGCTGATGGGGTCATGGGTGCTACGAACACCCGCATCACCTGGCAGGGTCAATCCGCTGAGGATGAATCCGTCAAGAGCGTCACCTTGACGCTGCCCGAAGGTTCGAGGCTGCCTGCGGATGGGGTCACGGTGACCGTGCTGGAAGGCCTCAAGCGCATCAGTGTCCCTGCGAACATGGTCGAAGATGGCACGTCGGTCATCGTCACCTTCGATGAGGGTGCTCCTGCAGGTTCCATGATCATGTTGGAACTGAACAATGCACAATTCCCACCTGATGGCGGAACCTATAGCGTTGTAGGAACCTACACGGACATGAATGGCACCACCGCCGATATCCCCGATGCTGGCAAGACCGTCACGGTCATCGGAACCACGGTGCCGGAGCAGATGGCCAGTTGGCTGGCAGAGCAGCCTTGGGTCCAAGCATGGAATTCCAATAAGTTCCTTCACCTCTTCTTCGATCCCACCATCATCGTTACAACGGTGCCCTCGGTGTTCTGGGGCTGGCTCCTTGCTCTGGGGCTGGTGGCCATCAGCTTCCCTGTAGCCATACCTTTGGGGCTTTGCTGGTCGTTTCTGCGCATGGCGAAGAACCGGTTTGCCCGTGCCATCGGTTCTCTCTACATCAACGTCGTGCGTGGCACCCCGCTGTTCCTGCAGATCTATATCGCCTTCTTCGGACTGCCGCTTTTGGGCATCCAGATGGATAACTTCGTGTTGGGCGTGGTGGTGCTGGTGATGAATTCCAGTGCCTATCTGGCCGAGATCTTCCGTGCCGGCATCCAGTCCATCAATAAGGGTCAGTTCGAAGCAGCCCGCAGCTTGGGGATGAATGGTGCCCAGACCATGATCCACGTCATCATCCCTCAGACGTTCCGGCGGGTGATTCCTACCATGACCAGCGAGTTCATTCTGATGTACAAGGATACCTCCCTGCTGGCTGCCGTGGGCGTGATGGAGATCATGATGTACTCCAAGACCATCACCGCGGCTACGGGCAACGTAACGCCCTATATCGTGGCAGCGTGCTTCTATTTGATCGTGACCATCCCGCTCACTAAAGCCATCAACTACATGGAAGAGCGCTTGGTGGGTGGCCATCCCAAGCGGCGCCGTCAGAATAACCTGCCTGAGAAGACCCCTGCGTCCCTCTCGGGTACGGTAGGGGCTGTGGCTGCCGAGGGGAGCGAAGCAGCCGTGGCGAGGTCCATGCGGTTGAGTGAGGGCTTCAGCCATGGGCCTCAGGTCATCGCGAGGGATTCGCTTGGTGCGAAGATGAGGGGGAAGGATGTCTGAGCCGGTCATCCGTATACAGAATCTAGAGAAGACCTTCGGTGATAACACCGTGTTGCGGGATATCAATCTGGAGGTTCAACGGGGCGAGGTCGTGGTGGTCCTAGGGCCTTCGGGCAGCGGAAAATCCACCATGCTGCGCTGCATCAACCGTTTGGAAGAGCCTACGTCTGGCCATATCTGGTTCGAGGATGTGGATGTGTGCGACAAGCATACGAACCTGAATGAGGTGCGCAGCCGATTGGGAATGGTGTTCCAGAGCTTCAATCTGTTCCCGAACCTGACGGCCAAGAAGAATGTGATGCTGGCCCAGCGCAAGGTGCTCAAGCGCTCCGCTGAAGAAGCCGAGAAGGTGGCCATCGCTCGCTTGGAGGAGGTTGGGCTTGGGGAGCGGGTCGATTACAAGCCCGCGGAGCTCTCCGGTGGCCAGCAGCAACGCGTGGCCATCGCTCGTGCATTAGCCATGGATCCCCATGTGATGCTCTTTGACGAAGCCACCAGCGCTCTTGATCCTGAGCTCGTCCGTGACGTCTTAGGTGTCATGCGGCGCTTGGCCGAGGGTGGCATGACTATGATCGTGGTGACCCACGAGATGGGCTTCGCGCGAGATGTGGCCGACCGTGTGGTCTTCATGGACGGTGGTCTCATCGTGGAGGAGGGTACTCCTGATGAGGTCTTCGATCACCCGAAGTCTGAGCGCACCCGGGATTTCTTGGGGCACATCACCTGATCTGCAAGCATCCTTTCCGTTCGACAGACGACCTGAGGAGTTGATCTCTATGGCTCTCAACCTCTGCCAGTTCAAAGATATTGACATCTCTGTCTATGACGCCATCGTCGTTGGCAGCGGGTTCGCTGGTGCGGTCACTGCTCGCCAACTGGCTGAGCGCGGTGGCATGCGCGTTCTGGTGCTGGAGAAGCGAGCGCATATCGCTGGCAACATGTATGACGAACATGACGAAGCGGGCATCTTGGTGCACCGTTACGGACCGCACATCTTCCACACCAACGATAAGCGTGCCTTCGATTACGTACGGCGCTTCACAGGTTGGATAGCCTATCAGCACCACGTACTGGCGGATTGGTATGGCACCTACATGCCCGTGCCCTTCAACAAGAACTCCATGGAGATAGCCTTCGGGGAGGAGAAGGCGGCGCATCTGATAGACAAGCTCATCGAGCGGTTCGGAGATGAGCGCAAGGTGACCATCACGGAGTTGCGCAATGCTGATGACCCGGAACTGGCTGAAGTGGCTGATTTTGTCTATGAGAACGTCTTCCTCTACTATACCCAGAAGCAATGGGGGCTCACTCCCGAAGAGGTGGACCCGTCAGTGACAGGGCGTGTTCCCGTCTTCATCTCCCGGGATGACCGCTACTTCCAGGATACCTATCAGGGGATGCCCTCTTTGGGCTATACGGTCTTATTCGAAGAGATGCTGGGATATGAGGGCATCGACATCTGCCTAGATACAGACGCCGTGAGCGTCTTCGACTTGGAATTCGAGGATGATTCCGAAGATGCTGTGCTGTCAGCCATCAATGTGAAGGACGTGCCCTTCAAAGGACCCATCGTCTATACGGGGCCGCTCGATGAGCTCTTCTGTGGACGTTTCGGACGCCTGCCTTACCGTACGCTGGATTTCGTCTACGAAACCTATGATGAGGAATACAAGCTTCCCTGCGCTACGGTGAACTACACGGTCACGGAGGATTATACCCGGGCGACGGAGTTCAAGCGGCTCACGGCTCAGAAGTCTGATAAGACCACCATCATGCGGGAGTACTCCCGGGCCTATGAGGATCCTGATACCCAGATTCCCTATTACGCCATCCTAGGTCATGAGAACCGCCTCCACTATGAGCGCTACCTGCGGTTGACCCAATCATTGGAGAACTTCCATCCGCTGGGACGTTTGGCGGAGTACCGCTATTACAACATGGACAGGATCATCGGGCTGGCCCTGGATCTCTCGCAGCAGATCTTGGAGGAGCAGGCCGAAGAGGGGCGGTGAGGCACCCTATGGCGAAGACGCTTTCCTATGGTGTCCCTTGCTATAATTCCGCCGAGTACATGGATGCATGCATTCGGTCCCTTCTGGCTACCGGAGATGATATCGAAGTACTCATCGTAGATGACGGTTCCACCGATGATGGTGCTACCCTTGAGCGTGCCCAGGCTTGGCAGGAGCAAGAGCCTGATAGGGTCCGTGCCATCCACAAGCAGAATGGCGGCCATGGGAGCGCTGTGAATACGGCTCTCACCAACGCCACAGGCACCTATTTCAAAGTGGTTGATTCAGACGATTGGCTGGATCAGGATGCCATGGTTCCGGTGATGACCTACCTCCGCTCCCAAGCTGAGGCTCCGGCAAGCGCTACGGACATGGTCATCGGCAATTACGTCTATGAGAAAGTGCATGAAGGCAAGCAGGTGGTCATGGACTATGACAGCATCCTCCCCGAAGGCCGTCAGTTCGGTTGGGAAGAGGTGGGCAGCTTCGGGCCATCCCACTATCTGCTCATGCATTCGGTGATCTATCGGACGGAGCTTCTGAAGGAGATGGGGCTCAAACTCCCGGAGCACTGCTTCTATGTAGACAATGTCTTCGTCTATGTTCCGCTTCCTCATGTGAAGACCATGTACTACCTGAATGTGGATATGTATCGCTACTTCATCGGTCGCGAAGACCAATCCGTGAATGAAGCCACCATGATGAAGCGCATCGACCAACAGCTCCGCGTCACCAAGACCATGATAGATGCAGTAGATGTCATGGCGGTGGAGCCTCGCCGCTTGCGCAAATACATGGAGAGCTACCTTTCCATGATGATGTGCATCTGCTCGGTGTTCTTGCGTATGGGCAATACTGAGGAAGACAACGAGAAGCTGGCTGATATCTGGGATTATTTGAAAGACACCTCGATGCCGCTCTACAGGCGGGTGCGCACCAACGTGCTGAATGTGGGCACGAACCTGCCTACGGAATTAGGCCGCAAGGCGGGTCTAGGTGGTTACCATCTGGCTCAGAGGATATTCAAATTCAACTAACGCTTGAAGCCTTAGCGCTCTGATGCGAGGAAGAACAGGGCCATGGTGCCCGGACCGGAGTGAGCGCCTATCACCGGATCAACGTAATTGATCATGATATCTATCACGCCGAACCGCTCACGCACAGCCTTCGCCAGGTATTCGGCATCTTCGATGCAATCCCCATGGGTGATGAAGACCGTCTGATCCGCAACCGGTGCATTCGCCGTTTGAGCCATGTGCTCAACTAAGGCATTCAGGGACTTCTTGCGTCCTCTCACTTTCTCTAGGGGAATGAGATGCCCCTCATCATCTACATGCATGACCGGCTTGATGTTGAGCATCGTCCCTGCCCAGGCACTGGTGCGGGATACGCGTCCACCTCGGAAGAGGAACATAAGGTCATCTACCGTGAACCAATGAGCAAGGTGCAGGCGATTATCCATGAGCCACTGGTAGACCTCATCCACAGAAGCTCCGGCTTCCTGCATCTTCGCTGCATACCAGACCAGCAGCCCCTGACCACCTGAAGCAGCCAGGCTATCAACGGAGAGCATCTTGCGATCCGGGTATTCAGCTTCAAGGGATCCCATCAGGAGCGCGATGGCCTCATAGGTACCGGAAAGTCCGCTGGAGAAGCCGATATAGAGGATGTCATCTCCTGCATCCAAGATCCCTCTCAGCGCCTCGTCTGCTTCCTGGAGGTTCGGCAAGGAGGTGGTGATGACCTTGCCTTCGCGCATCATGGTGTAGAACTGCGAGAGGTCTGTCACCTGACCCTTGAGATAGCTTTGGTATTGCACCTCATCGACCATGAATGTGAGCGGGAAGATGTGTAGATCGAAGGCATCTATCATGCTCTCCGGAAGGTTGCAGCTCGAGTCTGTGACGATCCTGTATCCCATGGTCCTATCCCTTTCGCCTCCGCCTTGAGACGGGTCCGATGCGGCTGCTGTACTCCGTATTATGCCACCTGGCTGCATCCCCTGGCAAAGATGGGGAGGAAGCCTTGATCCCACCCACGGAGATGACTGCTTCCACTATACTTCTACTGTTTTGCGCAAAAATCTACGGATCACAGTTGAAGAGGCATGAAGATGGCTGATTACAAGGATACGATGAACCTCCCTCAGACGGATTTTCCCATGCGTGGGAACCTTCCTCAGAATGAGCCGAAGCGCCTAGAGGCATGGGAGGCGAATGGGCTGTATTGGAAGGTGCTGGAGAAGAATGCCCAAGGAACGCCCTTTATCCTGCATGATGGGCCTCCCTATGCGAACGGTCCCATCCATATCGGGCATTCTTTCAATAAGATCCTTAAGGATTTCGTGAATAAATCCCATGCCCAACGGGGGTACTACACCCCTTATATCCCCGGTTGGGATTGCCATGGCCAACCCATCGAGCATATGGTCGAGAAGACCTTAGGGCCTGAGAAGATGGCGAAGACATCTCTGCCTGAGCTGCGCAAGCTCTGCAGGGATTGGGCTACGAAGTATGTGGATATCCAGAGAGATGGCTTCAAGCGCCTAGGGGTGAACGCTGATTGGGAGCATCCCTATCTCACCTACACCCCTGATTACGAAGCGGGCAACGTGGAGTTGTTCCGGGATATGTATCTCAAGGGTTCTATCTATCGTGGCCGTAAGCCCATCCACTGGTGCATCCACTGCCATACTGCTTTGGCTGAGGCTGAGATCGAATATGGCGATGAGATATCGCCTTCTATCTATGTTGCCTTCAAGCTTGATTCCATCCCCGGTGTGTTCGAAGCAGCCGGAGCAGGGGAGGATGCCTCTATCCTGATCTGGACCACCACCCCTTGGACGCTTCCGGCCAATGTAGCCGTTTCGTTGGCCCCTGATGCTGATTACGTATTGGTACAGGCGGATGGCAAGAGCTACATCATGGCTGAGGAGCTAGTGGAAGACGTGGCCCAGGTTGCGGGCTGGGAGGATGTCCATCTCCTTGCCGGAAGCGACGGAGAGCCGGTTCGCGTGAAGGGCAAGCAGCTCTTCGGGCTGACCTACACGGCCCCCATTCGCCATGATCTCACGGGCAAGGTCATCTACGGTGATCATGTCACCCTGGATACGGGCACCGGTGCTGTGCACACCGCCCCTGGTCATGGCCAGGATGACTACCGAGTGGGCTTGGAGTTCGATCTGCCCATCCTCATGCCCGTTGATGACAATGGTGTGCTGACCGATGAGGCAGGTCCCTTCGCGGGTCTTGAGGTGACGGAGGCGAATCCGAAGATCATCCAGTGGTTGCGGGACCAGGGTGCTCTGGTGGCTGCCAAGGAGATCAACCACTCCTATCCCCATTGTTGGCGCTGTCACGAACCGGTCATCTTCCGGGCAACGGATCAGTGGTTCGTTTCCATGGACAAGAACAGCCTGCGCGAAGAAGCGCTCATCGCCATCAACGAAGAGGTCACCTGGATCCCTGAGTGGGCATCTCGGCGCATCGGTGCCATGGTGGCTGATCGGCCTGATTGGTGCATCTCCCGCCAGAGGTCCTGGGGGGTTCCGCTGCCGGTGTTCAAGTGTGCGAAGTGTGGTTCCACGGTGGCTACCCGTGAGACCTTCGATGCGGTCATAGAGCTGTTCGAGCGGGATGGCTCTGATGCCTGGTTCACTCAAGATCCCAAGGACTATCTGCCCTCCAGCGTGAAGTGCTCCGTGTGTGGCTGCGCCGATGTGGTGCCCGAGCGGGACATCCTCGATGTCTGGTGGGAATCCGGCGTATCTCATACCAGCGTCCTTCGCCACCGGGCTGATGAAGGCGTGCGCTTCCCGGCGGATATGTACCTGGAGGGGTCTGACCAGCATCGCGGTTGGTTCCAGTCGTCGCTGCTCACCAGTGTAGGTGCTTATGGTACGCCGCCCTACCGGTCTGTCATGCACTGTGGATTCACGGTGGACGAAGAGGGCAAGAAGATGTCCAAATCCTTGGGTAACGGGATCGACCCAGGGGAGGTTATCAGCAAGTACGGTGCTGATGTCCTGCGCCTGTGGGTAGCCAGCGTGGATTACTCCCAGGATGTGAGCATCTCCGACGATATCCTCAAGCGCACCTCTGAGGCCTATCGTCGCATCCGCAATACCTTCCGTTTCCTATTGGGTAGCTTGGATGGGTTCAGCAATGATGTGGCTATCCAGGATTGGGATGGATTGGAGCCCTTGGATCAGTGGGCCTATGTCCGCACACAGGCTCTCCTGGAGGATGTGACGCGCTCCTTTGAGGATTGCAAGTTCCATCAGGTCTACCGAGCGGTCTACGATTTCATCGTGAATGACCTTTCGGCCATCTATATGGAGGCAACGAAGGATCGCCTCTACTCCGAGGCGGCAGATTCTCCTCGTCGTCGTGCTGTACAGACGGTCTTGGCTGACGTACTGGAAGTCCTCGTGCGCGTTCTAGCCCCAGTGCTCTCCTTCACCACCGATGAGGTCTGGGAGCATTATCCGGAGGGCATGCGCGAAGAGGGAAGGCCTTTCAGCGTGCAGCTTGCCGGATGGCCCAAGCCCCAGGACTTGCAGCCCGCTATGCCTGAGGATGCGAGAGCGGCCGTGGAGGCGGACTTCACCCAGCTCCTTGCATTGCGTGATGCGGTGACGAAGGCTATGGAGGAAGCTCGTGACCAGGGCATCATCAAGAAGAGCCAGGAAGCGGCTGTCGTAGTGACGGTCCCTGATGAGGTGCGAGAGGTGGCGGAGCGGCAACCGGAGGGAGTGATGAGTGAACTGCTCATCGTGGCTTCAGTTGCCTTCGAGGCAGGTGATGAGCTCAAGGCCACTATCACTCACACCGATCTTCCCAAATGCGAACGCTGCTGGAATCATCGTGAGCTTGACGGCAACGATGACCATCCGGATGTATGCGCTCGCTGTGCGGAGGTGCTTGATGGGCTTGGATGCTAGCGGTGAGTCAAGCCACCGGAGGCGCAATGCCATCATCTTCGCCGCAGTGGTCGCTCTATGGCTGCTGATCGACCAGCTGACCAAGCTTTGGGCTGAGACCGGACCTCTCTCGGCTCCTTGGTCGGGCATACCTCCAACGCTTCCGCTCATACCTGGAGTGGTTCAGCTCATGCTGGTCCATAACACCGGAGGAGCGTGGGGTATGTTCAGTGACATGACTCAGCTTCTAGGCGTGCTGGCATTGATCGTATGCGCTGCGGCGGTGCTGTATCTCTTCGTGCTCGCCCCCTCCTCATCACCTTTGGCTACGGTGGGCCTTTCCTTGGTGGTAGCTGGCGGTATCGGGAACGCCATCGACCGGTTCGTGCGTGGCTATGTCGTCGATCTCATCGATCCGACCTTCATCGATTTTCCGGTGTTCAATGTGGCTGATATCGGAGTCACCATCGGCATCGTCTTGTTCATGGCATCCTTGATCGCAAGCAGCAGGAGAGTGGAGCATGGGTCGCCTGATCAGTCATAAGGCCACAGCGGATGATGCAGGTAAACGCCTTGATGTGGTGCTAGGCAGTCTTGGGCAAGTGGGCAGCCGTAGTCAAGCAGCTCAAGCCTGTGAAGCGGGACGCGTGCTCATAGGGGGTGTTCCTGCAACCAAGAAGCAGGCGGTTTGCGAAGGGGACCTCATCATCATCGAACTGGAAGATGAGGGCAGGGGCCTCGTGCCAGAACCCATCCCGCTGGATATCCGCTACGAGGATGAGCATTTGCTCGTGCTCTCTAAGCCAGCAGGGCTCATCACCCATCCGAGTCCTGATCATCCCCAGGGTACCCTGGCCTCCGCACTGCTCTATCGGTATGGCGAAGAGGGGTTGAGCCATGTGCAGGGCGAAGACGACCGCCCGGGGATCGTACATCGGCTTGATGGCGATACGAGCGGACTCATGCTGGCGGCCAAGACCGACGATGCGGGGTATGCGCTCATGGATGCCATCGCTACCAAGGCAGTGGATAGACGCTATCTAGCGCTGGTCCACGGTCGGGTGTCTGTGGATTCGGGCATGGTAGACGCTCCCATAGAGCGCCATGCCAAGGAGCGGATGCGCATGGCTGTGGGTGATGGCCCTACGGCTCGTGAAGCCATCACCACCTTCCGCCTGCTCGAACGATTCGAAGCGGGGCCAAAGGATCAGGGGTACTCGCTCCTTGAATGCAAGCTCTATACCGGTCGCACCCACCAGATCCGCGTGCATATGCAGTACATCAAGCATCCCATCGTGGGGGATCCTACCTATTCCACGAATGCTCCCAAGCATCCTTCTGCAAGCCTTGGCCTTGATCGGCAGTTCCTTCATTCCCATCGGATAGGATTCACTCATCCGGTTACGGGTGAGGAGATCGTCTTGCACGATGGCCTTCCTGAAGATCTGCGGATAGCGCTGTCCTCGCTCCAGGCGCGCAGCGATGGGCTCACGAGCTACGGCAATGAGGTATTGGGCGAACGAGAAGGGGAGGGCGCATGCATATCCTGGTAGGGGTCAGTGGCTGCATCGCGGCTTACAAGGCCTGTGAGCTGGTACGCCAGCTGCAGAAAGAGGGTTGCGATGTCTCGGTGGTCATGACGGCTCATGCCCAACGGTTCGTGGGGCTGGATACCTTCCGGGCGCTCACGGATGGTAAAGCCTACGCAGAGTTGTTCGGTGCAAGCGATCCCATTCCCCATATTCATCTGGCAGAGCAAGCCGATGCTCTCATCATCGCACCGGCTACGGCGAATGTCTGCGCCAAGCTAGCTGGGGGGATAGCTGATGATCTGCTCACCTCCACTGCTTTGGCCTGTACCTGTCCCGTGTTCGTGGCTCCGGCTATGAATGTGCATATGTATGAGAACCCGGCCACTCAGGCGAACCTACGCACCTTGACTGTACGAGGCATCCAGGTGCTCGCTCCTGATTCTGGATACCTTGCCTGTGGGGAGGTGGGTCCAGGAAAGCTGCCAGATCCGCAAGTGATAGCCCAAGCCGCGTTGGAGCAGCTCGCGTCAGATGGCTTCCTCCAGGAAGAGGGTCCCCTGGGGGGGCGCAGGGTGCTCATCACCTCTGGGCCTACCGTTGAACCCATAGATCCGGTGCGGTTCATCTCCAATCGTTCCAGTGGCAAGATGGGTGCCGCTTTGGTTACAACGGCTCTCGAGGCCGGGGCTGAGGTCACAGTCGTGACAGGGCCGGTATCCCTTGCCTATGACAGCAGGGCGCAGGTGATCCCCGTCATGACAGCGCAGGAGATGTTCGACGCGACGTGCGAAGCGTTCGAAGAGGCTGATATCGCCATCTGTGCAGCCGCGGTTTCCGACTTCCGTCCCAAGGAGTTAGCCGCATGCAAGCTCAAGAAGGGGAGGGATGACGCGGAGCTTGAGACCATCACCTTGGTCGAGAACCCTGATATCCTCTCGTGGCTCGGACATGCCAAGCGAGAGGATCAAGTGGTCGTGGGGTTCGCAGCAGAGACCGAAGATGCTCTGGCCCACGGTCATGAGAAATTGAACCGCAAGGGAGCTGATATCATGGTGGTCAATGATGTGGCTGACCAGGAGGTCTTCGGGTCTGATCTTGATGCGGTCACCATCCTCACGGGATCGGATGAGATCGCCTTGGAAGAGCTTCCCAAGACCGAAGTGGCGCGTCGAATCATCGGCACAGCCGCTTCGACGCTGCACCTGAAGTGATCCTTGGATGTATCACTTCGGGTGAACCATGCATGGCAGGTTGCCCGTAAGGGCCGACCATGGTCGGCCCTAGGTAGCATGACAGGTTGCCGTAGGGGCGGATCTGGATCCGCCCTTTTTGCACCTGAGACAAACGCCCTTCCCGCAAGGGGCATTCGGCCTTAGGCCTTGGCTTTCGAAAAGACGTGATGCTTCG
>CAJUQK010000015.1 GCA_910588205.1 uncultured Eggerthellaceae bacterium
TGAGAATCCCTCAAGATCTGGGTTGACACATGATAGCTGGTCTACGGATCGTGTGCCAGGTTTCCCCGGGTGAGGCATGTATGTGTGACGGGTTACCATCGGGTGAACCACACCTGTCAGGTTGCCGTAGGGGCGGACCTCAGGTCCGCCCGATGCTGCACCCGGGTGAGCCATGCGTTGTAGGGGCCGATCTGGATCGGCTCCCTGTGACACCCGGAACAACCCTGTACGACAGGTCACCCGGTAGGTGCCTCAATGAACATGTTGCGCGTGGTCTTCGCGCAAAGCGCGATCCGTTCGGCTCCGTTGCATTCTCCGGGCTGTTGCGTTGAACCGACCGAGGTCGGTCCAACGGCAGCATCAGGTTCAGGGAACGATCCAAGTTGCTTCTTCGTCAGACCAGAGGCTCTCTTGGAAGGCCACCTTCGAGATGGGACTTTCGAAGTACACATTTCCTGTGACCGTTCCACCGGGTGCAAGCTCTCTCGAATGGAGTTCGTTGGTCCCTTCGGTATAGAAGGTTTGCGACCGCTGCGCTCCTCGAGGATCCTCACCGGCCCATTCGTACGGATTGAATACCTTCTTCTGGCCATTGTTCACATAGGTGACGGTGATGCAGGTCACCTCTTCGTCCGAGTATCTCGTCGTGAGACCGCAGGCGGATCCCTCGTGCATGCGGGCCTAATCTACTGGATGTACACCATACGGTGTATTTTCGTAAAACGAACGTGACGATTCGCCGTTCGTCGCTTGCGGATGGCGAAGCCATGGTAGGTTCTCTCCAGCATCACGAAAGGAGAAGAGCTATGACCGAGAACCCTTACGGCCAGAACCCCCCTCATCCACAAAGCGAGGGCGCAACCCCCTCAAGCTATCATGAAGCCTATGGTGTGCCACAGCCCCAGGCAGCACCTCAGCCCCAGCACCCCCAGCCGAGCGCTGCTGAGGCAACCCAACCAGCCCCGCAACCGCACCACGCCCAGCATGCTCAGCAGCCCACGCACCCTCAGGGTGTTCCGGCTCCTGCCCCGGCGCCCAAGGCTGTCCCTCAGAGCAAACCCTCTTCGGGCAAGACATTCCTCCTTGGCTTCGCAGGCGCCGCTGTGGCCTGTGTGCTCGCCTTCGGTATTGCCGGGGCGGCGGGGATGTTCAACCGACCCGCCAATGAGATCAACCTGGGCTCATCGGTGGCGGGGAGCATCGAGGCAACGGAGGCTGAAGCCACCCTGGCGGAGGCCGTGGCAGACAAATGCCTGCCTTCCGTGGCTTCCATCAACGTCTTCGCTGAGGGAGGTGCCTCCTCCGGAGACCCCCTCTACGACTATTTCTATGGCGACAGCATGGATCAAGGAGAGACTGCTGCTGGTCTGGGCAGCGGCGTGGTGCTCTCAGCGGATGGCTATATCATCACCAATAATCATGTGGTCTCCGGCGGCTCCCGTTTCGAGGTCGTCATCGAGGGCAATACCTATGAGGCCGACCTTGTGGGAACCGATGCGAGCTCTGATGTAGCTGTGTTGAAGGCGAAGGACGTGACCGATCTCACACCCATTGAGGTGGCGGACTCCGATGCCATCAAGATCGGACAATGGGTCATGTCCATCGGCAGCCCCTTCGGGTTGGAGCAGTCAGTGGCCACAGGTATCATCTCTGCGACCAGCCGCTCTCAGATCATGGATCAATCCCAATACACCGGCCAGTCAGATGAGGTGGTCATCTATCCGAACTTGATCCAGACCGATGCAGCCATCAATCCGGGTAATTCCGGAGGTGCCCTGGTCAATGACGATGGTCAGCTCGTGGGCATCAATACGCTCATCACCAGCTATTCGGGCAACTACTCAGGCGTCGGGTTTGCCATCCCCTCCAACTATGCCATTGGTCTTGCCAAGGACATCATCGCAGGTAAAGAACCTACCCACGCGCAGCTGGGCGTGAATCTCACCAATGTGAATGCATCCATTGCCGAGCGCTACGGTTTCTCCGCCAGTGAGGGTGCCTATGTCTCCAGTGTCGTCGAAGGCAGCAGCGCTGCAGGGGCGGGTATCGAAAAGGGCGACATCATCACCGCATTCGATGGACAGAAGGTGTCATCGGCCAGTGATCTGATGATGGACGTACGCACGAAGGCACCGGGAGATACCGTTACCATCACCGTGAACCGCGATGGGGAGACGAAGGAATTCCAGGTGACCCTGGGATCCGACGAGGCCTCTCAAAAGGCGAAAGCGGCCCAGAAGCTGCAACAGCAGCAAGACGGTGGCTTGGGTAGCGGTTCGAACGGAGGGTCAGGAACGCTCGATCTGAACGATCTGTTCGGGAGGTAGGCCACAGAAGGTCAAGCATTCGAAAGGCGGGCAATGCCCGCCTTTCCTCATTCTTAGGGTCTGCCCACATGCCACCTTCGTGCATTCGGGTATCATGTATCCGTTCATAGAGACCTAGGGCGAGAGGACGATACAGGTCATGTCTGACGGATACGAATACGATCGCGTGCTCCTCAAGCTTTCCGGTGAGGCGCTTGCAGGGGATCTGGGTTACGGCATCGATCCGAAAGTGGTAGATGACTTGGCCGAGCAGATCGCAGAGATCGTCGAAGACGGGGTGCAGCTGGCCGTCGTCGTGGGCGGCGGCAATATCTTTCGCGGCCTTTCCGGATCAGCCGAAGGCATGGATCGCGCTCAGGCTGACTACATCGGCATGTTGGCTACGGTCATGAATGCGTTGGCCCTCCAAGATGCCTTCGAGCGCCATGGGGTGTTCTCGCGGGTGCAGAGCGCCATCAACATGCAAGAGGTCAGCGAACCCTACATCCGCCGCCGGGCAGTGCGCCATCTGGAGAAGGGTCGTGTGGTCATCTTGGCGGCAGGCACCGGCAATCCTTATTTCACTACCGATACCACCGCAGCGCTGCGAGCTTGCGAACTGGATGTGGATTGCCTGATGAAGGCTACGAAGGTGGATGGCGTCTACGACTCGGATCCGAAGCAGAACGAAGATGCGAGGCGCTACGATACCATCACCTATATGGAGGTCTTGAGCCAAGGGCTCAACGTCATGGATGCCACAGCAACCTCACTGTGCATGGATAATGACATCCCCATGATCGTGTTCGACCTCACCCAGCGCGGCAACATCAAGCGTGCCCTCAAGGGAGAGGATATCGGAACCGTGGTGTATTCGGATGGCATGGGTGATCAGTGATCCACGCCCCCGCTGCAGGAGATAGGCTAAGAGAGCCCAGGCGAATAAACCTCGGTGCTCATTTCGAGAAAGGTGGTCCCAAGCATGGCAGACGTAGATGAGATCTTGCTGAAGGTGGAAGAGCGCATGGATCGCTCTCTGTCCGCGCTCCATGACAATTTCGCGAGCGTGCGCACAGGGCGAGCGAACGCGATGGTGCTCGATCGCATCACCGTTGACTACTATGGCACTCCCACGCCGGTGAACCAGATGGCTGGCATCAAGAGCCCGGATGCCCATCTTCTGGTGATCGAGCCTTGGGACAAGTCCGCTCTGAAGGATATCGAACGCGCCATCCTCGAGAGCGATCTGGGCGTTACGCCGAACAACGACGGGTCTGTCATCCGTCTGCCTTTCCCCGCCCTCACCGAGGAGCGTCGCCGTGAACTTGCGAAGATGTGCAGCAAGTATGCGGAGGAGTGCCGCGTGGCCATTCGCAATGCGCGCCGTGATGGCAACGCAGACATAGAGAAGGCTCAGAAGAACGACGGTCTGCCTGAAGATGAGGCCCGCAGGGCCGAAGAGCAGGTCCAGAAGATGACCGATGCTCACATCGCTTCGGTGGATGAGGCATTGAAGAAGAAGGAAGCAGATATCATGGAGGTCTAGGGCATCTGCTCATCGCGATCGCATATAAGGTTGAATAAAGGATCAGAAGACATATTCCCGAACCCGCCTCAAGGTCTCCGTCCTGAGGCGCTTGATCATGCACGTACCCCTCAGCACATCGCCGTCATCATGGATGGGAATGGCCGGTGGGCGAAGAAGCGCATGATGAATCGTTTGCGCGGCCACAGGGCGGGCATCGAAGCCGTACGGGAGACCATTCGCACAGCCTCTGACCTGGGTGTGAGATACCTCACCATCTATTCGTTCTCCACAGAGAATTGGAAGCGTCCAGAAGATGAGGTGGATGGGCTCATGGAGCTCTTCGCCCAGACGATGTTGGCGGAAGTGGATGCCCTGGACGAAGAGGGCGTGCGCGTCATGACCATCGGTGACATGACAGCGCTGCCGGATGCCACGCGTCAGGCCTTCGAGGAGGCGTGGGAGCGAACCCGCGGCAACGATGGCATGACGCTGGTGGTCGCAGTGAACTACGGGAGTCGGAATGAGATCGTCCGTGCTGCGCGGCTGCTCGCTCAAGAGGCATCGTCTGGCGGAAGCGCCTTCGACCTTGACGGCATCGATGAGTCCACCTTCGCTCAAAAGCTCTACACCGCTGATGTGCCTGATCCTGAGCTCATCATCCGTACCAGTGGAGAGATGCGTCTCTCTAACTTCCTCTTATGGCAAGCTGCCTATGCTGAGTTCATCTGCACTGACGTTCTCTGGCCCGACTTCGATCGTTATGAGCTTTTGCGGTGCCTGCTTGAGTATCAGGATAGGGACAGACGGTTCGGCGGCCTCTGATGGATGCGGAACTCGATCTGACCAAAGGCACCGAAGAGCTTTCCCCTCGGACGTTCTGCAGCGCAGATGAGATCCTCACCCTTGAGGATGTGCTGCAATGTGGCCTGACCGACAGGCAGATGGCTGCTCGTCGACGGCTTCATCAGCAGACGACCCTCTTGATCCAGCAGGAACGCGCTCGGCGCGATCAAGGAACGGATGAGATGCTCACAGCCTCAGATTTCCTCGAGAGGGAAGTGGGCCGTGAGCCGGAACTGGTCTATTCGCCGGAAGACGCTCCTGATGGGCCTCCCTGGCGATATGAACCCACGCCAGATCAGCGTGCCAAACGAGCGGAGCGCAAGGAGAAGCGAGCGCAGACACGGGACCGTATCAAGACGAGCGCCATCAAGAAGGCCCCAGAGAAGCTGAAGAACCCCTCTGATCTCCAGGTGCGGTTCAGAACGGGGCTGATCTATACGCTCGTGACCATTGGCTGTCTTCTGGTGGGGGATATCCCCACCATGATCTATCTCATGGTGGTGGCAGGTATCTGTGCCGGCGAGTTCTTCTATATGCTCCGCTCTGATGCGAAGCTGCCCAACGAGGCTATCGGCATCACGGGAGCGGTGCTCTACATCCCCGCAATGTACTTCTGGGGGCTGGCTGGGGCTATGGTGGTGACCATCATCACGCTGCTGGCCCTGCTCATCTGGTATGTGTTCTGGCTGCGTGCTCGGGTCCCAGATGTGGGTGTGAGCCTGTTCGGGGCAGCCTATACGGGTCTGCTCCTGTGCGGATTGGTGGTCATCCGTCACGCGCTCGGAGACCCCTGGGGAGGGGTGGCACTGCTCACGCTGTTCCTCAGCGTGTGGGCCAATGACGCCTTCGCCTATCTGATCGGCCGCAAGTTCGGTCGGCATAAGCTGGCGCCTCGCACGAGTCCCAAGAAGAGCTGGGAGGGATTCTTTGCAGGGCTTTTGGGGTCGTGCGCGTTTTGGGTGGTCTTGATGTTCATCCCCGGTATCCAGATGGCCCTTTGGCAGGCTGTCCTCTTCGGTGCCCTATGTGGGATGATGGAGGTCTTGGGCGATCTAGCAGAGAGTCGCATCAAGCGTAATTCCGGTTTCAAGGATTCCGGCACCATGATGCCGGGTCACGGTGGCTTGTTGGACAGATGTGATTCCCTCTTCCTGGCATCCATCACTGCTGCCATCTTGTTGCTCCTAGGAGGTTGCATACCCTATGGTGTTCTCTGATGGTTCTGACGACCGCGCGAAGCGCATCGTCGTTCTCGGATCAACCGGCTCTATAGGCAGGCAGACACTGGATGTTTGTCGAATGCATCCGGATAAGCTCCAGGTGGTGGGGCTCTCCTGTCATTCCAATATCCGTCTCATGGAAGAGCAGGCCCAGGAGTTCCAGGTGCAAGCGAGCGCTGTGGGGGCTCAGGAGGCCCTCTCCCTCCTTGAGCGAGATGATGTGGATGTGGTGGTCAATGCCTTGGTGGGGGCGGCAGGTTTGGCAGCCAGTCTCAAGGCGCTTGAGAGCGGGCGCGTGCTGGCACTGGCGAACAAGGAATCGTTGGTGGTGGGGGGAGACCTCATCATGCCGATGGCTCAGGAGCCGGGTATCCTCATGCCCATTGATTCTGAGCATGGTGCCATCTATCAATGCTTGGTGGGGGAGGATGCTGCTCGGGTGAGCCGCCTGTGGGTGACCGCTTCAGGAGGTCCGTTCCGGGGCAAGACCCAAGAAGAGCTCGCGTATGTTACGGCAGCCGACGCTCTGGCGCACCCCACCTGGAACATGGGACGTAAGATAACCATCGATTCATCCACGCTGATGAATAAAGGGCTCGAGGTCATCGAAGCCCATCACCTCTTCCAGATGCCCTATGATCGCATAGAGGTGCTCGTCCAGCCTCAGAGCGCCATCCATTCCATGGTGGAATTCACCGATGGATCCGTCAAGGCGCATTTAGGGGCTACGGATATGCGTATCCCCATCCAGTACGCTTTGAGCTGGCCCGACCGATGGCCTTCTCCGGCTGAAGCGGTGGATTTCCGCACCATGGGCTCGTTGGACTTGGCCGCCCCTGATCTGGAGCGCTTTCCCTGCCTAAGCCTTGCCATCCAAGCGGGTACGAGGGGAGGGACACTGCCCTGTGCCATGAACGCAGCCAATGAGGTGGCCGTGGCGGCCTTTCTCGAAGGGGCTTGCGGCTTCTTGGATATCCCTGCCTGTGTTCAGCACGTGATGGAGTCTCATGATGCGGTTCCCGTTCAGGGTTTCGAGCAACTCGTGGAAGCAGATGAGGATTCCCGGAGGAGAGCTGAAGCGTTCCTCCGGGTCAAGCGGTGATCCTCGATGTTCACAACTGGAGGTGGGCATCGCGCCTTCTCATGAGGTGAAGGTGCTTTCGAAAGAGAAGTGCCCCACCGAAGGCGACTGCGGCCATCAGCGTGAACAGTCCGAGAGGTGCTCTATCCCCGGTTTGAGGCAGCTTCCCACCCGAACTCCTTTCCAGGGACGGTGGTTCTGGTTCTTGATCGTCTTCGACCCAGACCGTCTGGCTCTCTGCAGCGGGATCTTCATGGGCTGCTATGATGCGACCTTCGCAGGTGAGGCGCTCGAAAGCCACTAATCTTGCTCCTTGGAGGTCCTGGGTGTCCACCTCGAAGTCGACGAAGATGCTGCCTTCGGATGTGCTGGGCACGAAGGTGTGCGATCCGGTGACCTTATTGCCTGAATCATCGAGAAGGGGAGCGGCAGAGATCGTTCCCTCGTGCTCGTCGGTCACTACCATGAGGGTGCCGAAGGCGGTATAGGTCTTGCCTACCTCCAAGGCTTCGTAGAGGATCTCATCGGTCACGACGATCTGGCTATCTGGAGGACAGGTGGCCTCCCCACTGCGCGCCTCGAAGGCATGGGTCCTTATTCGGGGCGTGCGCAGGGTGAGCGTTTGGGCATCGTTGGTCGGATCCTCGTGGACGACCACAGCGCGTCCATCCTTGAAGAGGGTCTCATAGACAACGAGGTCTGTGCCGTCTTCTAGCGAGGATGCATCAAGGGTGAAGGAGACATCGGTGCGGCCGGTGTGCGATGTAGGCGTGAAGGCCACAGAGCAGGTGAGCGGTTCACTCTCCTCGTTTTGCACAGGCTGGGCGGAGACGGTGCCGTCCTCTTGGTTCGTCTTCTTCATGAGGGTTCCCTGAAGGATGTATTCCACCCCTTCCTGCAATCCGCTGTAGTTCACAGCGTCCTCTATGGTCAGGACATCTCCTGAGATCACCTCCTTCGTTCCGGTGACAGAGTCGGTGGCGTAGGTGCCGATCCTCGGCTCGATCACGCCCAGGCTCTGGCCGGCATCGGAGAGCTCCTCGTGGCGGGCGATCACCTCATCGGTGGCTCCATCGGTCACGGTCTCGAAGCAGACGATCCGCCTTCCACCTAGAGTAGTGGCATCGAAGGTGAACGATACCTCACAGCTGCCTGAAGAGGCTACAGGTGCATGGGTGATGCTTGTCGTGACAGGAGAGCCGTCAGCTCCTATAAGGGCCTCTCCGCTCTCGGCATCCATCAGGCGCCCCGTGAAGCGATACTCGTGGCCAGGAGTCAGGTTGCAGTAGTCTATTCTGTCGGTGATCGTGACCTCCGGGTCAGGAAAGAGGTGCTTGGAGGCGTCAGCGGCATTGGTGGCATAGGTGGTGACGGCCGGGGGTGGTGTGACACGGTCCTCCAGGTCTCCCAAAGGAATGCTGAGGCCATGGGCGGTCACCTTGATGCCATCCAGCTCGATCAGGTCATAGCCTGCATTGGAAGTGCTCCGGAGCTCAGTCAGTCGGTAGGTGTCGAAGGGGAGCGCGCCTAAGGAGTCATCGGGTGTGGTGATGTCCCCTTCGGTGGTGAGACCGAACCAGCAGCCAGCATCCAGATCTAGGGTATCAGCTTCTATGGGTTGTGGGCTCTCCTCTCCTTCGATGTTAGCTAGCACAAGGTCGTTCCCGTTGGTGGCGATGGTATGGGGCTTCCAGGCTGCTGCCGTGTTCACAATGCCGTTCTCATCGCTTACCAGCACATGGCGCTCGCCGGTGGTCTTGGATTCCAGCAGGAAGGGAATGCGGCCAAGACGGCTCTGGTCTGTGGCAAGGATCTTTCGGAAGTCCAGGTCTCCACGCTTGACCTGATCAAGGGCTGCTTCTTCCTGAGCGAAGGTGACGATCACCCCTGCTTCACGTATCTGGAACGAGCGCTCTTGGGTGTCGCTGGCCAGATAGCCCTCGCCTGCTGCTGTCTCCTTTAAGCTATAGGTTCCGTAGGGTAGGGCATCGGCGGCAGTCTGGGCGCTGCCACCCTCAGCGGTGATGGTCATCACCACCTCTTCTGGTTCGTACATGACTCCGTTGACGGAGACGGCATGGGTGCTCTTGTTGGTGATGGCGAACGTCGTGCCGTCGAGGGAGGCGCTTCCCAAGGGAGACTGCAAGAGGCTTTCGATATCACGTTTCTCGATCAGCACCCCGCCCCGCAGGATCTCTTCTGAGACGGTGGTGGTCTGGGTGAAGGGGATGGTAGCCTCAAGTCCGCTTGAGGGGAGCGGTATGATGAAGATCTGGCTATCCAAGTGGTACCCCTCAGGGGCGCTGACCTCTTGGATGGTCAAAGTGCCCAACGGCAGGCAGGCATCTCCCGAAGCCGTGCGGTAGAGGTCATCGCCGCTCACCCAGTGCGCCTCGTCGAGGAAGAGGCAACCTGTCTCGTCGGTGGCGAAGACCCACGTGCGCAGAGGAGTGGCAGGCAGCTTGTCCGCATCGGTGGTCACGGTGCCGAAGTGCTTCACGCGGAACTGGGCTCCTTCTAAGGTGCCGTCTCCCTGAGGTGTGCTGTTCGCTGTTACGGAATCTACCTTGCGCACCAGGAGGCCCGGTCCATAGCTTTGGGGCGCATCAGAGGCGTTTGCCTCTGCGGTCTTGCCCTTTTGTACCTGCACGGGTATCACCTTCGCATCCCAGGCGAAACCGCGATCCTGCAACGAAGCGGCATTCTCACGCAGATGGTACGTACCCTCCTTTAACTTCTTGGACAGACCGCGACCTTGGCTATCCAAGGTGATCGAGCAGACATAGGAGGTGCAATTCGGGTCCGAGAAGACGTCATAGACGATGCCCTCGAAGCTGTAGCTCCCATTGCCTTGGGTGATGGTGAGGTCGGCGGAGGTCTTCGTCAGCTGGATGTCTCCCGAGGCTTGGATCTCGAACTTATAGATGCCCACCCCGGGTTGATTCGCCACGGATGGTCCCACGAAGCCCAGCACGACATAGGGGCGTGCTGCCTCTTGGTTCACCTCTAGCACCCTGAGCGCCATGCGCCCATTGCCGTCATCTTGCACCGGGCCATTGCCCACAGGGTTCTTCACGTGGCTGCATTGCAAACCGAAGCTGGCAAAATCCGTGCCGTAGTTGTATGGGTTGTTGACCGGCCACTTCTCGGAATGGAAGTTCTGATCCTCCCAGGTCCAGCTCCAGAATTCGAAGATGTAGTTGAAGTAGTGTCGGGAGGCTTGGCTCGCATTCGCATCCACCCAGAAGTTGGAAACATCGCGATCGGCAACGCCGCTCCAGTCCGCTCCCTCAGTCCAAGCGATGTATTCGTAGAGCGCGTCCGGATCGCTGATCCAGGAGTAGCAGTAGGCTCCTGAATTCACGCAGGCGTGCCATTGGAAGTCATTCGGGTCGGGATGAGCCCACCAGTAGTTGATGTAGGAATCGAAGGGGATGACCCGGCCAGGAGTCAGCGTGTCCAGGTTCAGGCTGTCGAACACCACGTCTGGCACGTAGGCTAGATCGGAAGTGGAGGTAGCTATGGCAGGCTCTGCCATCAGATCCATCACGCCGGGAGCATCCACCTCCACGCTCACCTGTAGGAGGGTCTGGGGAGAGAGGGCTAACTCGAGCTCTCCGGTGGCAACGTCCCAAAAGGCGTTGACGTTCTCTTCCAAAGCCATCTCATCGGTGCTGTCATTCGCTCTCACATGGAGGTCGGCTAGGGTCAGGTATCCGGCCGTGTCCGGGGCGGCCACCGGGATCTTGGTAGTCACATCGAAGGAGCTGGATTCCACGGTCTGGTCAGCCACGGGCCTCACGCGCGGGTCATGGCAGATGACACGGACATCGGTCTTTGAGGATGCAGCTTCGCTCACGGTGGTGGGGACCAGCAGCTGAAGTTGGCAGGCGAAAGGCACCTCCCCATCATCATCGCGGTATAGGCTCTTTGGCACATAGGCTATGCCGGTGGCGTAGTCCAGATGGGCGCCTTCTATCACCGCGCCTTCATGGGAGAGCTCGGCGAAGGCGTGGTCAGTGATTGATCCCACTCCGTTGAGGGCGGGAGCGGCAGCAAGGGCAACGAGGTAGTCTGATCCTTCGCCTGGATCCAGTAGGTCCAAGGTAGAATCGTACTGGCCCGCTATGAGGCTCATCCAGTCATCCCGGCCATAGACGGCATCGAAGGTGACGTCTGCCCCTGCCGCCGGGGCATCCAAGAGCGTGGTCTTCAGGAAGAGGGTATGACCGCTCTCTTCGAAGGAGGAGAGTTCGGTTCCTGTGAACCAAGCGGCAGCCTTCTTCAGAAGAGGTGGCTCTGTGGTGGGGGCAAGGCTCTCATCAAGACCCTGTTCGAGGCAAGCATCTCGGGTGGGGTGGGCGGGGGTGAAGCATTCCTTCCCATCTGGTTGGATATCATCTGCTTCGGAGGGAGAGGCCTCTGCCCAGGAGGGCGAGAGCGCCAATGCTAGCACCAAGAGCGTCTTGATGAGCCGCTCCAGCCACCGCCCTTTCCTCCCCACGTTCGTTGTCGTCATAGCCTGCTCCTTCCCGCCGCTCTCAGGCGACATCTGCTGCCAAGCCTTGTTCTCAAGGGTAGAGAGCGCATCTGACAGGGATCTGACAGGAACGCGTCAAGCAGGCAGGGGGTGTTCGCTCAAAACCTCCGCTCTTTCGTCGCTGGTCTCGAAGACCCCTTCGCCGATTCGTGGACATCTTGCAGAGGCTCTTCACTTTTCCGTTCGCAGTCTTGATAATGTCTGCATCCATTCGCAGGACGACAGCAGAAAGGACCCTGTTCTTTGGATATCCTGTTCATGATCTTCTCAGCAGTGGTCGCCATCGGCTTCATCGTGCTCATCCACGAGGGAGGGCACTACCTTGCATCCCGGGCCTTTGGGGTGCGCGTAACGGAATTCATGCTGGGTCTTCCCGGACCTTCGGTGGGCTTTACGGCTGGCGGTACCCGATTCGGGATAACGGCGGTCCCCCTTGGTGGATACGCTCGGGTTTGCGGTATGGAATGCGGGGATCTTGATCCACATCTGCGCGGTGCATTGCGGGAGCTGTACACCGCTGGTTCTCTCACGGAAGCACAGTTGGCTGAGCGGTTGGGGATCAGTGAAGAGGATGCTGCCGAAGTGCTGGAGGAGCTCTATGAATGGGGTTCCGTCCTCAGGCCTGGCAAGGCAGATGGAGGCCTGTGGCGAGTACCCGCGCTCATCCCCTCCGGTCGTGCTCTCAAGCAAGCGAGGCGGCTCTGCTTGCCTCTGCCTCAGGCGCTTCCTGCAGGCAGCCCTCGTGCAGACGTGGACGAAGATGCCCTCTTCGAGGCAGAGCTTGCCTGCCAGTATCGTTCGCTTCCCTTCTGGAAGCGCTCGGTGATCCTGCTGGCGGGGATAGCCTTGAACCTCCTGTTCGCCGTTATCGCCTTCATCGTGGTCTATACGGTGATCGGGGTAGATGTCACCACCGCTAGCGGTGAGGTGCAGCACCTTACCCTCACAGTCGGTCAGTCCATCCAGGCGGGCTTCGGGGTCATCGCAACCACCTTCCAGGCCATCCTCGGGCTCTTCAACCCTGCCACGGCGGCAGATGTGGTATCGAACTCCACCTCAGTGGTGGGGATCGCGGTGATGTCTGCGGATTTCTTCGCCAAAGGGGTGGCCGATGCGCTCTTCTTCATGGCCATCATCTCGGTGTCCATCGGCCTCATGAACCTGCTTCCTATCCCTCCTCTGGACGGGGGTCGCTTCTTGGTGGAGATCATCCAGAAGATCAGCGGGCGCACGGTACCCGCTCGGGTGATGGGCATCGCCTCCATGGCAGGGATGGCGCTGTTCCTCTGCTTCTTCGCATTCATGCTGAATCAGGACATCCAGCGGTTCATCCTCGGCGGCTGACGCACTTCCCCTTGCTGGCTTGCGTTAAGATATCTGAGAGCAACAGCAAGGATCAAAGAGCGAACGGAGGAGAGCTGCAGATGAGCGGAACCGCTCCTAACCAGAAGACGCGCACGGTGATGGTCGGCGGCGTGCCGGTAGGGGGAGGCGCTCCCATAGCCGTTCAGTCCATGCTCTGTGCTCCAGAGGGTGATGCCGGGGCCAATATAGAGCAGGTGCAGCGTCTGGCTGAGGCGGGATGCGAGATAGCTCGCATGGCTGTTCCTCGGCGGGAATCCCTGGCCGTGTTCTCGAAGGTCTGTGATGCCAGCCCCATTCCCATCGTGGCAGACATCCATTTCGACGCGAAATGCGCCATTGAGGCGGCCTGGCGCGGCGCGTCTGCTCTGCGCATCAACCCGGGTAACATCGGTGGTCTAGAAGAGACCGATCTGGTCATCGCTGCCGCTCGTGGCGCTGACATCCCCATCCGTATCGGGGTGAATGCCGGTTCGCTGCAATCGGATATCGCCTCCCGGAAGGACCTCACCCTGCCTCAGAAGCTGACGAAGAGCGCTGTGGAATATGTCAAGTACTTCGAGCAGGTGAAGGGGTTCACGAACATCGTGGTATCCGCGAAGGCCCATGACGTGATGGCTACGGTGGAGACCTATCGCCTCCTCTCTCAAGAGATTCCTGCCATACCCCTGCATATCGGTGTCACCGAAGCAGGTCTAGCCTTGCAGGGCATCGTCAAATCTTCGGTGGGTCTGGGCATCCTCCTCTCTGAGGGGGTCGGAGACACCCTGCGCATCTCGCTCACCGATGACCCGGTCTTGGAGGTGCGTGCCGGTTGGGCGCTCTTGGCTTCCCTGGGGTTGCGTCAGCGCTCTCCCGAGATCATCAGCTGCCCTACTTGTGGGCGGTGTAAGGTGGATCTCATCTCCTTGGCGAAGGAGGTAGAGGAGCGTCTTCGCCAGGTCGATAAGCCTATTCGCGTTGCTGTCATGGGTTGCGTGGTCAACGGGCCGGGAGAGGCCAAGGATGCTCATGTGGGCGTCGCCTGCGGAGATAAGCAGGGAGCGGTGTTCGTTAATGGTAGAATCGTCCGCAAAGTAGAAGAGAGCAAGATCATCGATGCTCTCATGGAAGAGATCGAGGCGTTCTAGCCACCGTGTGGCTCACTCAGGAAGCGCCTTCGGCAAAAGAGAGGGAAGGCGCATGCACGAGATACTTCGTCTTAAGAACCTGTATGTCCCCACGCTCAAAGAGGATCCGGCGGATGCGGATATCGCGAGCCATAAGCTGCTTCTGCGCTCAGGCATGCTCCGCAAGACCGCAAGCGGGGTCTACACGTTCTTGCCCCTGGGCTTTCGCGTGCTCAAGAAGATCGAAGCCATCGTTCGCGAAGAGATGGATGCCACGGGTGCCTATGAGATCATGATGCCCGCGCTGCAGCCTTCTGAGCTCTGGTTGGAGAGCGGTCGTTGGGATGACTACGGCCCTGAGCTCATGCGCCTGAACGACCGCCATGACCGCGGCTTCTGCTTAGGGCCCACCCATGAAGAGCTCATCACCGCCCTCGTGCGGGATGAGCTGCGCAGCTACAAGCAACTCCCGCTCACGCTGTATCAGATCCAGGTGAAGTTCCGTGATGAGATCCGTCCGCGCTTCGGGCTTCTGCGCAGCCGAGAGTTCATCATGAAGGATGCCTACTCCTTCCATGATTCCCAGGAATCTCTCCAAGAAACCTATGATGCCATGTCTGAGGCCTATGGGCGCATCTGCGATAGGTGTGGCTTGGAGTGGCGGGGTGTTGAGGCTGACTCCGGTCAGATCGGCGGCAAGGTGACCACAGAGTTCATGGCTCTGGCCGAGAGTGGAGAGGCTGAGCTGGTCTATTGCGATTGTGGCTATTCGGCGAATACCGAAGCGGGAGAGTGCATCCCTCATCCCACCACCCATAACGTCTCTGAGCTCACGAAGATCGCCACGCCGGAGGTTCATACCATCGAAGAGTTGGCACAGTTCTTGGATATCCCCGAATCCTCTACCGTGAAAGCCCTCTCAGGCAAGGATGCGGAGGGGAATCTGGTGGTGCTCTTCATCCCCGGTTGCCATGAGCTGAATGAGATCAAGGCTGCTCGGGCCATAGAGGGCTTCACTCTGCTGACCGACGATGAGATGAAGGCCTTCGGTCTGCATAAGGGCTCCATGGGTCCGGTGGGGCTGCCGGATGAGGCGCGCATCGTGGCCGATTCCTCTTTGAAGGGCGTGCCGCAATGGGTGGTAGGTGCCAACGAAGAGGGCTATCACTTGCTGGGTGCGGCCCCTGGCCGTGATTTCACCGTAGATAAGTGGACGGACCTCTGCGTGGTGAAGCCAGGGGACTCCTGCCCCGATTGCCATTGTGCGCTCAAGGGTGCGCGGGGTATCGAAGTGAGCCAGGTGTTCCAGTTGGGCACCAAGTACTCCGAGAGCATGGGGGCTACATACCTAGATAAGGATGGCAGGGAGCAACCTTTCATCATGGGTTGCTATGGGGTGGGTGTCTCCCGTACCCTAGCGGCCATTGTGGAGCAGCACAATGATGAGCACGGTATCAAGTGGCCTTTGGCTGTGGCTCCGGCCCATGTATGCGTGATCCCGCTCCAAGTGGGTGATGATCTTGTCCAGCCGAAAGCGGAAGAGATAGCCCAAGCCTGTCAGAAGTTGGGCTTCGAAGTGGCTATTGATGATCGCGACGAGCGTGCCGGAGTGAAGTTCGCTGATGCTGATCTCATTGGTTGGCCGCTCCAGATCATCGTGGGCAAGCGGGGGTTGGCTGAGGGCAAGGTTGAGATCAAGCGCCGTCTCACGGGAGAGCGCAGCGATTTCCTGATAGACGCCCTGCCGGAGTTGCTCGCTTTCGCCAATAAGCGCATGATCGACATGAGCCGCGGCGGTGTCACCATCTTCGCGGGGCTCTTCGAATAGCTCCCCAGCCGCAAACCGTTCGGAAACGATATCTTGCGCCCCGGTCTCGGCCGGGGCGTTTGCGTCATCCTTGGGGTCAGGCAATGCAGCTATGGATCCAAGGAGGCGTTTCAACCATGACGAACGTAACAGATCCCTTCCGCCAGATATTCCTCGCAGGGGTAGGTGCTCTGGCCATAGGAGCTGACAAATCCCAGGAGATCTTAGATACCCTGGTCAAGCGGGGGCAGGTTACGGTGGATCAGGGCAAGGAGATAGCTACAGAGCTCCAGGCCGAGACCAATGACCGCACAACGGAGCTGCGTGATGACATCATCCGTGCTCAGATGCAGACCATGACCAAAGAGCAGCGAGATGCCTTTGCTGCACGGGTAGCTGAGATAGCGGCTAGCGTTGATGGCGATGATGCTCTGCGGGCCCAGCAGGCCGCAGAGGTGACCGTAGCTGCTACCCAGCAGTAGCTTCCCGCCATCATGGGGTATCCTCTAGGGTCTTGGAATACCTTAGAGGATAAGGAGCCTCATGGCTGACTACATAGAGGGCAAGCGCCCTGTTCTGGAAGCGCTTCGCAGCGGGATGCCCATCAAAGAGGTGTGCCTGGCGGACAACCTTGATAGGGATACCTTGGTGAAGGACATTCTGCGCAAGTGCAAGCAGCGCGCCATTCCGGTGAAAGACGTGCCCCGCAAGCGCATTGATGAGATGGTGCGTGCATCTGCATCTAAGGCCACCGAGGAGCGGCAGCGCAAGATCGCCGATCAAGGTGTGGTGGCCCTTGCGGCACCGTTTCCCTATATTGCGCTGGAAGAGGTCATCGCTCGCGGGGATGAGCAGTTCGAACGGCATCGTCGTGCCTTGGTGATCCTCTGCGACCACCTAACGGATACGGGTAACCTGGGAGCCATCGCTCGTTCGGCGGAGTGTGTGGGTGCGGCAGGGCTCGTCATTCCCAACAAACGTTCAGCCTCTGTGACGGCTGCCACCTACAAGAGCTCTGCAGGAGCCATCGCCCATATCCCTGTTGCCCAGGTGTCGAATATAGCCCAAGCCATGGAGCGGTTGAAGGGGGCGGGCTTTTGGGTGGTGGCTGCCACTGAGCATGCTGATGAGGTCCTTTGGGATACGAACCTGGAAGGACGCATAGCGCTCGTACTGGGCAATGAGCAGAAGGGTGTTTCTGAACTCGTGCGCAAGGGCTCTGATCTGGAGTGCCGCCTGCCCATGTACGGAGAGCTCTCTTCGTTGAACGTAGCTCAGGCTTCTACGGCATTCATGTATGAATGGCTGAGGCAGAACCGTGACCAAGGATAGAAAGCGCCTGCTCATCGTAGACGGCTACAACGTCATTCGCTCTGGTAGCCGCTATGATCTCATCAAGCTACCGGATTATACGGATGACACGTTCAATCAGGCGCGCGAGAGGCTCATCAATGACGTGATAGACATCGCGGGTCGCGGTGGAGAGGCTATCGTGGTCTTCGATGCAGCTGACAATGCCTATGCGGCCCGGGAATCGGATGTCAGCATAGGCTCGGTGCGCGTCATGTTCACTCGGAGAGGACAGTCAGCTGATCGGCTCATCGAGAAGCTGGCCTTCGACGCGAAGGAGCGTGGCATAGAGACGCTCGTCGTCTCGAGCGATGCGGGTATCCAAGATGCGGTCTTCGGTGGAGGAGTGGACCGCATGAGCGCTGAGGGCTTCTGCCAAGAGATAGAGCTCCATAGGCGCGAGGTTCATGAGGACGAGAGCCCGGTAATAGCCCAGAAGCGCACGGTGGCTGATCGCCTGTCCCCTGAGGTCATCGCCAAGCTGGAGGCTCTGCGGGATGAGGGCAGATAGGGTAGATGATCATCTCCTGAGAAGCGAAGAGCCCCATCAACGGGGCTCTTCGTGCTTATCTTCTATGCTGGATGAGCGGAGCGCTTAGGCTTTGAAGCGATATCCGTAGCCGCGGACCGTTTCCACTAGCGTGGGGTCATAGCCTGCAGCGGAGATCTTGTCACGCAGGCGCTTGATGTGGGTATCCACTGTCTTGGTCTCCGTGAGGTATTCCCAGCCCCAGGCATCCCGCAAGAGATCTTCGCGGCTGACCACCTTGCCAGCGCTCTTCATCAGCGATGCCAGAAGCTCGAATTCCCGTGGGGTCAGGTCTATGTCACCGGATTCTCCTGAGGCGGTATGGGCATCTTCGTCTAGCGTGATACCGTTCACGGTGACCACGTTATGGACATTGCCCACTTGTCCAGCGCCTCGGCGCAGCAGTGCACGAACGCGAGCAATCAGCTCACGGACGCCGAAGGGCTTCGCCAGGTAATCATCTCCACCTATCTCAAGGCCCACCACTTTATCTAGTTCTGTGTCACGGGCGGATAGGAATAGGACCGGGGCTGACGTGCTCTGGCGTAGACGGCGGCAGAGCTCATAGCCGTCCATGCCAGGTAGCATGATATCCAGGATGTAGAGATCATAGTCATTCTGTCCAGCCAGCGCGATGGCATCTTCACCATTCTGGACGATATCGGCGTTGTAGCCTTCCTTCTTGAGAGCGTACCCCACAAAATCAGTGATCGTGGCTTCATCATCTACGACGAGGATGCGGCTTGCTGTCTCGGACATGACCATCACCTTTCTTGATGCATCCGCAGCGCTGATGTGCGCTGCGATATCCCCCCTTGATGGTGTATCGTTAGTGTCAACTATTATCCACCAATTTCTGAAAGATGATCTCGGGAATTATGTTATTAGCCGTAGATGTGGGCAACACCCACACTGTCATCGGTATCTATGACGGCGAGACTTTGAGGGCCTCTTGGCGGGTTCCCACGGATAGGAACGCCACTCCTGACGAGCTGCGGGTGGGATTGCTCTCCCTCATGGCCATGGATGGGATCAGCCGATCGGAAGTCAGCGGTGCGGTGCTCTCCTCCGTGGTCCCCCAGCTGGCAGGTGGTTGGGAGGAGGCGGTGCGGCGGCTCTTCGGTGTGGAGATGCTCCATTGCACGGCGAAGAGCGCAGGGGATCTGTTCCAGGCAGATTATCCGCACCCCGAAGAAATAGGGGCGGACCGGGTAGCCGATGCTGTGGCCGCCAAGGCTCTCTATGGCTGCCCCTGTGTGGTGGTGGATTTCGGTACCGCCACGAACATGGAGGTCATCGACGCGCGCGGCTGCTTCATCGGAGGTATCATCGCTCCGGGCTTGCAGACCAGCGCTTCCACTCTCTTCGCGCAAGGTGCGAAGCTGGCAGCGGTGGAACTGGTACCGCCTCCGCAGGCTATCGGTCGCAATACGCGGGAGGCGCTGGAGAGCGGCATCCTCTTGGGAGAGGTGGAGCGCACCGACGGTCTGATCCGTCGCATCTTCGATGAATTGGGATACGAGGCCCACACGGTGGCTACGGGTGGCTTAGCCCGACAGATCGCTGGCCTGTCGAAGATGATAGATGCTGTAGATCTTGAACTCACTCTCACCGGACTTCGCTTAATATCAGAAGCACACCAACGCGGGTAGGAACCCTATAGGAGCCAAGATGGCTGACAAGGAGGCACGGGATGCTCACAGACATTCAGATCGCACAGGCTGCTGAACCCAAGCGGATCACGGATGTGGCCCAGGCACTGGGGATCAGCGAGGATCATCTGGAGGCCTATGGGCAGTACAAGGCGAAGGTGGACTACAACCTGCTCGCCGAAGGGTCCCATGAGCCGGGAAAGCTCATCTTGGTGACGGCTATCAATCCCACTCCTGCGGGCGAAGGGAAGACCACTACCACCGTCGGTCTGGCTGACGCGCTGGCCTTGCGAGGGAAGAATGTGGTGGTGGCCTTGCGGGAGCCTTCGCTGGGCCCCGTTTTCGGCATCAAGGGGGGAGCGGCGGGAGGCGGCTATGCCCAGGTGATCCCCATGGAGGATATCAACCTTCATTTCACAGGTGACTTCCATGCCATCGGGGCGGCCAACAACCTCCTAGCAGCCATGTTGGATGCTCATATCCAGAATGGCAACGAGCTGAACATAGACGTACGCCGCATCACCTGGAAGCGCGTCGTGGACATGAACGACCGCCAGCTCCGGCATATCGTGGACGGTCTGGGCGGCAAGGCCCATGGGATACCGCGGGAAGACGGCTTCGATATCACCGTGGCCTCAGAGGTCATGGCCATCTTCTGCTTGGCAACCTCTATCACTGACCTGAAAGAGCGTCTGGGGCGTATCGTGGTGGGCTACACCTATGATGATGAGCCCGTGACCGCTCATGACCTTCAGGCCGAAGGGGCTATGTGCGCCCTGCTGAAGGATGCCTTGAAGCCGAATCTGGTGCAGACCTTGGAGGGTAACCCTGCCTTTGTCCATGGTGGTCCCTTCGCGAACATCGCCCATGGATGCAACTCCATCATGGCTACGCGCATGGCTATGGCATTGGGGGATTATTGCGTCACCGAGGCGGGCTTCGGGGCTGATCTGGGCGCGGAGAAGTTCTTGGACATCAAGTGCCGTTTGGCGGGGCTCAAACCGGATGCTGTTGTGGTGGTAGCTACGGTGCGTGCCCTCAAGAACCATGGTGGCGTGGCCAAAGAAGATCTCAACAAGGAGGATCTGGAGGCGCTCAAGGCGGGTCTACCGAATCTGCTCCAGCATGTGGAGAATATCACTCAGGTCTATCAGCTGCCCTGCGTGGTAGCCATCAACGCTTTCCCCACTGATACCAAAGCAGAGCTTGATCTGGTAGAGGCGGAGTGCAGCAAGTTGGGTGTGGACGTTGCGCTTTCCGAGGTATGGGCGAAGGGCGGCGAAGGCGGCCTGGCCTTGGCTGATGAGGTGGTGCGCCTTTGCGAAAAGGGAGACGATGACGGCCGCAGCGCTGCGACCTTCGAATACTCCTACGAGGATGACCTTTCCTTGACAGAGAAGATAGAGGCCATCGCGAAGCGCATCTACCATGCCGATGGCGTGGTGTTCGAACCGGCGGCTGTGCGTGAGATAGCCAAGCTGGAGAAGCTGGGCTTCGGGGCCATGCCTGTATGCATGGCGAAGACCCAGTATTCGTTCTCTGATGACGCGGCGAAGCTGGGAGCCCCGCGCGGGTTCAATATCACGGTGCGTGAGGTGAAGGTCTCGGCGGGTGCAGGCTTTGTCGTGGCGTTGACCGGCAGCATCATGACCATGCCGGGTCTCGGGAAGACCCCTGCTGCTCAGAATATAGATGTGGACGAGACCGGCAAGATAACGGGGCTGTTCTAGGGGAGCGCTCGGGACGTGGCTACGAACGACTCGGACGCAAGCTTCTCGTGGAGCCCTGCTTCTCGCGCTGACTTCGCCTCACTGGGGTCAGCGCTGGCGGCGGCGGTCCAGGATGGAGATGTCATTTGCTTAGAAGGGGAGCTGGGAGCTGGGAAGACCAGTTTCGCCCAGGCCTTCGCCCAAGCCCTTGGCGTTGCTGCTCCAGTGGTGAGCCCTACATTCAACATCCTCTGCACCTATCCAGAAGGGCGCCTGCCTCTTCATCATTTCGATCTATACCGCTTAGACGGTCCTGATCAACTGGAGGATGTGGATTTCTGGGCGCTCTCGGATGATTCTACCCCGGGGGTGTGCCTCATTGAATGGGCTGATCTGTTCCCGAATGATATGCCCGAGGACACCCTCACCATCCAGATAGGCTATATCGAAGGCTGCGAGGATGCCCGCAGTCTTCGCCTCTCTGCCAGCGGTAGCCGGGCAGGATGCCTGCTGAAGGTAGCGGCGCAGGCCTTCGACGGCAAGATGCCTCGTAAGGAGCATGATGTCTGAGGGCTTCGTCATAGCCTTCGATACCTCCAATGAGGTGATCGCAGCCGCGGTGGGACGCAGGCAGGCAGATGGCTCCATAGACCTCTTGGCCCAAGAGAACCTTCCCGCCCATCGTGCGTCGAACACGCGCTTGCTTGACACGTTGAGCCGTCTTTGCGAGCAGGCGGGGGTCAGCCAGGAGGATATCGTCTTGGTGGCCGTCGGCCGCGGCCCCGGCTCATTCACGGGAGTGCGCATCGCCTTGGCTACCGCCAAGGGCATCGCCTCTGCCTTGGATGTGCCCCTGGTGGGGCTCTCTACCTTAGAAGCCATTGCCTGGAAGGCGTGGAGTTCGGATGTGCGCGGCAGGCTGCTCGTGGTGGGAGACGCCATGCGCAAGGAGGTCTACCCGGCTTACTTCCAGCTGGATGGCGCTGGAGTGCAGCGGCTCACCGAGGATCGGGTGGTGAAGGCGGCTGAGTTCGCTTGTGACATTCCCGAAAGCGGCATTCGCCTAGCGGGAGACGGCTTGAGCAAGTACTCCGACCTCTTCGCTTGCAAGGCTCAGGAGCTGTCCTCTGAGCTCTGGACCCCCACCGGAGAGGGGCTCCTTTTGGCATTGCAGGAGCTGATAGCCTGTCCGGAGGCTCAGCAGAAGGCTTCCGAGGTGCTTCCCATCTATACACGGCTATCGGATGCGGAGGAGGGCGAACGGGCGCGGCTGGCCTCCACGGAGGAGCGCGACCTTGCGTCTGGTGTTCAGCACCCGGGGGCGGCCCCTGTGCAGATATCGCCGCTGAGCGCCTCCTTTGCGGCCCAAGCGGCTGCTCTTGAAAAGGAGGTCATGAGGTCGGACGCGTGGTCTGCCCAGGCTTTCGCCGATGAATTGGATCAGAAGTTGCGTACCTGGTGGATGGCGGTGTCGGATGGACGCTTGGTGGGTTATGGGGGCGCACTCATCATAGACGGTGATGCCCAGGTGCTGAAGGTGGCTACCCTTCCCGAGATGCAACGCGAGGGGATAGCCTCCCGGCTCATGGAACGGGTGCTGGAGGATGCTCGCAACCTGGCAGCTCGCACGGTTTCCCTGGAGGTGCGCGCTTCCAATACAGGAGCAGCCGCCTTCTATGGATCGCTGGGGATGTCTCCGGTGGGCCGACGCCCGCGCTACTATTCTGATAGGGAAGACGCTCTCATCTATCAGGGGAGCATCAGCGAGGTGCTGGGCCGTCTGGCAGAGAAGCGCGCGCGAAATGTAGCTGGCATCAGCCTGCAGGAACAGCGGCCGCCCCAAGCCGCTGGGGCAGCTCCGCGTATCTTGGCCTTGGAGACCTCCTGTGATGAGACGGCAGGGGCGGTCGTAGACGGAGACGGACGCATCCTCTCCGATATCGTGGCCTCTCAGATAGATTTCCATGCCCGCTTCGGCGGTGTTGTGCCCGAGATAGCGAGCCGCAAGCATGTGGAGGCCATCTGCGGTGTGGCTGAGGCTGCGCTGGAGGACGCGGGCCTTCGCTGGCGGGACCTAGATGCTGTATCGGCCACCTATGCGCCAGGTCTGGTAGGGGCGCTGGTGGTGGGGGTAGCCTTTGCCAAAGGAGCAGCCTGGGCGCTGGAGGTTCCCTATATCGGCGTGAATCACCTGGAGGGGCATATCTATGCGAACAAGCTCGGTTGCGCCGAAGAGGAGCCGTTCCAGCCTCCGGCGGTGGTATCTCTGCTCTCGGGTGGCAATACGCTGTTAGCGCATATGCGCAACTGGCAGGACTATGAGGTCCTCGGTGCTACCATCGACGACGCAGTGGGAGAGGCTTTCGACAAGGTGGCGAAGGCGTTGGGGCTGCCGTATCCCGGAGGGCCGCATATCTCCCGCTTGGCCAAGGAGGGCAGGGCAGATGCCATCAGCTTCCCCCGTGCGCTCCTGCATTCGGGGGATTACCGGTTCTCCCTCTCGGGGCTCAAGACCGCCGTCATCACCTACATCCAAAAGGCGCGAGAAGAGGGTACGCTGAATGTGCCCGATGTCTGTGCTAGCTTCGAGGCGGCTGTTATAGAGGTCCAGGTGGAGAAAGCGGCCAAGGCGCTGGAAGAGACAGGGGCGCAGACGTTCTGTCTGGGAGGAGGCGTTGCAGCGAACCCAGAGCTGCGGTCAGCCTATGAGCAGATGTGCGCTCTTCGCAAAGTGCGCCTGGTCATGCCGCCGTTGGCTTCCTGTGGGGATAATGCGGCCATGATAGCCCTCGTGGCCTTGGATCGCTTCGAGCAGGGGCGCTTCTTCGGCCTGGATGCGGATGCCTACGCCCATGCAGACCTCTCTGAGGCCTATTAGAGCGGTTTGGTGGCTACGTGCACGCAGGCGATGCCGCCCGTGCAATCGAACCAGGCCACATCTGCGAATCCAGCTTCTTCCATGAGAGCGGCCACACCCGTTTGATCCGGGTAGGCCTCTATGGAGTTCGCCAGATACCGGAACCCCTTGGAGCTGCCCGTGATGACCTTACCCCATAGCGGTATGGCGTTCTTGAGGTAGAGCTTGTAGGCAGCACGCCAGGCGGAGTGGGACGGGGTGGAGAAATCCAGGCAGGTGAAGCTGCCACCTGGCTTCAGCACCCGCAGGACCTCGGAGAGCGCCCGTTCGCGTTCCGGCATGTTGCGCAGGCCATAGGCCATGGTGACGGCATCGAAGGAATCAGCTTCGAAGGGAAGGTCTTGACCGTCGGCCACTTGGAATTCGATGGGCGTGTTCTCGCCGCGGCCCTCCTCCACATGCTTGCGCGCCACATCCAGCATCTCTGGCACCAAGTCGGTGCAGACCACGCGGTGAGGATGGAATTTCTCGGCTACGGCGAAGGATACGTCCCCCGTGCCTCCCGCTATGTCCAGCACCACATCCGTGGGTTCGATGTCTGCCACCTCGCAGACCTTCTGGATCCAACCTTTGTAGGCCCCGAAGCTCGAGCAGGCGTTGAAGAGCTCGTAGCGGTTTGCGATGGAGGCGAAGATGCTGCGCACCCGTACCGTGGAGATATCAGGGTGAGCGGCCTCGCCGGTTGCTGTGTCGATGCTTGCCATAGCGTGCAGTATAACCCGGTCCCTCTCTGATAGAATGCAGGTTTGAGAAAATGCCGCGCCCCGCTTCGGCAGGCGCATCGGAAGAGCTATGCGAGCGAGGTCTTGGATGATACTCAGTGCGAAATACGTCTTTCCCATCACCGGAGATCCCATCGCGGGGGGTGCCGTCCTCGTCAAGGGGAACCGGATAGCGGACGTGGGGGATATGGCCACGCTCATCCAGCGCTACCCGGAGGAAGAGGTCAGGGATTTCGGCATGGCGGCGCTCATGCCAGGCTTCGTGGATCTGCACACGCGCTTAGAGAAGACAGTGCTCAGGGGCTTGGTGGCTGACCAGCCTTACGCCCGGTGGATCCTCTCGGTGATCGAGAAATCAACGCGCATGGAGAATGCCGATTGGTATGACTCTGCGGTCGTGGGCGGCTTGGATGCTCTGGCGAGCGGTATCACCACGGTGTGCGACATCACGGCTTCGGGGGCGGTGCTCAAAGCCACGCTGGCCTTGGGGCTGCGTTCGGTGATCTATCGCGAAGTGGGCGCTATGGACAAGATGCGGGTGAGCTACGCCGTGCATTCCGCCGAGAGGGATATCGCTGATTGGCGTGACCGTACTTCGGGCACGAACGTGAGCATCGGTATAGCCCCTGCAGCCATCTACGCCAATCATCCCCAGGTCTTCGGGATGGTATCCGAGCTGGCCTGCGAAGAGGACCTGCCTGTGGCCATGCGCTTGGCGGGCAGCCGCGAGGAGTTCAACTTCGTGATGCGCGGCTCTTCCATGTTCGCCGTAGACAACATGGATGTGGAGACGCGTGGCTATGTGGAGATCCCGCCCTGGCTTCCCTTCGGAGTGACGCCCGTGCGCTACGCCCTCAATTGGGGGGCCTTCGACGCTCCCAATGTGCTGATGATCCATGCTGTGCACATAGATGATGATGACATCCGCAAGCTGGTAGAGAAGGGTGTGGCCATCTGTACCTGCCCGCGGGCTAACGCTCAGCTGGGCATGGGCGTGGCGCCGCTTTCCGAGTTGATACAAGCGGGTCTGCGCATCGGCCTGGGTACTGACTCACCGGCGGCTACGGAATCCACCGACATGCTCTCTGAGATGCGTACGGGGCTTCTGTTGCACCGGGCCCGCGATACGCGCCGCTTCCTGGACGCGGCCACCATGCTGGAGATGGCCACCATCGGCGGAGCGCGGGCGCTCAAGATGGAAGATGAGATCGGTTCGCTCGAGATAGGCAAGCGGGCGGATATCATCGCTATAGACTTATCCAGTTCGCATCAGACACCCGAGGTCAACCCTATGTCTGCTGTGGTCAACACCTGTTCTGTGGCAGATATCATGATGACCATGGTAGATGGCAAGACGCTCTATGAGAAGGACCACTGGCACGTGGGCGTGGAAGTGGCCAAGAGCATCGCACGTGTCATAGAGATCCGGACGAAACTGCGCTCCTGACAGCGAAGGTGCGCGTACAATAGGCAGGCAACCGACGAGCAGCACAAGATGAGGCAAATCCCCTATGGCTAAGACCAACAAGAAAGCAAACAAGGACATACGCAACCTGACTCGTGAGCAGAAGGCCGAGCGTGCTCACCGTCGGGCTGAAGAGGTGAAGCGTGAGCAACAGCGGCGGGAGCGCCAGTCCATGATGAAGCGGGTGTTCACCATCGTGGTCTGCATCATCCTGATCTTGGCACTGGGCATCCCCACCATGGCGCTCACGGTCTTTTCTCAGGGGTAGACCGTGTTCGGCATCGGCGGATTCGAACTCTTCCTCATATTGATCTTCGGCTTCTTGATCTTCGGGCCTGACAAGCTTCCTCAGATAGCGAACACCCTCGGCAAGGCCATTGCGAAGTTCCGCACTGCCCAAGAGGAGATGGCTGGCCAGCTCACGACCCAGTCATTCATAGACAAAGATTCTGATGCACCCTTCAAGAATCCTCTGGATGTGATAGAGTCCGCCGCCTCCCAAGCGAAGGAAGAGGCTGGCAAGGCCCAGGCGAAGGCCGAGGAGGTCACATCCAAGGTGGTAGAGCATACGGAGAGCTTCGCTGAGCGCAAGGCCCGCTATGACGAAGAGAGGCGCAAGCGCAAGGAAGCGGAAGCCGAGGCGAAGGCCGAGGCGGAGGCAGTAGCTCCCGCGGAGTCAGAGCCGCGGACGGATGTGCCCAAGAAGGAAGCGGCACCGGTTGAGGATGCAGTCTCAGTGCCTGAAGCGAACAGCGATGACGGGGAGGTGTCAGCTTAGATGCCCATCGGTCCTGCTCGGATGCCGCTCTTCGACCATTTGGGAGAGCTGCGTATGCGCTTGGTGCGCATCGTGGCCTGCCTGGCCGTGGCTATCTGCGTCTTCTATATGGCTGCTCCTCAGATGGGGCAGTTCCTCTTGATCCCCATCGCCGATTTCCTGCCCTTCAATCCGGAAACGGGCTATGTTGATCTAGTGGCTCTTGACCCCTTTGAAGCCTTCGCCGTGCGCTTCGAGATATCGTTCTTCTTCGGCGTGGTGGCCACCTCACCGGTGATCCTCTGGCAGCTCTTGGCATTCTTCCTGCCTGCGCTCAAGCCTAAGGAGCGCAAGTGGTTCGTGCCTACTTTCGTCGTAGGTGTGTTCCTCTTCGTATTGGGTACGGTCTTCTGTTATGCAGTCATCCTGAATGCGGCGTTCCAGTGGCTGACCGACCAAGCCATGGGGCTCGGTTATGTGGAACCCCGCATGAATTCCTACATAGATATTATCATCAAGTTCGAGATAGCCTTCGGGTTCGCCTTCGAGCTGCCGCTGGTCATCTTCTACCTGGTCATCTTCGATGTGATCCCCTACAAGAAGCTGCGGGAGAGCTGGCGGGTGGTCTACATCGTTCTGATGGTGCTCTGTGCGGTCATCACACCGGATGCATCGCCGGTCACCATGCTGCTCCTGTTCGCCGCGCTCATCGCCCTCTACGAGCTGAGCCTCCTGCTGGCGCGCATCGTGCTTGCCCGGCGCATCAAGCGCCAAGACGAAGAGCTGGCTCTTTCGAAGGATGAGGCCTAAGCCATGCATGAGCTGGGCATCATGACCAGCGTCCTTGACTCTGCCCGGGAAGCGGCCCAAGATGCCGGGGCGCTTCGGCTGCTCTCCATCACTCTTTCGGTGGGGGAGATGACCGAGGCCATCGAGGATGCGCTCCAGTTCGCCTTCGAAGCCCTCTGCGAAGATGACCCCTTCCTGAAGGGGGCAGCACTCAAGGTGAACATGATCGCACCGAAAAGCCGTTGCTTGGAATGCGGAGAGACCTTCGAGCATGATCGGTTCCATCGGTTCTGTCCCAGCTGTGACAGCTTCGCCACCGAGCTCATCGCCGGTCGTGAGCTGCAGATAGATTCCATTGAAGTCGACTTGCCAGAAGATGAGGAGTGAGCCTCTACGATGCCCAAGCACATAGACATGAAGCAACCTATCTTGGATAAGAACGATTCCATCGCGCGGGAGCTACGTGAGCGATTCGCCGACAATGGCGTATTCGTGTTGGACCTTTTGGCCAGCCCGGGTTCGGGGAAGACCTCCACCATCCTAGCTACTATCGATGCCCTGCGCGATGAGTTCAACATCGCGGTCATCGAGGGGGATATCGCAAGCTCGGTGGATGCTGAGAAGATCAAGGCTCAGGGTACGGCGGCGGTGCAGATCAACACCGGGGGTGCTTGTCATCTGGAAAGCGCCATGATCCGCCGGGCTGTGGATGTGCTGGACTTGGACCGGTTGGACCTCATCATCATAGAGAACGTGGGGAATCTGGTGTGTCCGACTGATTTCGACCTGGGAGAGAACATGAAGGCTATGATCCTCTCGGTTCCGGAAGGCCATGATAAGCCGCTCAAATATCCGGGCGTCTTCCAGGTGTCTGATGCGGTGATCCTCAACAAAGCTGACACGATGCCCGTCTTCGATTTCGAAGAAGAGGCATTCAATGCTTCGGTCAGGCAACTGAACCCTCAGTCGCCCATCTTCAAGATGTCGGCTACGAAGGGTGACGGTGTCGGCGAATGGGCCGAATGGTTGGCTGATAAGATCCGCGCCGTACAGGTCTGACATCCATGCGCTCATTGGCAATGGACTCGGTGCTGGATGGGATATGTGCTCAGACAGCTACCTTCGTTCGGGAAGCAGGCTTCACCGATGTGCTCATCGGTCTTTCGGGTGGCTTGGATTCCAGTGTGGTAGCCGCCCTTGCTTGCAAGGCTCTCGGCCATGAACACGTCCACGGCATCCTCATGCCCAGTCCCTACACCTCGGCGGATTCCGTGCGCGATGCGTCAGAGCTCGCACGGGGTCTTGGCATCAGCGCACCTGCGTTCCCTATCACTGAGACCTTCGCTACCTTCGCTGATGATTACGAGACCTTCCTGGATGAGCCCCTTTCTGGGCTTGCCGCTGAGAATACCCAAGCGCGTCTGCGCATGTGCATCTTGATGGCGCTTTCCAACGCAAAGGGCTGGATGGTGCTGAACACCGGCAATCGCTCTGAGGCTGCTATGGGGTACTCCACCTTATATGGAGATACCGCTGGCGCCTTTGCGCCCATCGGAGGGTTGTACAAGACGGAGGTCTTCGCCTTGGCTGCCCACCTGAATGAACAAGCTTGTCGGGCAGGAGCGCAGCCTCCCATTCCGCACAATGTCCTCGTGAAGCCGCCCAGCGCTGAGCTCTCTTTCGGTCAAACGGATGAAGCCTCTTTGGGCATCTCCTACGATGAGCTCGATGAACTGCTCTTCCAGATGATAGATAAGGGACGCTCGCCTGAGAGCATCTCTCCCGAGGCTCAGAGAGTCTGGGAGCGTTATGAGAAGAATGCATTCAAAAGGGCGCTTGAGCCGCCCTTTGCGAAGATCAATCCCTAGAGAAGGAGCGAACATGAAAGCAGTCATCCCCGCCGCCGGTTTGGGAACGAGGTTCCTACCTGCTACGAAATCCGTTCCCAAAGAGATGCTGCTCGTGGGGGACAGGCCGGCTATCCAGTTCGTCGTGGAGGAGGGCCTGGCATCTGAAGCTGATGAAGTGGTCATCGTGAACTCTCCTGGCAAGCAAGCCATCGAGGATCATTTCTCCCCCGATCCCGATCTGGTAGCGCTCCTTCGTGAGCGGGGTAAGGATGCCTATGCAGATGCCGTAGAGTACGTAGGTGGTCTGCCCGTCAGCTTCGTCTACCAAGAGGAAGCGTTGGGGCTTGGGCATGCCGTCCTCTGTGCAGCAGAGAAGACCGCAGACGAAGCGTTCTATGTGCTCCTGGGCGATGTGCTCGTGCCAGACAATAAGATGCTTCCAGCTATGCAAGCGGTATCTGACGCCCATGGCGGCGCTTCGGTCATCGCTGTGATGCCTGTGCCTGACGAAGAGGTGGACCGCTTCGGCATCATCGCTGGTTCAGAGGTGGAACCAGGGGTTTGGAAGGTGGAGGAGCTCGTTGAGAAGCCGCCTCTGGCAGAGGCGCCCACCAACTTGGCGGTCTTTGGACGCTATCTGTTGACGCCGCGGGTCATGGAACTTCTGCGCGATGTAGAACCTGGTGTGGGTGGAGAGATTCAGCTCACTGACGCGCTGGATGCGCTTTTGCGCGAAGAGGAGATGTATGCGTTGGTGGTGAGCCCTGATGAAGGGTTCGATACGGGTACGCGTGAGAGTTGGCTTGCCACGAACAACGCCCTTGCCGGGTGATCTTTCCGGTCTGACTGCACGTAGGGGCCGAACGCGTTCGGCCCTTTTTATGACAGGGGACGGACCAAGTGTCACATGCGTGATTCTGGGACGTTCCTAAACTCACGTGTTCTGCCTTTTTCGTACCTGAGACATATGACAGGGGACGGTCCAGATGTCATAAATTCATGGGGATGCTCGCCTTCCCCGCAAGGGGCGTTCGGCCTTAGGCTTCGGACAGGCGAAACCCATGATGATGTATATCATGGGTTTCTGGTCCTCAGAATCGGCCTCAACCCCTCACGGGGAAGAGCGGTCCCCGTGTAACAATAAAAATCCTCACCGCACTGCTGATGGGACCCTGCGGGTCCGCATCACCACTGCGGGCGGCTCGTCGCCGCATCATCGCGCTTCGCGCGGGAGGAGGTGCGGCGCATGGGGTTCTTTGACCAGCAGCAATCAACCGCCGCCTAACTATTTCCGCTGCTTACGCAGCGGGGGGGCGGGTTGTGACCGGAACGGGAATGCATGGTTTTCTGGGGTGTAACGGGTTCGGGCCGAGCCAGCTCGGCCCCTACGGGTGATGTTGCAGTCTCCAGGTTGTGGCGTTGGGTCGAACATGTTCGACCCCTACGGGTCATGCGCCAGGTGCACTCGGGTGAACCATGCGTTGTAGGGGCTGATCTGGATCAGCCCCTTGTGGCACCTGGATGAACCCCATACGTCAGGCTACCCGGCAATTGACTCAATGAATCTGTTGCGCGTGTTCTTCGCGCAACGCATATTCAAACGCTGCGCGTTCCATTGCAGATGCAGGTCAGGATGTCGTAGGGGCGGACCGTGGTCCGCCCGATGCTGCGCCCGGAGCAACCCCTGTACGGCAGGCATATGTTGTGCACGACCTTTGCGCAACGCATCTTCACGGGAAGCGCATTCATCATGATCCTTGTTGCAAGGGTCTGTTCCTGCCCTCGTCATATCACAAATGTCGTAAGCTCGTTCGGTAGTCGCGCAGGCGTTCCTCTCCGAAGTCAGCGATGATGGAATCGAGTGCGGAAACGATCTGCTGCTGATGCTCGGGCAGCCTGCCGCGCAGCATCACCGGGTTCGATGCTCCCAACATAGCGAATTCCACCGGGATGTCCAGCCGTGAGACCAACTCCTTTACCTCCTCGTACTTCTCGACTTCTCCTTCTTCAGCCCACCTCCCTGTCTCGATCTCCTGGTACAGCACTGAGCTCCTGTAAACGGTGAGCATGTTCGCGCCGATGAGCCAGGGATTCGTCTGGTTGCACACCTGCGCTGTCACCTGTGCGCCCTCGATGCCGCGTCCTTTCCCGGAGATGCCCGCCAGGTAGAAGAACGCGTAGCCGCTGCCTGCGGCGTCGAGTCGCGCGCACTGCTCGACGATATCGCGCGCCGCGTAGCCTTTGTCCATGAACGCCAGTGCCTTGTCGTCCCCGGTCTCGATCCCGATGGTCAGCCCGTCGAACCCTGCTTCCGTAAGCTCGCGCAGCTCGGCGTCCGTCTTCCTGGCGACGTCCGTCACGCGCGAGAAGCACCCGATGCTTTCGCACTGCGGGAAGTACGTGCGCACCAGCGCGGCGATCTCAAGGAGGTGCGCCATCTTCAGCCCGAAGGGGTTCGCCCCGGCCAGAAAGACGCGCCTGCAACTCGCCACGTCCGTGTCGAATAGCCGCTCCTCGGTCTTGCGCAGCGGGTCGTGGTACCAGGTCTGCGCCTCTAAGAGGTCTGCTTCGATGTCCTCCAAAGGCGACGGCCGGAACTTGAACGGCAGGTCTTCGTAGAGCGTACAGAACTTGCAGCGATGATGCGTGCATCCCGCCGTCGCTTCGATGATGAGAGAGCCCGCCTCGTAAGGCGGTCGCCAGATAGTCCCTGTGTAATGCATGCTTCCTCCTTCGCGCGGCTTCTGACGTTCCGCTTACCTGCGGGCACCACGGTTGCTGTCGCCGCTTTATCTAGTACCATCATGCGCAGGTTGGTTTAGGATTTGAAGTACTGTCTTTTTCTGCAGTACCCGGAAGGACGGCCTATGGTGCGTAGGCAAGGTGTGGAAGTGGAGCGCTGCAAGTCGGTCTCCACGATCCAACGTATGATCGGCGGGAAGTGGAAGATAGAGATCCTCTTCTACGTTGCCCTCAAGGATGTCCGTCACTTCGGGCAGCTGCGGCGCTGCATAGGCACTATCTCCGAATCCACTCTTTCGAAGCAGCTGAAAGAACTGGTCGACGATGGCTTCCTTGAGCGCATTGACTTCGGCGAGGTGCCCCCGCGCGTGGAGTACGCGCTGACGAAGCGGGGGAGGAGCTTCGTTCCCATCCTTGTTGCTATGAAGGAGTGGGGTGAGAAGGAGCTAAGGTTGTAGGATGTGGCAGAAGGGGGGGTGACGCCATCAGGGGGTGGGGCGTCGTCTGAGCATGGACGCGAGGTCTTGGGGGTCGGGGGGGGGTCTGTGGTGTGATATTCGGTTGTTGTTTTGGGCCGAGCTGTTCAGCTCTATGAGTGAAGCTGTACTTTCCGGAGGGGCTGATCTTGATCAGCCCGATGGTGCACCTGGACGAACCATACCTGTTGGGTGATTCATAGGGGGCGGATCTGGATCCTCCGCCGTTGCATCCGGTCTTCGTGCATCGCGTCTTGAGATATATTGCAGGATGAATCATACGAACAGATGTGCTAGTATGCATCTATGCAAACGAACTCCTTATTCCAAGAGATGGAAGATGCCAACCGCCTTGCGGCATCGCCTTTGGCGGTGCGCATGCGGCCAGAGACGCTTGATGACATCGTTGGTCAGGCAGAGGCCATCGGCCCTGATAGCTGGCTTCGCAGAGCCATCGAATCGGACACTCTGAGCTCGGTCATCCTCTATGGCCCGGCTGGTACCGGGAAGACCTCCATCGCCCACGTCATCGCGAAGACCACCCATGCGCGGTTCGTAGAAGTGTCCGCCATCGGCGGCACCGTGTCAGACCTGCGGCGTGAGATAGCCGAAGCGGACAAGCGCCTTTCTACCTTAGGGGAGCGTACCATCCTTTTCGTGGACGAGATCCATCGGTTCAACCGCAGCCAACAGGACGCGCTGCTCCATGCTGTAGAAGACCGTACGGTCATCCTCATCGGAGCTACTACCGAAAATCCCTTCTTCGAGGTGAATTCCGCGCTCATCTCTCGTTCACGCGTGGTGCAGCTGAGCTCTCTTTCTGATGCAGAGGCAGAAGACCTCATCCGTCGGGCCGCCTTAGACGAGCGGGGCCTGGCAGGGGCGGTGCAGCTGGAAGACGATGCCGTCCATGCCATCGTCACGCTTTCCGGGGGTGATGGCAGGAATGCGCTCACCACCCTCGAACTGGCTGCTGACCTTGCGAAGGCAACGGATGAGGGCATCCTCACCCAAGCCATGGTGGCTAAGGCGAATCCGCACCGGAACATCCCCTATGACAAGAATAAGGATATGCACTATGACGTCATATCCGCTTTCATCAAGTCCATGCGCGGTTCGGATCCAGATGCCGTCCTCTATTGGCTCGCTCGCATGATCGAAGGGGGCGAAGACCCGAAGTTCATCGCCCGGCGCATCTTCATCTGCGCGGCGGAAGACGTAGGCAATGCTGACCCTCAAGCGCTGCTCATCGCCGAGGCCGCTTTCAAAGCGGCGGAGGTCATCGGCTACCCCGAATGTCAGCTCATCTTGGCCCAGGCTGCCACCTATATAGCCCTGGCGCCGAAGTCGAATGCTGCCTGCGGCATCTTCGGTGCACGTGCTGAGGTGCGCAACGGCCCCGTCCGTTCGGTGCCCGACAATCTCCGTGACCGCCATAGGCCGGGGTCAGAGGATTATGGCGAATACAAGTATCCCCACAACTACCCGGGTGGTTGGGTGGAGCAGCAGTATCTGCCTGATGGCCTGGAGAGGGGTTCGTTCTACCAGCCCAGTGAGCGCGGTTGGGAAGCCTATCGCATAGAAGCCACGAAACGGGATAGAGGAGGATTCGATGGAAGAGACTGACGAATTCAAGCGCCCTCCCAACGAGGACGATGACGGCTATGATCCCTATTCCGACCGTCGGGAGGAAGAACCCCGGTTCGAAGAGGATCCCTGGCGCTAGCGAAGGATGTCAGCGGACATCCTTCTTTGCTTGGATGAGCAGCACCACGAACCCGAGGATGCCTGCCGCCAGAGAGGCCAGCAGGATGGCTAGCTTCGCTTGGGTGATGAACAGCGCATCCGTGTAGGCGAGGTTCGCCACGAAGATGGCCATGGTGAATCCGACGCCGCCCAGGATGGAGGCCCCCAACATGTGCTTCCAGGTGACGTTCTCAGGAAGCTTCGCTATCTTCAGCTTCACGCAAAGCCAACTCAAGGCCATGATTCCTACGGGCTTACCCAGCACCAATCCGAAGAAGACGCCCAGGACCACGTTGCTGGTGAGCAGCTCTGTCACGTTGCTGCCCGCAAAGGAGACATCGGCGTTGGTGAGCGCGAACAGAGGTAGGATGAGGAAGTACACCCATGGATAGAGCTTGTGCTCAAGACGCACGGCCGGCGGAACCACCTGCCGGGAGACGTTGGACAGGCTGGAGACGGTGTTCAGATACTTCTTCTGGGAGATGAGCGGTGCTTCCTCGTCGTGGTAGGTCTCTGCCAGTTGCACGCGCTCGTCTGACCAGCGCAAGAAGTTCTTCATGTGGATGCGGCTGCCCGAGGGGATGACGAAGGCGAGCAGCACACCGGCGATAGTGGAATGGATGCCAGACATGAAGACGCAGAACCAGAGCACGCAACCCAGCAGCATGTAGGGTACCAACGAATATACGTGGGCCCTGTTGATCCCGATGAGGACGATGAGCACCAACAGGGCTGCTCCCAGCCAGAGGATATCAGGGCTGCTCCCATAGAAGACGGCGATGACCAGGATGGCGATGATGTCATCGGCTACAGCCAAGGTAGAGAGGAACACACGAACTCCCCCCGGGACCCTGCTGCCCAGAAGCGCCAGGATGCCCAGGGCGAAGGCGATGTCCGTTGCCGTGGGAACGCCCCAGCCTCCGGCTGTCAAAGGGTCGCCTCCATTGAAAGCCAGGTAGATCAAGATAGGGGCCGCCACGCCACCGAGGGCTCCCAAGATGGGCAGCGCCGCTTGACGGATGTTCGTCAGCTCTCCTACGGTCATTTCGTACTTGATCTCAAGGCCTACCAGCAAGAAGAAGACGGCCATCAGGATGTCGTTGATGATATGCGCAAGGGACATCTCCCCGTGGAAGCTGCCCACCCCCAAGATCACATGGACATCCCAGATATCCAGAAAGCTCTGGTAGGTATCGGTGTTGGCGATGATGAGTGCTGTGATAGCCGCGAGCAGCATTATGCCTGCGGCCCGGGTAGAGGAATGGGTGAAGCTGATGAGCTTTCGGATGCGCCGATTGTGCCCCTGTACCTCGTCTATGTAGATGCCATGGGGGTCTGGATTGGCGGGAGTAGGGGGCGTGATGGGGCTTACCTCCCGCACCTCGCAGGCAGGTCCGTTCTCCTCAGCGCCTTTTGGCTGGGGTCTCTGATCCAAGTCATCTGTGCTCATGTCATCTCCATCTGCCTATAGCTTGAGATTGGATATTAGTGCACTGGGGAAATCTGACCGCTCGAATTATCGTTTTGTTATCGTTACGCCAAGGCAAAGGCTCATTCGGGATGTATGCGCTATCCTTGGATAGATATTATCCGAATCGAGAAAAGGTGGCGAAGATATGGATATCACCGTTTCCGGTCGTAAGATGCCCGTGAGTGATTCTCTGAGGAGCTACGCGGAAGACAAGATCGGCAAGACCGTGACCCAGCTCGAAGTAGGCGCCATTGCCTGTGAGATCGTCCTCTATCGCGAGAAGAACAAGTCCATCCAGAATGCTGCTGTCTGTGAGGTCACGGTGATCATGCCGGGCCATGTAGCTCGTGTGGAGGAGAGCGAGGAGGATATGTTCGCTGCCATAGATGTGGCTGCGGCGAAGATAGCCCGTCAATTGCGTAAGTTCAAGACCCGCATCCATGCCAAGCGCACCAAGAAGAACGAGAGAGCGGTGGAGTTCCAGCACGAGGATGCTCACTCGGAATCAGAGCTCGATCTGGATAAGCTCATGGAAGAGCTCTCTGAAGATGAGATCGTGCGTCGCAAGAAGATCGCGTATACGCCCATGACCGAAGAAGAGGCCATGATCGAGATAGACCTCGTCGGTCATGATTTCTTCGTCTACACCGATCGGGACTCAGGAGATGTCCATGTCCTCTATCGGCGTGACGGCGGATCCTTCGGTCTGCTCACTCCAGACAACTCCTAAGAGCCTGCTTCACATCCGCTATGGAATACAAGCTCCCGAAGGCCACGATAGGGCTTTCGGGAGCTGCTTCTTCTAGGGCATGCTGCACGGCCTCCTCGGCCGTGGCGTAGGCGGTGACATCCGCCTCTGAATCCAAGACATTGATCCTGAAGGCTAGGTATCCCGCCTTTAGCGCCCGGGGGTTGCGCGGGGTGTAGGTGAGATAGCGTGCGCCCCTCTGGATATGAGGCTCGAGAATCCCCTCCACGTCCTTATCTTGCAGGACACCTATCACATACACAGGGGGCTTTTTGGGCTTGAACTCTTCCAGGGTACGTGCCAAGAGCGTCGCGCCGTCAGGGTTATGGGCTCCGTCGATGATCACCAAAGGTGTTCGGGACATCACCTCGAGCCTTCCTGGCCAAACGGCTTTCAGTACCCCTGCCTTCACCGCAGCGGGGGGTATGTCCCATCCTCGTTCGCGGAGGGTACGTGCGCCTTCGATGGCAAGGCAGGCATTCTCGGGCTGATAGGAGCCCAAGAGACGGGTGGCGAACCCTTCGCCTTGGTAGGCGAAGCCGCGGATGTCATAGCCGTTCAGCCCAATGGAACAGACGTCATCCTCATGCACTACCACAAGGGGACTCTGCTTCTCTTTGCAGGTATCCTCGATGACCTCCTGGACCACCGCCTCTTGCTCGCAGGTGACGCAGGGGATGCCGTGCTTGATGATGCCCGCCTTCTCGGCGGCTATCTCAGCCAGCGCGTCTCCTAAGATGTCCGTATGGTCAAAGCCTATCCGCGTGATGATGCTGACCTCAGGGGTTATCACGTTGGTGGAATCCAGCCGTCCTCCCAAGCCTACCTCCATGATACAGATATCGCATTGCTGTTGGGAGAAATGCAGCAAGGCTACGGTGCACATCAACTCGAATTCCGTGGGGTGCTCACCTGTAGTGGCTTCTACCGTCTCAGCGGCTTCCTTCACCGCAAGGGTGCACCGGAGTAAGGCTTCGTTGGGTATCTCGGAGTCATCCACGCGAATGCGCTCCTCGAAGCGCTCTATATAGGGGCTCGTGAAGAGACCGGTGCGCAGGCCCGCTGCTTGGCAGATGGCATTCAAGTAAGCGCAGGTGGAGCCCTTTCCGTTGGTCCCGGCTACATGGATGAACCTGAGCTGTTGCTCGGGGTTGCCCAGTTCATCCAGGAGGAGTCGTGTGCGCTCAAGGCCTAGGCTCACCTGTTGCCAGCGGGGTGCATTGATGTATGCAACGGGATCGAACGTCATAGATGACAAGGGTAGCATCTGATCGGGTCCCGACGACGTGCATTCCCGAAATGGCATGAGATATCGTATAGGAGCACATACTCATATGCTGCTCCGCGACCAAGGATACGATGGGGCATGTGAGGTTCGGATGGAAGACGGTCAGGAACGGCAGACCATGCGATTGGTCATTGATAGCATGCGTTGCGTCAAAGTGTCATGGCGCTTTTCAGCTTTATTGTCATCTGCAATTCATTCCTGCTCAAGCGCTTCTCATGAGCGTTGGGGGTAAGGGCGGAATAGGTGGCCTGCAGATTGTGGAATAATACCCCTACAGGGATCACCACATCCTGAGGAGGAGCATCTATGAACTGTGCAGGCATCGTCTTGGCGGCTGGAGCCGGGACTCGCATGAGATCCAAGAAACCGAAGGTCATCCATGAGATACTGGGACGTCCGCTGGTGATGTGGCCCATAGCGGCTCTCAAGGAAGCGGGCATCCAGGATGTCACCGTGGTGGTAGGTCCCGAAGACGATCGGGTGCAGGCAGCGGTCTTTGGCGAGGCGCATGTGGCCATCCAGCAGCAGAAGCTCGGAACGGCGGATGCCGCCAAGGCGGCCATGGAGACAGAGGCGCTCTCCGCTTTCGAAGGCAGCGTCGTCTTGGTCTACGGAGACTGCCCCTTGCTCACCCCTGAGACCATCCGTCGTCTCGTGGAAACCCGTATCCAGGAAGATGCCGCTGCCGTGGTGCTCACCTTCCGGATGGAGGATCCCTTCGGTTACGGGCGTATCATCCGCGAGGACTCTTTCGAGGCAGACCTTCCTCAAGGGCCGGTGGTGGCCATCGTGGAACAGAAGGATGCCAGCCCTCAGGAGGCTCAGGTCTGCGAATGCAACTCCGGGTTCTATTGCTTCGATGCCGCCCAGTTGCGCAGCTGTCTCTCGCAGGTGACCAATGACAACGCCCAAGGGGAATACTACATAACGGATGTGGTGGCGCTCCTGCGCGAAGCAGGGGAGAAGGTCGTGGCGCTGGCTACAGAGGATCCCCAAGAATGCGCCGGTGTGAACTCCCGGGTGCAGTTGGCGGAAGCCACTCGCGCCATGCAGCAACGCATCAACCGCGCCCATATGGAAGCGGGTGTCACCATGCTGGCACCGGATCTGGTCTGGATCGGCCCGGACGTCACCCTCGAGAGGGATGTCACGATCCTCCAGAACGTGACGCTCATGGGCCGTACGTCCGTGGGAGAGGACTCCATCATCGGCCCGGATACGCGTTTGGTTGATACCTGCGTGGGGCAGGGGTGCGTTGTGGATGAGACCATCTCCTATGAGGCGCGGATAGACGACGGGGCCACCACGGGTCCGCGGGCTTATCTGCGGCCGGGCGCGCATCTCATGGAGGGCGCCAAGGCGGGCACCCATGTGGAGATCAAGAAATCCACCGTGGGTCCCGGCTCCAAGGTGCCGCATCTCTCCTACATAGGGGATACCACCATCGGCGAAGGGGTGAACATCGGAGCCGGTTCCATCACCTGCAATTATGATGGCAAGCATAAGCATGCTACGGTCATCGGGGATGGCACGTTCATCGGCTCCGACACCATGATGGTGGCACCGGTGAACATCGGAGCGAACGTGACCGTAGGGGCGGGTTCTGTCATCACGAAGGATGTCCCCGATGATGCCCTGGCAGTGGCGCGGGCCCGGGAGAGCGTGTACGACGGATGGACCTCGGCCCACCGGAAATGACAGCCCATTCAGCCCTTGGAGAGGGCGCCCAGCGAATACAATGAGGGCACTGCGTAAATCACGAAAGGGAGCGCGAAGATGACCGAGATGCAGAAATCGCTAGCCTTGTTCTCTGGATCCATCAGCCCAGAGGTGGCCGAGAAGATCGCCGACCAGCTCGGCGTTGACTTGGGGAATGTGAAGCTGGAGAAGTTCGCCAACGGTGAGATCTATGCGCGGTACATGGAGAGCCTCCGCGGCGCTGATGTGTTCCTCATCCAATCCGTGGCAGGCAATGGCGAAGCCGATGTGAACGATGCCCTCATGGAGCTCCTCATCATGGCCGATGCAGCCAAGCGCGCTTCTGCCCGCGCTATCACCGCCGTCATCACCCACTACGGCTATTCTCGCCAAGACCGCAAGGCCGCGGCCCGTGAGCCTATCACCGCGAAGCTCGTGGCGAACCTCATCACCACCTCTGGCATCACGCGCGTCATGACCATAGATCTACACCAGGGTCAGATTCAGGGCTTCTTCGATATGCCCGTGGACCACCTGACGGCTCTGCCCATCCTGGCTGACTATTTCCGTGCCAAGGGATTCCCTGAAGACAAGGTCTGCGTGGTGTCTCCGGATGTGGGCCGCGCGAAGGCGGCGAAGAAGCTCTCGGACATGCTAGGGGCCGATCTGGCCATCATGCATAAAGGGCGTCCGGGCCACAATAAGGCTGAGATAACGGCTCTCATCGGCGATGTGGACGGGAAGATCTGCATCATCAACGATGACATGATAGATACCGGTGGCACTATCGTGGCAGCAGCGGATACGCTCAAGGCCAAGGGAGCCGAAGCAGTCTATATCTGCTGCACCCACCCCGTCTTCTCCGGCCCTGCCTATGAGCGGCTGGAGAATGCTCCGGTGGAAGAAGTGGTGGTCTGCGACACCATCCCCGTGCCCCTGGAGAAGCAGACGGGCAAGATCAAGGTGGTGAGCGTAGCACCGCTCTTCGCCCGCGCTATCGCCAATGTTTACAGCAACGGCTCTGTCAGCTCTCTGTTCGACCCGGATTTCGCCCTCTAGGGGCTTTGGCTGGGAACGGGAGCCCATGAGCATCTTTCGCAAGCCTGACCCGCCTGACTGGGTGGTAGCGGGTCTGGGCAATCCGGGGGAGGAGTATGCCCACACTCGGCATAATGCCGGGTTCGATGGGGTGGATGAGCTGGCCCAGCAAGCGGGAAGCCCTTTCTGGAAGAGCGAGAGCGGTGCGCTGGCTGCTCGGGTGAGCTTGGCGGGGCAAGATGTGCTCCTAGTCAAGCCTCAAAGCTTCATGAACACGAGCGGAGGTCCGCTCTCCAAGCTCCTCAAGCTCTACGGGGTGGGTCCGGATAAGCTCATCGTCATCCATGATGAGCTGGACATAGACCCGGGTACCATACGGGTGAAGCAAGGCGGGGGCCATGCGGGTCACAACGGGCTCAAGTCCATCGAGGAGAAGCTGGGTACACGGGATTGGCTGCGGATCCGCATCGGCATCGGGCGGCCGCCGGGGAGGATGCCCACGGCAGACTATGTCTTGAAGCGCCCTCGGGGAGATGAGGAGGAGCTCTTCTGCGAGGCGGTCCACCGGGGCACCGAGGCGGTTCCCTTCCTCATCGAGCACGGCTTGGTTGCAACCCAGAACAGGTTCAACTGATGGCCTACCGGACCATAGAGGGCGAAGCCGCAGCTGAGATCATCGAGAAGAGGTCTCGGTTCATCGCCCAAGTGAGCCATGCGGGATCAGAGGAGGAGGCCTTGGCCTTCTTGGCTCGCATCCGTGATGAGCACAAGACGGCCAGGCACAATGTCTACGCCTATATCCTGCGAGGCGGTCGCACTCGTTATTCCGATGATGGCGAACCGGCTCAGACCTCTGGCCTCCCTACCTTCCAGGTGCTACAACACGCAGGTCTGGAGGATGTCATCTGCGTTACCACGCGATACTTCGGTGGCGTGCTCTTGGGCACGGGTGGTCTGGTACGCGCCTACACCCAGGCGGCCCAGGCTGCTCTGAACGTAGCCCGTATCGTCCAGATCCAGCGGTGTGTGGATATCAGCATCCGCCTGCCCTACGCTGACCACGATGCGGTGGTGCGCCGCATCCAAGAGAAGGGCGCGAAGATCCAAGCCTCTGCATTCACTGACATGGTCTCTCTGACGGTGCGCGCCTTGGAGACGGATGCTGAGCGCTTGTGCCAGGCCATCGTCGAAGCATCCCGTGGTCAAGCCATCCTTGAGGCCACCGACCCCTTCGATGCACCTTTCTAACCCTTAGCGCAGGTTGTAGGGGATCACCGTCTTCGGCAGGCCGTTCTCTCCGTAGATGATGTCAGGCTCTCCGGCAACAAGGGGCCGGAAGTAGTCTAGGGCCTCTTCGGTGATGCCCTGATAGTCAGGGAGGATCCACTCCTGGGGGAATGTCTTCACGAAGTTCGCGAACTCAGCCGCAGGCCCGGCGAAGTATCGCGGATCGTAAGACCCTTCTGCCGTCTGGCCTCTGCGCACTCCCACCACTTGGGCGGTGAAGCCGGGATCAGCTGACCTCATGTGGGCCGAAAGCCCCAATTCGAAGGCTTCTGCTACATCTACCTTGGATTGGGCGAAGTTGGACGAGCGGGCGGCCCGGGAGAGGTCTTGGACCACACCGCGGGGCGCGATGCCTGCATCCAGGATCATCTGCTTCAACGTGAGGGCAGCTCCTCCGAGGACCGCGTGGGCGAAGCCGTCATTGGCGCTCTCGCCAGCGGAGATATAGGTGCCATCTGCATAGCGGGCCCCTTCGCTGATCACGATGTAGCAGGAGCCTTGGGCATCCATCTTCTGTTGCACGTGGCCGAGGAAGGCCTGGCGGTCGAAGGGGACCTCAGGGAGCACCAGCAGGTCAACGTCTCCCGAAAGGCAGCAGCTGGCCGCTAGCCATCCGGCATCCCGGCCCATGGTCTCCAGTACGAAGACCTCCGGGCGGGTGTAGGCATCGTAGTCCAACCGGGTGGCGTGGACCACCAGGTTCGCCAGCTTGGCAGCCGAAGGGAATCCGGGGCAGTGGTCCGGGGGCACTAGATCGTTGTCCACCGTCTTCGGGATGCCGATGAAGCGCTTCTCGGAGCCGTGGGCGGCCGCCCATTCAGAGAGCGCGTCCACGGTGTCCATGGAATCATTGCCTCCGATATAGAACATCACCTCTATATCATGGGTATCCATCACCTCCACCAGGCGCTGGAAATCAGCCTCTTGGCCGCGCTTGAGCTTATAGCGGCACGTGCCCAACGCTGAGGAGGGGGTCTGCTTCAAGATATCCAGCTCTTGGGCGGGGAGGTCTGTCAGGTCATAGAGCTTGCCTTCCAAGACACCCTCTACCCCATTGATCCCGCCGAGGACCTTCCCGTAGAGGGGGTTCAGCTGATTGGCCTTGACGACCCCGGCCAAGGAGGCGTTGATGACAGCGGTGGGCCCACCGGATTGGGCAACGAGACAGTTTCCCATAGCACTTCCTTACCTACTTAGTCCTATCTGCTCACTACGCTCGCGATTATAGATTCATCCTATGGAGTTTTCCCACAGGGAGCCCATCTGTGAGAGAATCGACTCAAAAGGAACAAGGCTAGAAACCAAGAGGCTCATCGGATGACCACACGTTTTAGGTTGCGTGGATGCGCGCCAGACGCGGTGGCGCGCCTGCAGTCGGCCTACGCTATGCCGGATTTCATGGCGCGCACGCTTGCCACAAGGGGGATAGATACGCCGGAGGCGCTGCAGGCCTTCCTGAACCCATCGCTGCCAACAGATTGGGAGAACCCTTACGACATGCCGGACATGCGGCAGATCGTAAGCCAGCTCAAGACGGCCATCTCCCAAGGTCAACATATCGTCGTCTTCGGTGATTTCGATCTCGACGGCATCTCTGCCACCACGGTCCTCACCCGCGGGCTGCGGGCCTTGGGGGCTAAGGTGACGCCGTTCATCCCGAAGCGCGCTGAAGAGGGCTACGGGCTTTCCCAAGCGGCCTTCCAGCGCATCCGTCCGCTCTCTCCAGATCTCATCATCACGGTGGATTGCGGCATCGCCTGCAAGGATGAGGTGGCGGCCATCCAGGACGCGGGGGTTGCGGTGATCATCACAGATCATCATGAAGCGGGAGATGCCGTACCCGAAGGCGTTCCAGTCTGCGATCCGAAGGCTGTAGCAGGACATCCTTCTGCCGTACTGGCGGGGGTGGGCGTGGCGCTCAAGGTGGTACAGGCGCTCGGAGGCGCTTGTGGATACCCGCATCTCTGGCGCAGCTACACTGACTTCGCGGCTTTGGGCACCGTGGCTGACCTCATGCCCATGAGGGGGGAGAACCGAGCCTTGGTGGCGGATGGCCTGGCTCGGATGAACACCGATCCACGCCCCTGCATCGCTGCGCTCATCGGCCAAGCGAAGCCCGATGGCAAGCCGCTCACCTCTACCAATCTGAGCTTCTCCTTGATTCCCCGCTTGAATGCGGCGGGACGCATGGGAGATGCCGAATGCGCTTTGGACCTCTTGATGACGGATAGCTACGACCAGGCTTGCGTTCTGGCTGAGAGGCTCGAGGCCATAAACGACCTACGCCGCGAGAAGGAATCGGAGCTCGCTGAGGTGGCCAAGGCTCAGGCAGCCCAGAAGTATCAGGGCGGACGGTCGGTGGTGGTGGCCGGCGTTGGTTGGCATGAGGGGGTCAAGGGCATCGTTGCCTCTCGATTGGTCAGCGCCTACCATGTGCCGGCCATGCTCTTCTCCATCGTGGGAGACGAAGCCCGCGGTTCGGGCCGCTCCTATGGTTCGGTCAACCTCTTCCAAGCGGTGGAGAGCGCATCTCGTCTGCTCACCCGCTTCGGCGGCCATGCTTCCGCGGTGGGCGTCACCCTGCCCGTTGAGAATCTTCCCGCTTTCGAAGCGGCGCTGGAAGCCTCTATGCAGGCGCTTCCCGAAGAGCAGTTCGAAGCCATGGTGGATATAGACGCTGTGGTGGATCTGGCTGAATTCACGTTGGAGAACGTGGGCCGTTTGGAGGAGCTGGCTCCCTTCGGCCAAGAAGCCCCTGAACCACGCTTCCTCGTGCGCAACGTCTCCCTCTCCCAAGGGCGTGCTGTGGGCGCAGGCAAGAACCATTTCTCCTTCCAGCTGACCGATGGTCGCTCCAGCGTGTCGGCCATCATGTTCAATTGCGCAGACCTGGAGAGCTACCTTTCCAGTGACTGCCTGGCCGATGTGGCCTTCACTGCTCAGGTGGATGAGTGGCGCGGTCGTAAGAGCGTGAAGGCCATGGTCTCCTCCATCGTGGCGGCCCACCCTTGCCAGGCCTTATCGGATCTTCTGGATCCGCGGTTGGCAGAGTTCTTTGAAGACCTCTTCTCGGCCTGTGACAGCGGCGATGTCTCCGTGATGGACCGGGGGGCTGATCAGCACACGGGTGAGGCTTCTATCCAGTGGGCCCAACGTCGGAGCCGTTGGGAGCGGTTGGGCCAATCGGACCCTGCCCGGTTGGAACAGGAGCTCGTGAGCGCCCTCATCGGCAACGGCAGGCTCCACACGGCCCAGGCCGAGATCCTGCATCGCTTGAAGAGCGGCCATTCCACCTTGGGTATCATGGCTACCGGGCGTGGGAAATCCCTCATCTTCCAGGTGCACGCGGCGATGCTCGCCCTCACCCAGCACAAGACGAGCCTCTTCGTTTACCCCCTGCGTGCCCTCATGGCGGACCAGGCTTTCCATCTCGAACGTCGATTGGCCGAATTCGGCTTGGTCTGCAAGGTCTTGAACGGGGAGTGCTCCACTAAAGAGCGTGAGGAGATCTACGCAGGCTTAGAAGCGGGAGAGGTGGACATCATCATGACCACCCCGGAATTCCTCTTCTATCATGCAGAGAGGCTCTCCGCTTGCCAGCGGTTCGGCTTCATGGTGGTGGATGAAGCTCATCACATCGGTCAGTCGAAGGCGGGGCAGCGCCCGGCCTATGCGCTCCTCGGGGATGTGGTGCAGAAGCTGGGGGCGCCGGTAGTCCTCGCGCTCACGGCTACAGCGCCGGAGGAGATAGCGAAGATGGCCTCTGCTTCCCTCTCCATCCAAGAGCGGGTGGTAGATGAAGCTTCTCGGGATAATCTGCACCTGGATGATCAGCGCAATATCCGCAACAGGGATGATTATCTTGCCCATATCGTTGCCAGCGGTGGGAAGTGCGTGGTCTACGTCAATTCCCGCGAGCAATCCGTAGGGGTAGCGCGCCGTTTGCGCCGCCGCGTTCCTCAGCTGGCTCTCCAGATCGGTTTCTACAATGCCGCCCTCTCTCGCCCTGAGCGCAAGCGCATCGAAGATCTCTTCCGTGCCGGTCAGCTCCAGGTGCTGGTGGCCACCTCGGCTTTCGGCGAGGGCATAGACATCCCGGATATCCGCCACGTGGTGCTCTATCACATGCCCTTCTCGGACGTGGAATTCAACCAGATGAGCGGCCGCGCCGGTCGGGATGGGGCGGATGCCTGGGTGCATCTGCTCTATGGGCGCGCAGACGTGACCATCAATGAGAACCTCCTCGCTGAGGTCACCCCCTGCCGCGATGTCATGGCCCAGGTCTATCGTCGCATGCGCACGCTCCAGGCAGAGCGGCCGGGTCAGATGATATCCATGGGCATCTCAGAATTGGCGCGCCTTGCTTCTGATGACTTTCGCATCGTATCTCCCCAAGCGGCCCGGTGCGGCCTTTCCGTCTTCACGGAATTAGGGCTGATCGAATCCTCCCGCTCCTTCCAAGGGGGCTGTGAGGTCCACGGGTTCCGAGTGCGCGAGGGGGCGCCCCGGGTGGAGCTGACCGATTCGGTCCGCTATCAAGAGGGCATGGACGAGCTGGCGGGATTCAAGTCCTTCTGCGAGTGGGCTATGATGTGCGATATGGCGGGGTTGGTGGCGCGGATCTGCCGCCCCATCACACCAAAGTATGAGGATCAGGGAAGATGACGGGTAAGACCGAGGTAACGGAGAAGTTCAAAACGCCGGATGAGGCGTTCGCTCAGCTGGAAGAGCTGACCCAGGGGTATATGTCGGCTGATGAGCGCAGCATGCTCACGCGCGCCTATCGCTTCGCCTCAGCGGCCCACGAGGGCCAGAAGCGCAAGTCGGGGGAGCCGTTCATCGTCCATCCCATCGAGGTGGGCGTGATCTTGGCTGATCTGCGCATGGATGCGGAGACGGTCTGTGCGGCTCTGCTCCATGACACGGTGGAAGACACTGACATCACGGCTGATGTTGTGGAAGAGGAGTTCGGCTCCGATGTGCGCCAGTTGGTGGAAGGTGTCACCAAGATCACCCGGATAGAAGTGGAATCCCTCTCGGATGAGCAGGCGGCCACGTTCCGCAAGATGCTGGTGGCCATGAGCAAGGACATCCGCGTCATCGTCATCAAGCTGGCTGACCGGTTGCATAACATGCGCACCCTCTCATCGCTGCGGGAGGACCGGCGCATCTTCAAATCTCGGGAGACCTTGGATATCTACGCTCCCATCGCCCATCGGTTGGGCATCAATTCCATCAAATGGGAGCTGGAAGACCTCTCCTTCTTCTACCTGGAGCCCAACAAATACAAGCAGGTCAGTCGCATGGTGACCGATACGCGGGCGGAGCGAGAGGACTACCTCTCCAACGTGGTGGACATCATCGCGGAGGAGATGGAGAAGGTGGGGGTAGACGCGAAGGTGATGGGGCGCCCGAAGCACCTCTACTCCATCTATCAGAAGATGTCGAAGAAGGGCAAGGGCTTCTCTGAGATCTACGACCTCATCGCCGTGCGCATCATCGTCCCTACGGTGAAGGATTGCTACTCCGCCCTTGGTGCGGTGCATACCCTCTGGCATCCCATGCCGGGACGCTTCAAGGATTACATCGCCATGCCGAAGTACAACATGTACCAGTCCCTCCATACCACGGTGATGGGACCGGCTGGCCGTCCTCTGGAGGTGCAGATCCGCACGGAGGAAATGCATCGGGCAAGCGAATACGGCGTGGCGGCCCACTGGCGCTACAAGGAGGGCGGCGGCAAGGTCAGCGCCGATGAGTTGGACAAGCAGCTCGCCTGGTTGCGGGAGATGGTGGACTGGCAGGATGAAACGGAGGATTCCCGGGAATTCCTGAAGTCCCTCAAGATGGATCTGGATAACCAGGACGTCTACGTCTTCACCCCCAACGGTGACGTGAAGACCCTGCGGGCGGGGGCTACGCCGGTGGATTTCGCCTATGCCATCCATACCGAAGTGGGCAACCATTGCGTGGGGGCGAAGGTGAATGGGACCATCGTACCGCTCACCTACGAGCTCAAGGTGGGGGACAGAGTAGAGGTGCTGACCTCTAAGAACGCCTCTCCCTCCCGAGATTGGTTGAGCATCGTGCGCACCCCCTCGGCGCGGAATAAGATCCGCAGCTACTTCTCGAAGGTGACCCGCTCCACTGATCTGCAAGACGGCCGTGACATGCTCCTGCGGGAGATGCGCAAGCACGGCCTGGGGCTCTCTTCGGCCCGCACGACCAAGGCCCTCAAGACGGTGTCGGTGGCCATGGGCTTCCCCGAGCCGGATGACATGTTCGTCCAGCTCGCCCGAGGCAAGGAGAGCGCTCAGCACGTGGCGAATCGCCTGTTGAAGCTCTTGGTGGATTCAGCGAACGCGGAGACGGATAAGGCCCGGGTGGGAGCGGGTGAGGGCTCAACAGGCATCGTGCCTCCCATGCTCACCAGCGTCAAGGGCCAGAAGAAGCACGAGACCCATTCCTCCAACGGCATCATCGTCAAAGGAGTGGATGATATCTTGGTGCGTCTATCCCGCTGCTGCAACCCTGTGCCAGGGGATGAGATCGTTGGCTTCGTCACCCGAGGGCGCGGCGTCTCCGTCCATCGGGCTGATTGTCCCAATGCGGATGATCTGCGCAGCAACCCCGAGCGCATCATCGAAGTGCAATGGGAGGGCAAGCCCTCCTCGTCTGCTCTCTACAAGATAGAGATCCATGTGGAGGCGCTGGACCGCATGAACCTTCTGCTGGATGTCACACGCGTGCTCTCTGAGGTGGGAGCGAACGTGCTGTCCTGTTCCACCAATACCCATCGTGACGGGGTGGTGGAGATGCGCTTCTTGTTCGAAGTGGGGGATATCTCCAAGATAGAACCGGCCTTAGAGGGTCTGAAAGCCATTGACGGCGTATTCGATGCCCGACGCATGCTTCCGGGAGAAGCGGTGGGGGCTACCAAGGGAGGCAGATGATATGGATCGAGCGACTTCGGTCAAAGGCCTGTGCGTAGATGTCGAGATCTTGGTGATGGGTCCTCTGGAGAATAACGTCTACATCATCTCTGACGGTGCGGGCACGTTCGTGGTAGATCCCACGACGAATGCGGATGCCATCATCGCAGCCCTGGACGGCCGTCCGTTGGATGCCATCCTGCTCACCCATGCTCATTGGGATCACACCGGTGCTGCCGCGGAGCTCCGCGAACGCACGGGTGCCAAGGTCATCGCCAGCAGCGGAGATGCCCCAGACATCGAACAGCCCCATCCTGGAGGCACCAGCCGCGTCGCTGAGGCGTGCCCTGTGGATGTCCGCGTTCATCAGGGGGATACGGTGAATGTGGGGAATATGGCCTGGAAGGTGCTGGAGACACCAGGACATACGAAGGGTTCTCTTTGTCTATTCATCATCCCGGCGTTTGGGAACCATGGGGAGGGGCTGCCTGTGCTCATCTCCGGGGATACCCTGTTCAAGGGCACGTTCGGGCGGACCGACTTCGAGGGTGGCTCCCTTGAGGACATGGGACATTCCATGAAGAGGCTGGCTGCGCTCCCCGATGACGTGGCTGTGCTGCCGGGCCATAACGATCTCACCACCATCGGAGACGAACGGCGCACCTTTGCTCTCTTCGGTGATGAACCGGAGTGAGCCCAGAAGCCCTTTGTTCACGCCGGTGCTCGGAGTGAACCTTTGCCTCCTGAGGCTGGCGCCTCCGCGCTCTACGCGCTTCACCCTCGCGTAGGAGGTGCCATCCGCGGAGCGTCTGACAGACTGTCACCAAACCGTCGTTCCCAGTGGGACGGCCGATGCTAGAATGAGCGCGTAAGTCAGCGTTCCCGATGGAGGACCCCTTGGATCTCAGCTGGTCGTTCTTCCTTGCTCAGCTCATGGGCAATCCTCTCTTGCTGGTGGTGGCTCTCCTCAATATCGGTGTCATCATCGTGAACGGTGCCACGGATGCGCCCAACGCCATCGCTACGGTCGTATCCACCCGGGCCATGAAGCCTCGCCATGCCATCATCATGGCGGCTATCTGCAATTTCGTGGGGCTGCTGGTCATATCCTTCGTATCTCCTGCTGTGGCTCAGACCATATTCGGCATGGTGGATTTCGGGGGAGATGCGCATCAGGCGCTGGTGGCGCTCATGGCAGCCATGGTGGCCATCATCGTCTGGGGTGCCACGGCCTGGTGGTTCGGTATTCCCACCTCCCAGTCTCATTCGCTGATCGCAGGGCTCACCGGCGCCGCCATCGCCCTCATGAACGGGGTGGATGCCATCAATTGGAGCGAATGGGTGAAGGTTATCTACGGCATCCTGCTCTCTACGCTCATGGGATTCGCCTTCGGATGGGCGAACTTCAAGATCATCCGGCGGGTATTCCGCAATGCCAACCGCCAGTCCGCGAACCGGTTCTTCAAATGGGCTCAGATCCTGGCCGGGGCAGGCGTTGCCTTCATGCACGGCGCCCAAGACGGACAGAAGTTCATGGGCATCTTCATCCTGGCCATCATGATGGCGGCCGGGCTGGGCATGAGCACGGATGCGCTGAGCGCTCTTCCTGTGTGGCTCATGCTCATCTGCGCTCTCACCATGGGGTTCGGCACGGCGGTGGGTGGCGAGCGCATCATCAAGAGCGTAGGGGTGGACATGGTGAAGCTGGAGGCGTTCCAGGGGTTCGCAGCGAGCTTCTCCACGTGCGTCAGCTTGGCTGTGGCCACCTTCGGGGGTTTACCGGTCTCTACCACCCATACGAACACCACGGCTATCATGGGTGTAGGAGCTGCGAAGAATCCGAAGGGCGTCAAATGGTCCATAGCCATAGACATGGTGAAGACCTGGGTGCTAACGTTTCCCGGGTGTGGGCTTTTGGGATTCATCTGCGCGAAGCTTTTCTTGATCATCCTGTAGGGGAAGGTTGGTACGATGGCGAAGAAGAACAAGTTCGACTACTTCAAGGCCTACGAGAAGCTGACCTCGTTGGCGGTCCAAGAATCCGAGCTGCTCATCGATTCGCTCAAGACGTTCCAGGATGCGGCGTCTCTTGCGCATACCATGGAAGAGATGCATGAGCTTGAGAATCGGGGCGACAACATCAATCATGACATCTTCGAGAGTGCAGCCACGGATTTCATGCCTCCCGTTGACCGTGAGGACATCGTAGAGCTCGCTTCGGCTTTGGATAACGTCTTGGATTACATCGATGACGTGGTGGGGCACATGTTCATGTACGACGTGTCCGTCATCCCTGAAGACGCCATGAAGTTCGCCGGGCTCATCAAGAAGTCCTGCAAGGCGCTGGATGCCATGATGTGCGAATTCCATAACTTCAAGAAGAACAAGAAGTTCAAGCAGCTTCTGGTGGATATCAACTCCTACGAGGAAGAGGCTGACCACCTCTACACCTCCGCCATGCGCTACCTGCACACGAAGGACAACAAGGAAGTCATGCATGTGCTGGTGTGGTCGCGCATCTACGAGCGGATGGAGAAATGCTGCGATGCCACAGAGCACGCCGCAGACATCGTCAGCACCATCGTGCTGAAGAATACCTAGAGCTTCCTGCCCGCTTCCCTGAGGGGTGTGATGGGTGCGGAGGTATCCTACCCATCTGTCAGGCTGTTCTCAGGCACCCATCCAGCCTTCCTTCGCGCCGGGGCCTAGGCATCAAGAGCCTCCAGGGCAGCCAGCTTCGCACAGCAGCAGAACGCCCTCATGGCCCGCTCGAGGTCATCCAGTGGTGGCATGGTGGGGGCTATGCGGATGTTCGTATCCTGAGGGTCCTTGCCGTAGGGCCAGGTGGCACCGGCATCGGTGAGGATGACTCCGGCCGCCCGCGCCAGCTCCACCGTGCGAGCAGCCGTGCCGGGCTGTCCGTCGAAGGAGACGAAGTAACCTCCGCGCGGGTTGGTCCAGGTGGCTATCCCCAGCGCTCCCAGCTCCTCTTCTAAGATTCGTTCCACCAGCTGGAACTTGGGCCTTAAGATATCGGCCTGGGCATCCATATGGGCTGCAAGGGCTTCTGCATCGGGGAGAAAGCGGGCATGACGTAGCTGGTTCAGCTTGTCATGGCCGATCATCTGCGCATTGCAGAAGTGTTTCGCCTCTGCAATGTTCGCCTTCGAGGCTGCCATGGCGGCAACCCCTGCTCCAGGGAAGGTGATCTTAGAGGTGCTGGCGAACTTGAGGTAGCGATCCGGATTTCCCGCCTCTACGCAGGCGATCCCGATATCCAGCACGCAGTCTTGCCGTTCTGGCTCCGGATAGAGGTGGTGGACGCAATAGGCATTGTCCCAGAAGATGCGGAAGTCCTCGGCTGCGCAGCTCATCTGTGCGAGGCGACGCACCGTATCGTCGCTGTAGGTGACACCGCTCGGATTCGAATACTTCGGCACGCACCAGATGCCCTTGATCCGGGCATCCACGGCCACGAGCGCCTCCACTTCATCCATGTCAGGCCCGCTTTGGGTCATGGGGATGGGTATCATCTGGATGCCGAATTGCTCGAGGATGGTGAAGTGCCGGTCATAGCCGGGCACCGGGCAGAGGAACCGTACCGGCTCGTCTAATGCGCCCCAGGGGGTGTTACCCAAGCAGCCGAAGTCAAGGCAGCGAGCAATGGCATCATGCATGATGGTGAGCGAGGCGTTCCCGAACACGAAGACGTTCTCGGGGTCATCATCCAGAAGGCGGCCCATCAACCGCTTCGCCTCGGGAATGCCGTCGATCACGCCGTAGTTGCGACAATCAGTGCCATCCTCGGCGAAGCAGTCCTCACGGGTTTGCAGCAGGGTGAGCAGGGGCGTGGAGAGGTCGAGCTGAGCGGCAGCGGGCTTTCCCCGCGCCATGTTGAGGGAGAGCTCCATGGCTTGGATAGCCGCATAGTGGGCATGCACGCAGCGGAGCTCTTCGTACCTCTCTTCAGCAGACATCTTCGCATAGGCAATCATGTTCTTGCGTCCTTTCGCCGAAGCAACCCTGACGGATGGGAAACCGGTCCGACTGCTTTACCACGATAAAGTATAATCCCTTGCCCGTTCCATCCAGTGAGAAACAAGAGAGAAGGATCTGATGGTTGAAGGAGATTTCTGGGTATTGTTCGCGATGCTCATCTATTTCATCGTCGTGCTGACGATCGGCTTCGTCTATGCGAAGCGCTCCAATTCCTCCACGTCTGAATATTTCCTAGGCGGGCGGAAGGTGGGCCCGTGGCTCACGGCTCTCTCCGCCGAGGCCTCGGACATGTCCGGCTACCTGCTGATGGGCCTGCCAGGACTGGCTTACTTCACGGGGGCTTCCGATGCGGGCTGGACGGCTGTGGGCCTGGCGATCGGCACCTACCTCAACTGGAAGTTCGTGGCGAAGCGGTTGCGAATGTACTCCGTCAAGGCGGGCAACGCCATCACGCTTCCCGGGTTCTTCTCCAAGCGCTTCAATGACGAGAAGAACATCGTCTCCACCATCGCCGCCCTCATCATCCTGGTGTTCTTCTGCGTCTATGTGGGTAGCTGCTTCGTCACCTGCGGAAAGCTCTTCAACACGCTGTTCGGCTTGGATTATCTCACCATGATGTGCCTAGGCGCCATCATCGTGTTCCTTTATACGCTAGTGGGTGGCTACCTCTCTGTGGTTGCCACTGACTTCGTCCAGGGCTGTCTCATGTTCTTCGCTCTGATCGTGGTCCTCATTGGCTCCATCACCATGGCGGGTGGCGTGGACAACGTGGTGACGTTCCTGAACGGCATCCCCGGGTTCCTCTCCGGCGTGCAGATAGCGGTGCCCGTGGTAGGGGAGGATGGCTTCCAGATCATGAACGATGATGCACCGCTGTTCGATGTGCCCGCCGAATACGGGCTGCTCTCCATCATCTCCATGATGGCTTGGGGTCTTGGCTATTTCGGCATGCCCCAGGTGCTCGTCCGCTTCATGGGCATCCGCTCGGCCAAGGAGATCCGTCAGAGCCGCATCATCGCCGTCACCTGGGTGGTGGTGTCCCTGTTCAGCGCCATCTGCATCGGACTGGTGGGCCGGGCGGCCATTCCCACCATGTTTGCCACCAATTCCGCTGCGGAGAACGTCTTCATCGTGCTGTCCCAGATCATGCTGCCCTCGTTCATGTGCGGCGTGGTGGTCTCGGGCATCCTGGCGGCTTCCATGTCCTCCTCCTCTTCCTATCTGCTCATCGCTGGTTCCAGCGTGGCCGAGAATATCTTCCGTGGCGTCATCAAGAAGGATGCCACAGACGCGCAGGTCATGATCGTGGCTCGCATCACCTTGATCGTGGTGTTCTTGATCGGCATCCTGGTGGCATCGGATGAGAACTCTGTCATCTTCTTCGTGGTGAGCTACGCCTGGGCAGGGCTCGGCGCATCCTTCGGGCCGCTGACGCTGTGCTGTCTCTATTGGCGGCGCACCACCATGCAAGGAGCCATTGCTGGCATGGTGGCCGGTACAGCCACGGTGCTCATCTGGCACAACCTGCTGGCTCCTCTAGGAGGCATCTTCGGCATCTACGAACTGCTCCCGGCTTTCATCGTGTCATTCTTGGCCATCCTGGTGGTGAGCAAGCTCACGCCTGAGCCGTCGAAGGAAGTGCTGGATACCTTCGATCACTACATGGATGTGACTCCGGAAGATGAGCGTCAGGCTGCTCTGGACGCAGCGAAGGTGGAAGAGGTTGCTGCCGAGGCGCTCTAGCAACGTCCGTGCGCCAGTGCGGCTCCGCCCAAAGAGGGGAGGGCGAAGATGTGGGGTATCCGTGGAGGCTTCCCATCCCTCGGGCTGCATGGTATCATTCGCAAATGCTCTTTTTCGGAGCATGGCAAGGTACCAAGAACCTTAAGGAGGACGCACTCTTGATGGTCAACCAGTCCCCGTCCCGCACTCTGAAACGCACTCTCGCCGGACTCCTCACCCTGACCCTCTCCTTTGCGCTCGTAGGCGCGTTGCCTGTAGAAGCCCTCGCTGTCACAGCTGCTTCGAAACAAGCAGAGGCGGCTGCAGCTCTGGATAAGCTGGATGCGGTGAATGAGAAGCTGCATCGTGCCGAAGCCGATTACGAACTGGCAGAATATGAGCGTCAATGCGCTCAAGATGCCATGGATGAGGCTCAGGGTCGGATAGATGAGGCAACTGATCAGATATCTGACCTGCAAGATCAGCTGAGCGTCCGGGCTCGTAGCATGTACCGCACCGGTTCCACTACCTTCGTGGATATGCTCCTGGGGGCCACCACCTTCCAGGCATTCACCAACAACTGGGGCCTCCTGAACGATATGAACGAATCCGATGCCGCTTTGGTGCAGGAGACGAAGGACCTTCGCGCCGAGGTGGAGGAGCAGAAGGCCGTTTACGTAGAGCAAGAGGCACAGGCTTCTCAAAAGGCTGCTGAGGCTGAGCAGGTGAAGAACGAGAGCGCAGCGCTCCAATCTGAGATGCAGGCCACCTATGATTCGCTTTCCGCTGAAGCGGCAGAGCTGGTGGCAGCGGAAGAGGCAGCCCGCCAGCAGGCGGCAGCCAATGCTCAGCCAGCTGCTCCAAGCACGAGCAATAACAGCTCCAATAAGAAGCCCAATGTCAACAATTCCAACGTTGACAACGATAAGGTGCCGACCATCGGTGGCTCTGATTCTATCTCGCGGGCATACAGCTGCATCGGTATCCCCTATGTGCTGGGCGGGGGCGGTCCCTCCAGCTTCGACTGCTCGGGCTTCGTGAGCTACTGCCTCACAGGCCGCACTGGGCGCGTGTTGGGCACCACCTATACCATGGCCGGGTTCACTACGGTCACCAACCCGCAGCCGGGTGACATCTGCTGGTGGTGGGATCATGTGGGCCTCTATATCGGTGGCGGCCAGATGATCCATGCATCCCTTTCCCAGGGCAAGGTGGTGCAGTCAGCGGTCAGCTGGTCTGAGTCTGCTTTGGGGCCGGTCACCTACAAGCGGTACTAGGGTCTTCTTCCAGAGTTCTCGAAGGGAGCGCGGATATCCGCGCTCCCTTCTCTTCAGGGTCGTGACCCTGCCCGGCACGCGCAGCGTGGCGGGAAATAAACCACCCG
>CAJUQK010000016.1 GCA_910588205.1 uncultured Eggerthellaceae bacterium
ACCGATGATCAGAAGATGCGCGGGGCTTTCTCGGTAGTCGTGAGCGGTCTTCCCTCTACGGGGATCGCCTTCGTTGAGGCACCTACCTGGTCTGAGGCCAATGGCCAAGATGACCTGGAGTGGTATCGCCTTACCTCTTGGCAAGGCGTTTGGACTCGCGAGCTGCCTTGCCTGACTTCCTTGCGCGGACCGGGCATCTATCATTCCCATATCTACCTCACGGCAGGCAACGGCGTACGTGTTTTTGCAGGCGGTGCGAGTGCCAACATCACCTTGGCCCCCTCATCGGTCAAGGCGTCTGTGAACGCCCCTGAGACATGGTTCTCCGTCTCTGCTTCAGGTGGTTATGCAGCCATGGCAGATGCCGTTCAGTTCGCTGTCTGGTCAGATGCAGGCGGCCAAGATGATCTGAGGTGGTACTCCTCGACGAAGAGGGGTGCTGCTTGGGGTAACGACATCCCGGTGTCTCTGCATGCCACAGCGGGAAACTACCAGGTGCATGCCTATGCTCTGAAAGGTACCCAGCGCTCCTTTGTGGGCGGGGCGACGTTCAAGGTGTCTGCTCCAACGGGGAAGGTGAAGATAAGCCAGACCGATGACCAGAAGATGCGAGGTGCGTTCTCTGTGACCTTGAGCGGCGTCAACTCTCCTTCTGGCGTAGCGTATGCCGATGCCCCCACTTGGTCTGAGGCCAATGGCCAAGATGACCTGGAGTGGTATCGCCTTACCTCTTGGCAAGGCGTTTGGACTCGCGAGCTGCCTTGCCTGACTTCCTTGCGCGGACCGGGCATCTATCATTCCCATATCTACCTCACGGCAGGCAACGGCGTACGTGTTTTTGCAGGCGGTGCGAGTGCCAACATCACCTTGGCCCCCTCATCGGTCAAGGCGTCTGTGAACGCCCCTGAGACATGGTTCTCCGTCTCTGCTTCAGGTGGTTATGCAGCCATGGCAGATGCCGTTCAGTTCGCTGTCTGGTCAGATGCAGGCGGCCAAGATGATCTGAGGTGGTACTCCTCGACGAAGAGGGGTGCTGCTTGGGGTAACGACATCCCGGTGTCTCTGCATGCCACAGCGGGAAACTACCAGGTGCATGCCTATGCTCTGAAAGGTACCCAGCGCTCCTTTGTGGGCGGGGCGACGTTCAAGGTGTCTGCTCCAACGGGGAAGGTGAAGTTCATCTCTTCTAAGATGAACGGATACACTATACAGGCATCGGATGTGAGGTCACCCTCAGGTATTTCGGGTGTCTCTGTAGGTGCATGGGCGCTGACGGGTGGTCAGGATGATCTTGCTTGGCATGATGCCGATCGGCAAGGTGATACCTGGGTCATGGATGTGAGCGCCTCTCGTCATTTGGGACAGGATGGCATCTACGAGAACCACGTCTATGCCACTTGCAAGAATGGCGTGAAGGTGATGATCGGCTCGTGTCGTACTGACAGCATTAAGACATCTGTCTGCCCCTTCGTCTCTGGAACCATGGGGTCAGGTAAACGGACGCTTGGTATCAAGAATCCCCCCAACGTCACTGTTATGTCATATGCAGTCTGGAGCGATGAAGGTGGTCAAGATGATCTTGTCTGGTATGATCTCGCCCCACTCTCTTCCAACACATGGGCTGTCGATATCGACTGTCATCGTCTTAAGTATTTTGGTACCGTAACAGCGCATCTATACAGCCCTGCTGGCTTCATTACAGCCATTACCTTTGAGGTGGGAGAGGACGATATTCTGCCAGCTCCCTATCGAAATATGGATGCGTGGGTAAGCGGTATGTGGAGCCCCACCGATTGGTTCTTGGCGGTAGATACCTATAACTGCTTTGTGGGTGTATACCATTGGGAAAATGGTGCGTGGAAGAACTGGTATAGATTGTCGTGCTCGCCAGGGAAACCCAGCACCCCCACCGTGAAAGGCGTTTTCCGTATACAGTCAAGGGGTTATTCATTTGGCAGTGGGTACACTTGCTATTACTGGACTCAATTCTACGGTGACTATCTCTTCCATTCCATTTTGTATGATCAAGGGACATTCAACGTTCAAGATGGGAGACTAGGCGAACAGCTTTCTCATGGGTGTGTTCGGATGGATATCTGGGATGCAAAGTGGATTCATGATGTCATTCCTACTGGTACGACCGTGTATATCTATTAGAACAGGATTCCCTTTGGATGCTCGGTTCACAGTTTTTAGCGTAGTGGCGCCAGTCATATTCATTTGAGGAGGCTTATGAAGGGCATCATCCTCGCGGGGGGTAGTGGCACTAGGCTGTACCCGTTGACCACGGTGACATCCAAACAACTCTTGCCTGTCTACGACAAGCCGATGATCTACTATCCGCTATCTGTGCTCATGCAGGCAGGTATTCGAGATATCTTGATCATCTCCACACCTCAAGACCTTCCGAACTTCGAGCGTCTGTTGGGTGACGGTTCTCCGTATGGCATCTCATTGGAGTATGCCGAGCAACCATCTCCAGATGGGCTTGCTCAGGCTTTCATCATCGGGGAAGATTTCATAGCAGGAGACTCCTGTGCATTGGTCTTGGGAGATAACATCTTCTATGGCAATGGCCTTTCTCGTCACCTGCGCCGGGCGGTGGAGGATGCAGAGACCAAAGGTGGTGCAACTGTATTCGGATATTATGTGGATGATCCGGAACGCTTCGGGGTGGTGGAATTCGATGAAGACTTCAATGCTATCTCCATTGAGGAGAAACCAGTTCATCCTAAGAGCAACTATGCAGTCACAGGGTTGTATTTCTATGATGACCGCGTGTGTGAACTAGCTAAGCAAGTGAAGCCATCTGATAGGGGGGAACTGGAGATCACCACCCTCAACCAGATGTATTTGGAAGATGGGTCATTGAATGTTGTAACCCTCGGACGCGGTTACGCATGGCTCGATACAGGGACGATGGAGAGCCTCTTTGAGGCATCAGAATTCGTTCGTGCTGTGGAGCGCAGTCAGGATCTTTCTGTTTCTGTTATCGAGGAGGTGGCCTATGACAACGGTTGGATCTCCCACGATGAGCTGGAAGCAGCCGCCGTTCGTTATGGAAAGAGCACCTATGGTCAGCATCTCAAGAAAGTAGCCGAAGGGCGAATCGCTCCTAACAAGAAATGGGATTGATTATGCGCGTATTGATAACGGGAGCTTCAGGACAGCTGGGTAATGAGTTGCGTCGGCTTTTCGAGACAGGGAGGGCCGAGATTGGTCCTATACCAGAGGTTTTCGAGAGATGCGAAGTCCTATATACCGATGCGCCGCAACTCGATATCACGAATAGCGAAACGGTAGATGCGTTCGTCGGCATGAATGAACTGGATCTCATCATCAATTGTGCGGCAATGACGAATGTTGACGGCTGTGAAGCTGATGAAGCGCTTGCGAACTGCGTAAATGCGAGTGGTGCTGAGAATCTCGCAAAGTCTGCAGATCGACAAGGCATTCCCATCGTCCATGTCTCAACAGATTATGTGTTTCCTGGCACTGAGCCGGGGGATCGTGTAGAGTCCGATGCTGCTGCTCCTTTGAGTGCCTATGGTCGCAGCAAGCTTGAAGGCGAGCGTTTGGTGGCTGCGGCTAACTCGAAGCATCATATCGTTCGTACGGCGTGGCTCTATGGTTATGTGGGTAAGAACTTCGCTAAGACCATGCTCAGGCTTGCGAAGGATCATGATGCGGTCACGGTGGTGGGCGATCAGCTTGGCAATCCTACCAGCGCGAATGATCTAGCCTATGAGATATTGAAGATAGCCACGTCGGATGACTACGGTATTTGGCATGTGACCAATGAAGGTACATGCTCTTGGGCGGACTTCGCTGAGGCGGTACTGGCGGCTACTGATTGTACGGTGAAGCGATGTACGAGTGCAGAATACAAGGCGGCACATCCTGGGAGCGCAGACAGACCGGCCTTCTCTTCGCTCAAGAACCAGCATCTGGAAGAGACGATCGGCAATGAGATGCGGTCGTGGCGGGATGCATTGGATGATTATCTGGAGAACCTACCGAGACTACAGGACTGAGGCGTTCATGACTGATCCATTCGAACCTAAGCATATCATCGTGACTGGTGGTGCCGGATTCATCGGCAGCAACTTCGTGCACTGGGTGGTTGATAACCAACCCGATGTGCAGGTCACTGTACTGGATGCGTTGACCTACGCGGGTAATAGAGAGAACCTAGTTGACATACCGGACAGTCGTATGACGTTCGTGCATGGGGATATCTGCGATGCAGTGTTGTTGGACAGAATCGTTCCCGGTGCGGATGCTATCGTGCATTTCGCCGCTGAATCCCATAACGATAATTCCATTTCCGATCCAGCACCTTTCGTGCGCACCAATATAGAGGGTACTTTTCAGTTGCTCGAGGCGGCCCGTAAGCATGGCACGCGCTTTCATCACATCTCCACAGATGAGGTCTATGGGGATTTGGCTCTTGATGATCCAGTGCGCTTCACTGAAGAGACGCCCTATCATCCCTCGAGCCCTTATAGCTCTACCAAGGCATCCTCAGATATGTTAGTGCGTGCGTGGCATAGGACTTACGGGGTGGACACCACCATTTCCAATTGCTCCAATAACTACGGTCCGCGCCAGCACATCGAGAAGTTCATCCCACGTCAGATCACGAACATCCTGTGCGGGATTCGTCCGAAGCTCTACGGGGATGGCAAGAATGTGCGTGATTGGATACATACCGAGGATCATTCCAGTGCTGTATGGGAGATCCTCACGAAGGGTGCGTCAGGTGAGACGTATCTCATCGGCGCTGATGGCGAACGCAGCAACATAGATGTGCTTCGCTCTATCCTCGAGCGCATGGGCAAGCAGCCTGATGATTTTGATTGGGTGCGCGATAGGCCAGGACATGATAGGCGTTATGCTATCGATAGCACGAAGCTTCGACGTGAACTGGGCTGGCTTCCGAAGCATACGGATTTCTCAGAAGGACTGGATGCTACCATCGCTTGGTATGCGGACAATGAGCCTTGGTGGAAGAACGCAAAGGAAAAGGTCGAAGCCAGGTACGCTGCTCAGGGGCAATAGGAGGCTCGTGTGACGGCAGGAGATAAGACGACATCAGGGAACTTCACCTTCACCGAAACGACCATAGATGGAGTCATCATCGTTGATGTAAAGGCGTTCGGAGACGAGCGTGGCTATTTCATGGAGACCTACAAAAAGCCGGATTTCATTGCTGGTGGTATTGCTGCTGATTTTGTGCAAGATAATCAGTCATCCAGTACGAAAGGCGTTCTGCGAGGTCTTCATTTCCAAATCGAGCATCCGCAGAGCAAGCTCGTCCGCGTGATCTCGGGCAAGGTCTTCGATGTGGCGGTGGACCTGCGTGAGGGTAGTCCTACCTATGGGAGGTGGGAGGGTGTGATTCTTTCTGCTGAGAACAGGCGCCAATTCTTCGTTCCGCGTGGCTTCGCCCATGGGTTCCTCGTACTCTCAGAGACAGCGGAGTTCTGCTATAAATGCGATGATGTCTATCATCCCAACGATGAAGGCGGTCTCATGTGGGATGACCCTGCTATTGGCATTGAGTGGCCAGCTCTTGAGGGGGATAGCGCATTCGATTGCTCAAGGATCGTTCTCAGTGAAAAGGACCAGAACCATCCTTTGTTCGAGGCAATATAGATGATCGTTCTTGATATCCTCAGAAAGATAAAGCATCAGATCATTCCTCCCCCTGTTGAGGTGGACCCGTTTCCCGTGGATGCTTGGACTGATCCAGCCTATGATGCCTGGTTCACCCACCGTGCAGTATCAGATGAAAAACTGGAAATGCAACGAAATACCCCTTCTGAAGAGTTCCTTTTCTTCAGTATCGTGGTTCCCCTCTTCCGCACACCTCGTCCCTTTTTGGTCGATATGGTTGATTCCGTCCTTTGCCAGACGTATCGGGGCTTTGAATTGATCCTTATCAATGCGTCTCCTGAAGACGAAGAGCTTGCAATGAGGATCGCTGAGTATTGTGAAGCTGATAGCAGAGTGCGCTGTGTTCCCTTGCCGGAGAATCGGGGAATTGCGGAGAACACCAATGTAGGAATAGCTGCAGCTCGAGGTGAGTACGTCTGCTTCCTCGATCACGATGATCTGCTTGAGCCCGATGCGCTCTTCGAGTATGTGCAGGCGATACATAATAATCCGACGCTTGATGTGCTCTACTCCGATGAGGATCTCATCGAAGCCGATCATGAGGGGGGGGTCAAGCACATGCATCCCTTCTTCAAGCCAGCGTATTCGCCTGAGGCATTGCTCTGCACGAACTACATTCTTCATTTCTTGGCGATTCGCAGGCAGCTTCTCGACGAGATCTTACTGGCTGATGCCCGGTTCGATGGGACTCAGGACTATTGCAATATCCTCTCTGTCATTCGCAGGACGGATCGCGTAGAGCATGTCCCAAAGGTTCTCTATCATTGGCGTATTTGCAAAGGCTCTACGGCTGCTGATCCTGATGCAAAACCCTATGACCGGATCGCTGCGCGTCGCTCTATTGGGCGCTATGTGACTAAAGAATACGCTGACGCTTGGATCATCGGCTCAGGTATCGTGAACACGCAGAATCTTTGGTTTAGGTCGAACAGGGATAAGCCGTTCATATCTGTGATAGTAGATTGCGAAAGCGCTCCTGAGGGTATATTGGCTTTCTTGGAGCTCTTTCAACAGACGAACAGCTACAACCAGGTGGAGGTAATCGCCATAGGTGAAGGGCTGTCTGACGAAGGGGAACTCGCGAAGGAGGGTACCGTCATCATCAATACCCCTTCAAGTTCTTCCCGATTTTCTCGTTTCAATAAGGGAGCACAGAAGGCGGAGGGAGACTACCTGGTCTTTATGGACGCTGAGAGCTCATTTCAGACCGCCGAACCTTTGGAGCAGATGCTCGGCCTGTGCAAGCGCGAAGGGGTAGGGGCGGTGGCACCTAAGACGCTCTACGCTGACGGGAGCGTTCGTTGCTATGGCGTGGCGGTCACTCCTAACCGTATCATGCCGCTCTATCGCGGGTATCCCGATGAATTCCCCGGTTATCAATGCAATATGAGATCCTTTCAGAACAATAGCGCTGCAAGCTATCTTGGGCTTATGACACCTAGAGTACTGTTCAACGAGGTCGGCGGGTTCGATGAGAGATTCCAGGGAGAGATAGGAACCGCTGATTACTGTCGCCGCGTTCTGAACTCAAAGGAGCGCATCGTGCAAACCTGTACGGTAAAGGTTCAGTCCAATGTGCGATGTCCGGATCCTCATTATGACAACACGACCAATGCCCCTGATTTCACCAGCTCTGATCTTGTGATCTTTGATGAGAAGTGGCCTGGGGTACGAGCGCAAGGCGACCCATATTTCAATCGCAACCTCGATCAGTCCTCGAGCTATTTTCAGATAATGCAAGGATAGGAAGGGTCCTTTCATGCCCAGATTCAAACTCGCTAATGTGCTGCTTCAGCTGCCTGATCAACTGAGACGGTATCCGCAGATGCTCTACCGCGCTTCGGGGGCGGTAGATTTCCAGGAAGATGACGCTTCGCTGGCATTTGAGGGGCGGTTGGATTTCCTTACGTATTTCAATGCGTTCTCTGCTGAAAAATGGCGAAGGTACACTGCCGTGAAGGAAGTGCAACTGCATCTGGAATTGATGGGAGATGCTTGCGAAGTTCTGTTCCTTGGCATCGAGGAGGGGGCGTTGGATACCAAGGATGCTCCTAGCATAGATCAAGTGAGCACTGCCTCCCTCATAAAGGCGGATGTGCATCCGAAGCAGCTGACCATTCCTGAGCGTTTCCAAGGCTCAGCTGAGTTCAGCGCCCTTGACCTGGATGTTCCTGTAGACGGCATGAGCCTTGTAGGATTCGCGCTCGTATCTAAAGGTGCTACAGCCATCCGAAATGCTTCTTGGAATACAGACGTCGACGCGGACCAAGTGCGGGATATCCGCATCGCTATTGCTACCACTACCTTCAAGAATGAAGCCTACATCCTTCCGAACATCGAGATGATCCGCCGTGATGTCCTCGGGTCTGATGATGCCGTGGCTGATGCGCTTCACCTCTTCGTGGTGGACAATGGGCGTACGTTGGATGCGGATGCTCTCTCAGATGAGCATGTCACCGTGATTCCCAACGCTAACGAAGGCGGGTCTGCTGGGTTTGCTCGGGGAATGATGGCGACCCTAGAAGCTGATGAACCCTTCACCCATGTTCTGCTCATGGATGATGATGTCCGCATTTCCCCTGAGAGCATCATACGAACGTACAATCTGCTGTCTTTGGCGACCGATGAGTATGCGAATGCGTTCATCAATGGGGCAATGCTGGAAATGGAGTGTCCCAACAAGCAGTTCGAAGATGTTTCGCATGTGCTGCCGAGTGGTGTGTACAGGCGCCTCAAGGGAAATCTTTTCATGGATACCCTTGTCGATGTCGCTATGAATGAGGTCATCGATGTTGAGGTGCCGCGGGCCTATGGGGCTTGGTGGTATTCCTGTATCCCGCTTTCAGCCGTGAAGGAGCAGGGACTCCCCCTGCCGATCTTCGTTCGCTGTGATGATGTGGAATATGGGATGCGGGCGAATCCCACCTATATGACGATGAATGGCATCTGCGTTTGGCATACGGCTTTCGGGAGGAAGTTCCGCGCTGCCGTAGATTGCTATCAGTACATTCGCAATTATCTGATCATGAATGCATTGCATGGCATCGCCAGTGAATCGCTGTTCCTAGCTCGGGCTGACCGCACGCTTCAGCTGTATCTGCGGTCTATGGCTTATGAGACGGCAGAGCTCATTGTTGATGGTCTTGAGGATTATCTGAAAGGCCCCGAGTGGTTGATGGATGCAAGCGGAGAGACCATTTTCAAGGAGAATAATAGCAAAGCAGAACGATTGGTCCCCCTTGCTGAGGCGCTGGCTTCGGCAGAAGAGGATGATCCTTGCGTGGCGCACGCTCTCACGGGCTATCAAGTGGATCACGATATCTTGCGAGATGATCAGGCCGCAGGTCGTTTGCTCAGGCTATGGCGCACGATTCCGTACGACAGGCATCTGCTCCCTGATCGCTTAATCAAAGACGAAGCGGCCACCGCTTACTACGGTGGATATACCATCGGGGCGCCTGATCAAGTGGGGAAGCGGGTGTTAGTGGCCTGTGATCGCGAAGGGGAGGCCGCGCATGTCAGGGTGATGGATCGTGTGCGCTGGCGGCGGATCCGAAGGCGTTGGCGAAGAGCCCGAGCCGATCACAAAGCCAGAGGAGCCGAGGTTGCATCAGCATACAGAGGCGCTCTTGCCAAGATGACCAGCGTGAAGTATTGGAGCCATCATCTTGAAGGTTGATTCTGCATATCATCGGATGAAGGTAGGGAGCGTTGATGTGGGTTGAGTTTGCGGGAGCTGTTCTTGCTGGTGTCATCTTCCTATACCTGCCAGGAGGACTACTCTTAAGGGTCTGCCGGCTCTCAGGCATTGGCTGTATGGGAGCAGCACCGGTAGTCTCGCTTCTTGCCTACAGCCTTCTAGCGATCCTCTTTCAACGTTTCGGTGTGCGGGCGAGCGGATGGCTCCTCTTTGCATCACTGTTCGTTCCTGTTCTTGTGACAGCGTGCATTGGCGTATTCGTTAGGAGGCGAGGATCGCAGGCTGAAGGGCCGAAAGCTCAGCTCAGGGTCAAAGAGTGGATGTCTCATCACGTTTCAGATCTAGCATTGGTTCTGCTCTATGCGTGCGTCGGTATCCTCGTGACTATCATCGTCTTCGTGCTCAATCTTGAGTCAGCTGACTCCTCGACTATCGCGTATGACGACATCTCGCATCTTGCCGTCATTCGGAGCTTCCTTGAAACGGGAAACTGGTCATCCTTGGCAGTGAATACCGAATTCGATCTGCCTGATAGTAGCAGTGGGTACTATCCAGCAGCGTGGCACTTGCTTTCTGCGGCCATCGTTGACCTGGGTGGTGTCACGAATCTGGTTGCTGCCAATGCGTCTTTGTTCTTGTGCTGTGCGTTATTCTACCCGTTGGGCTGCCTCGTGTTCATCAAGCGTCTTTTTGCACAACGGAAGGACCTTCAGTACATCGGAGCATTCTTTACTCTTTCCTTTACGGCGTTTCCGTGGTATTTCTTGGTGCATGGCAGGCTTGTTTCGAACTTGCTAGGATTCTGTTTTGTGCCATTGATGATGGCCTATGTCTTCATCCTCTTTGGAGGCGCTTTCAGCCGTGGAGATCGGATACGCGCGGGGGTTCTCCTTGTCTGCAGTGGTTTTCTTGCCCTCTTCACGCAACCGAATGCCGTCTTTACAGTGATCGCATTCATGACGACCTATTTGATGTATCGAATCTGGAAGGCACCGATGCGGGGCTCCCGGGAATCTCCGACGCTGAAACGGAAGCTGATGCGAGAAGGCGTTTTTGCATTGGCCCTGCTTGTCTTCTTGGCGGTGTGCTATCAAGCACCGCCGCTTTGGTCAGTCACTCATTTCAAGTGGCCAGCGTTGGTGACCATACCCGAAGCGCTTTCCAACATCCTCTTGCAGTGCACTTCCTTTGATCCTTCTGCACCGCTGTTGGGTGTGCTGGTGGTGGCAGGGTTGGTCTATGCCTGCCGGAAGCCTCAGTGGCGCTGGGTCGCCTTCGCCTTCTTGGTAGTCTGCATCATGTATGTTGTGGATGCAGGGACGAATACCCGGCTTAAGAACTATCTCACGGGATTCTGGTATACCGACCAATATAGGGTATCAGCTATGGTGGCGATGATATCCTATCCGCTCATCGTGCTGGGGGTAGGGTGGCTTTGTGGTTTGCTCTCAAAGGGTGTGAAGATATTTGCTAGGCCCGTAGGCCAAGTTACTCTTTCAGCTATCCTGCTCATCATGCTCATGTTGCCGAATATCCCTATGAGCGAAGAGCCCGCGATAGAGACCCCCTTCGGCTCACTGAGCACTCGCATCCGGTCTATGTACAGCGTTTCTATGCCCGATGATTATGTCATCTTCTCAGAAGGTGAACGCGCGTTCGTAGATAAGGTTGCTGATATCACAGGAGATGGCATCGTGTTCAATGTTCCTCTTGATGGGAGCCTTTTCGCTTATCAGTTCGGGGGCGTGCGCACCATCTACCGATGGGCTTTCGAGGGGATCGATGGCGATGTTCGCTACCGGCTCATCCAGCGCGGCCTCGATGATATCGCTCGCAATGCAAGCGTGCGGAGGGCCGTTGACGAGCTCGGGGTCAAATACGTCATGATGCTCGATCAAGGGCACGAGCCATTCCATGCCTTCTGGGGGGATTACTCGGATAGCAATTGGAAGGGTGTGCTTGATATCAAGGAAGACACGCCTGGCTTTGAACTGGTGCTCTCAGACGGAGATATGAAGCTCTATCGGATCCTCTCCGAAGAGGAGACATCAGAGCAGGTTTCTTCGGACTGATATAATCTTTTGGATTTGCTCATAGGCTGATGTAGCGTTTCGTTAGCTCATAGGTAAGGAAGAAGGCTGCATGCTTAACGGAAAGACGATTCTCATCACAGGGGGTACCGGCTCTTTTGGCAACGAATTCACCCGATACATCCTTGAGAATTATGACCCTAAGAAGATAATCATTTACTCTCGTGACGAGTACAAGCAGTTCGTCATGAGGAATGCATTCAGGGAATTTGATGACAAGCTTCGCTTCTTCATCGGTGACGTGCGCGATGAGGCGCGGTTGCGTCGTGCCCTGAAGGACGTTGACTATATCGTCCACGCGGCTGCTCTCAAGCAGGTGCCAGCGTGCGAGTACAATCCCATGGAAGCAGTCAAGACCAATATCGATGGGGCTATGAGCGTCATCAACGCAGCGCTTGATACCGGCGTGGAAAAGGTTGTGGCCCTCTCAACAGATAAAGCGGTAAACCCAGTCAACCTCTATGGCGGAACGAAGCTGGTCTCGGACAAGCTATTCATCGCCGCGAACGCCTACACGGGAGAGTCGGGCACCGTATTCTCGGTAGTGCGCTATGGTAATGTTGCGGGGTCGCGTGGGTCCGTTATCCCCTTCTTCGATAACTTGATCAAAAGCGGTGCAACCGAGCTTCCCATAACCGATTTCCAAATGACGCGGTTCTGGATATCCCTTTACGAAGGCATCCAATTGGTCATCAAGGCGTTGGGTGAAGCAACAGGCGGAGAGACCTTCATCTCCAAGATACCATCATTCCGTGTGGTTGATCTGGCAACGGCGATGGCTCCTGATCTCAAGCAGGTGGAAGTGGGCATCCGTGAAGGCGAGAAGCTCCACGAATGCATGGTTCCTGCTGCCGACAGTCTCACTACCTATGAATATGAGAAGAACTTCATCATCTATCCGCATATGGAATGGTTCGATATGTCAGCCGTCAATACCAAAGACGGTGTCAAGGTCACCGCGGGCTTTGTCTACGACTCGGGTACCAATACTGAATGGCTATCGGTGGATGACCTACGCAAGCTCATCGCTGCTATGGATATCCATTACTAAGGGGTTGTTGTGGAACTTGCTATCGATGGAGGCAGGCCGGTTCGCGAGAGCCTGTTGGGGTATGGTCGCCAATCCATCTCGGATGCTGATATCCAAGCAGTGACTGATGTCCTCAAAAGCGATTACCTGACCTGTGGACCTGCGGTGGAGCGCTTTGAGGATGATCTGAAGAGGGCCACTGGGGCGCCTTTCGTTACTTCTGTCGCCAATGGTACCGCAGCACTTCATGTTGCCTGTTTGGCAGCAGGAATCAAACCAGGTGACGAGGTCATCGTCTCTCCCATTACGTTTGCCGCCTCTGCGAACTGTGTTCTGTATTGCGGTGGCACGCCCGTCTTCGCTGATATCGACCCCGATACGTGGAATATCAGCCCCGAACGGGTAAAAGAGAAGATCACGAGCCAGACCAAAGCCATCGTTGCGGTAGATTTTGGAGGCGTACCCGTCGATCTTGATGCACTCCGTGCTCTTTGCGACGAGCATGATCTGGTTCTTATCGAAGACGCTGCCCACTCTCTTGGCTCCTTCTACCAACGGCATCCTGTTGGGAGCATTGCTGATATGACTGCGTTCAGCTTCCATCCTGTCAAGACGGTGACTACTGCTGAGGGAGGTGCGGTTGCCACCATAGACGAAGGGCTCGCACAACGAATAGCACTCTTCTCTAAGCACGGAATCACTCGAGAAGAAAGCCTCATGGAGCGTAGTCCTCATGGGGGATGGTATTACGAGCAGCTTGAACTTGGGTACAACTACCGATTGAGTGATATCCAGGCTGCTTTGGGCATCAGCCAGCTTGCTCGGCTGCCGGAATTCGCCGCGCGACGTCGCAATATCGTCGCCGGATACAACAAGGCGTTCAGCGATATCTCTGAGGTTCAGTTCCAATATGATCCTCATCCCGATGAGACCGTTCGTCACCTCTATTGTCTGGAGTTCGACACTGATGCCCTTGGAACGACTCGCCGGTTCATCTTCAATGCTCTGCGTGCAGAGGGTATAGGCGTAAACGTTCATTATCTGCCTGTGTATCAGTTGCCTTTCTATGAGCATTTGGGGTACGACCAAGATGCCTGCCCTAATGCCAACCATTATTACGACCGAGCTATCACCTTGCCGCTTCATTGCTGCATGTCAGATGAGGATGTGGCTGATGTCGTAGAAGCCGTCCGTAAGATAGTGAGTGCTTGCAAGAAGGAGCGGCAGTGAGCTCTCTTTGCATCATCACAGCTCGTGGGGGCTCCAAGCGTATCCCGCGCAAGAATATCAAGCTTTTTTGTGACAAGCCCATCATCGCCTATTCCATCGAAGCAGCTTTGGAAAGCGGCATCTTCGATGAGGTGATGGTGTCAACCGAAGATGAGGAGATTGCTGCCATAGCCTGCGAATATGGTGCATCAGTGCCCTTTTTCAGGTCGCAAGATACGAGCGGTGACCATGCTGATACCGAAGACGTATTGATCGAGGTCCTAAAGGAATTCGGGGCGAGGGGACGGAGATTTGATACCGCTTGCTGTATTTACCCCACGGCTCCTTTCATAACAGCTCAGAAGCTTCGGTCGATGAGAGATCTTTTAATAGCGGACGATAGCTGTGAGTCTGTCATGACCGCAACATCTTTCTCATTTCCGCCTCAGCGAGGGCTCGTGCTAAATGAAGGGTTCGGTTCGTGGTGGCAACCAGAGCATTCAGATGCTCGAAGCCAAGATCTCCCCAAGATCTATCACGATGCCGGTCAAGCCTACTTCTTTGAAGTAGCTGCCTTCTTGGACAGTCGAGCGCTGATGAGCGCTCGCACGAGGTTGTTCATCGTGCCTGAGACAGAGGTGCAAGATATCGATAACGAAGAAGACTGGATCCTTGCCGAGATCAAGTATCGCTATCTTCATGCATGTTCGTAAGGAGATGAGGGAGGCGCTCGATGGATAGGGACCAGGTAAGACAACGCCTGATGGATGGAACAAGTGTTCCTTTTGTGATTGCTGAAGCTGGTATAAACCACAACGGGGATCTTTCTCTTGCGAGACAGATGATCGACCTGGCTGCTGAAAGCGATGTTGATGCGGTCAAATTCCAGACATTCAATACCGAAGACTTCGTCATGGATAGAACCATTGAGTATACCTATCGCTCTCAGGGTGAAGAAGTGACGGAATCGATGTATGAGATGTTCAAGAGAACCGAATTCTCCGAAGAGGAATGGGCTGAGATTAAGGGCTATTGTGACAAGAAGGGCATCGTGTTCTTGTCTACCCCTGTAACATTGGCAGGTGCGCGATTCCTCCAATCCCTTGGCGTTGATGCCCTGAAAGTAGGATCGGATGATTTCACCAATACGCCCTTGATCAAGGAATTCGCATCTTTGGGGCTACCTGTACTGCTTTCCTGCGGCATGGCGGATGAGGATGAAATCAGATCGACTATTAATGCCGTCCAGGCTTGCTCATCGGAAGTCTGTCTGATGCTCTGCACCTCTGAATACCCCACGCCGCCTTCGGATGTGAACATCCGAAAACTCATCACTCTTCGCAGCCTTTTCCCAGACCTCACTCTCGGTTTCTCGGATCACACTCAGGGGCACACAGCTGCTGTTCTAGCTGTTGCCTACGGTGCCCATGTGTTCGAGAAGCATTTCACGATGAGCCATGATCTACCTGGTCCGGATCACTGGTTCTCTTCAGAACCAGATGAGCTTCAGGTGTGGGCGCAAGCGATCAAAGAGGCTTTCGATATGCTCGGAAGCTCTGAACTGAACCCCACTGAATCCGAACGCGAGATGCGTATTGCAGCGCGAAGAAGCGTGGTGGCTATGACGGATATCCATGCTGGAGAAGTGTTTGATGAGAAGAACACGGGGCTGCGAAGGCCAGGTAACGGTATCTGTCCGCAACGCTGGCATGAGGTGCTCGGTAGATCTGCTTCGAGAGACATAGAAGCCGGCTCCTTGATCACTATTGAGGATCTGCATTGATCGCTTCCTCGCCTGAAAGGAATGCCATGAGTGCGAAACGCGAACATATAGTCATAGGGATGGAACACTACAACCCATTAGGCCTGATCAGGAGCTTAGGGGAGAACGGCATTCATCCCGTTTATATTGCTATCAAACACAAAAGCGAAGTGGCTTCGAAGAGTAAGTATGTCAGTCGAGTTCATCCAGTGAATGACATTCATGAAGCCTATGATGTCCTGGTATCTGAATATGCGCATTCGGATGGCGAAAAACCCTTCGTGTACACTACGGATGATGATATCCAGAGCCTTCTCGATCTGAATTACGATGAGCTCAAAGACGATTTCATCTTCTTCAATTGTGGCGAAGTGGGCCGCACTACGGAATTCATGGATAAGAAGAAGATACTCGAAGCCGCGGAAAGCTGTGGGCTGGATGTCCTTCCTACTATCGTGGTTGACAAAGGAACGGTGCCAGAGGGGCTTGAGTACCCCATCATCACGAAGGCTATCTCTCCTAATGATGGTGGCTGGAAATCCGATGTGTTCATCTGTGGTTCATCTGAGGAGCTGGAAGAGGCCTTTCGATTCATCGAAAGCGGAAGAGTGCTCCTTCAGCGTTATGTGGACAAAGATACCGAGATATGTTTTGAGGGGTTCTCCATCGACGGAGGACGTCAAGCGTTCCTGCCCTTCTACACCACATACAACTACAACATAGACGGATACTATAGTCCCTATATGACTGTTCATGGGACAGACCTCCCTGAAGGATTCTTGAACAGCGTGAGGTCCTTGATCGCAAAGATCGGCTTCGAGGGTATCTTTGAGATCGAGTTCCTTGTTGATAAGGAAGGAAAGCTCTTCTTCAGTGAGATCAATTTCCGGAATTCAACCTGGAGCTACATCTCGACCGTGCTCGGGATGCCCATTCCCTATCTCTGGTCAAAGGCGATGGTATTCGGTTCTATCCCAGAGGATGCTTACCGGGATATTCCCCAAGGTTTCACTGCTATGGTGGAGCCCATAGACCATAGGAAGAGAGTGGTGGAGGGCGATACGGACCTTGCTGACTGGCTTGTGGATTTCAGGAATGCGGATTGCTTGTTCTATCTGGACGAGGAAGACAGAGAGCCATTCAGGGAGATGGTTCGCAACTGGGATGCGCTAAGCTGACCAGCGCTTGTTAAGGAGATGCGTATGGCGAAGAGAGTTCTTGTTGTTGCGGCCCACCCTGACGACGAACTATTAGGAGAAGGGGCTACCATTCGTCGCCTTGTTGACGAGGGGGCAGTGGCCCATGCCTTGATCATGGCCGAAGGTGTCACTTCCCGGGCCAGAACTCGAGAGGAAGCGAACAGTGAAGAACTTGAGGCCTTGAAAGCAGATGCAAGGGCAGCTGCGGAAACCATAGGTTTCGAGGAGATAACCTTCAGCGGATATCCAGACAATAGGATGGATTCCGTGGATCTTCTAGATGTGGTGAAGACAGTCTCTGATCACATAGATCGGTTCGAACCAGAAGTCATCTTCACCCATCATCATGGAGACCTGAATATCGACCACCGGATCGTCTGTGAAGCCGTTTTAACAGCTACGAGGCCCATGGAGGACTGCCCTGTCAAACGCATCTACTCTTTTGAGACGCCCTCATCAAGCGAATGGGAATTCGGTGCTTTAGGGTCATTCGTGCCGAATGTGTTCTTTGATGTTTCAGCAACCCTTGATGCGAAGCTGGCAGGTATGGCGTGCTATAGAGAAGAAAGCCGTTTGAGTCCGCATCCGCGTAGTCCCGAAGCATTGCAGGCGCTTGCTGAATACCGGGGCTCTATTGCGGGGTGCAAATATGCGGAGGCATTCCACCTGTTGAGAGAGGTCATCTAGAGCTCCATGGTCTGCTCTGGTGTGCGAAGGTGTTTCTATGGATAGCGTTGATGTCGTCATCCGGGCCGATTGGAATGAGGCTGTCGGGTCAGGTCATGCTATGCGCTGCAATGCCATAGCCCAGGAAGTGGAGCAGCTTGGCGGGAGCGTGCTCTTCGTTGTCTCAAGCGAAGAATCAGCAGAGAATCTTGCTTCGATCGGTCGTTCGGGGTTCGTCCTTCCTGCTGATTGCTTGCATTTGGAAGCAGATGAAGGCTTCGCATTAGGGGACCTTTGCCATGAGGTTCATGCTAAGTCTATCCTTGTAGATACCTATGGCATCACTGATGGATTCTTCGGTGGATTGCGGTGCAGCCCTGGGCATGATGTTCCGATCACATGGATTGATGACCTCTACACCTATGAGCTTGGTGAATGTGCAAGGCCTGTGTGGCGTGACGTTGATCAAGTGATCGATTATTCGTTCGGAGTGAGCATTTCAGACTATGAGGCTGTGTATGCTGACGGAAAGACAAAGATCTGCATCGCACCTGCCTACGCTCCGGTGAGGCCCCAATTCTGTGATGATGGGAACGGGGATCGCGATTTCATCAAGAGGATCCTGGTCACCTCAGGTTCTACCAATGAGCGTTCGTTGCTCGAAAGAGCAGCCTTGGCATGTCTCAAAGCCTTTCCTGATGTTCAGGTAGATGTAGTAGTGGGTGCGCTGGCTTCCTTTGATGCGCCGAGTGATGATCGTGTTGTGACGCATCGGGGCCTGACCGATCTATCCTCTCTGATGCGAGACGCCGATCTTTGCATCAGTGCAGCAGGGACTACGCTGTATGAGCTATCAGCTGTAGGGGTGCCCACTATCGCTGTTCCAGTGGTGGAGAATCAGATTCCGAATGCGAAAGGGTTCGAAAGGCTTGGGCTCGGCCTTGTGGTCCATGACGATAGAGATCTTCCTCAAAAGCTCATCGCAGCTTTGAAGTGGTATGAGGCTGACTCTCAACGGCGTAGGGAGTATGTTTCTCGCATGCACGATACGGTAGACTGTCAAGGGTCTCTGAGGATTGCGAAGGTGCTCTATGGGTGATAGTCTCCGTTTGAGAAGAGCTACGATGGATGATGCGGATATCATCCTAGAATGGGTGAACGATCCTTTGGATAGAGCGAATTCTTTCGATTCGCGAATGATCAGTCGCGAGGAGCATCTGGCTTGGATGAGGGATTCCCTTGATGATCCAACCCGGTTTCTCTATATATTGGAAGATGATGGGGTGCCTGTTGGCCACATCAAGCTCTATAGAGAAGGCGATCGGGCTGATCTAGGGTATTGCATTGCTCCTAGCTGTCGCGGCCGTGGTTATGCTAGAACCATGCTCAGGCTTCTTGTTGACGCTGTTCATGTTGAGGATGCTGGCATCAAGACCATAGTTGCGTCTGTCAAGCCTCAAAACGAAGCATCCATTAAAGCTTTGCTTGGAAATGGGTACGTAGAAGCAATGCGCGTCTTCGAACTGGATGTGTAATGGTCGCAGGGTTGAAGACATCGCTTTTCTGGTCCTTTATGGAACAGGGCGGTGCAAGTGTTATCGGCATGATCGTACAGATCATCCTTGCGCGTATTCTCGCTCCGGAAGCATTCGGCATCATGGCCATCCTTCTCGTCTTCACCTCCATCATGGCTTCAATAGCACAAAGTGGATTAGGCTCATCTCTGATCCAGCGCAGCAAGGTAGATGATGACTCGTATTCGACGGCTTTTTGGTTGAGTGGATGTATAGCGTTATTCCTATACATCCTTCTCTTTTTCGGAGCCCCCATCGTTGCTTCTTTCTATCAGATGAGTGATATGACTCTGTACTTACGGGTGCTTGGTCTGACGATATTCTTCAATGCGTTCAACTCTATTCAGCGTTCGTATTTGCAGCGCTCCCTAGACTTCAAAGCACTCTTCAAGGCAAATTTCCTTGGTTTGCTTCTATCAGGAATCATCGGGGTTGTTTGTGCGCTTCTAGGGTTTGGTGTCTGGGCGCTTGTGGTCCAATCTCTTACTCAAGGCATTTGCGCATGCATCACATTGCTTTACTTCGTCCCTTGGAAGCCGAAGCTCGTGTTCAGGAAAGATGAAGCGCGGGGACTCTTCCAATTCGGCTGGAAAATATGTGCGACAGGCATCATAAATGTGCTCTATGACGGGACGGCGGAGCTGGTCATCGGCAAGGCCTGTAATGCAACGCAATTAGGGTATTACAGTCAAGGGCGGAAGTATCCGTTGCAAGTAGTTGGTGTATTAACCAATGCCATATCGAATGTGATCTTTCCAACATTCTCTAAGATGAAAGAGGATATGGTAAGCTTGCGCTTGCTGTTAAAGAATGTCTTATCTGTGGGGACGTTCGTGATAGCGCCCATATCGATACTCTTCTGCGTCATCGCAGAGCCATTGATAGCCGTTCTCCTTACAGAGAAATGGTTACCCTCAGTTCCAATCTTCCAGCTCATCTTCTTTGCTAATGCGTTCTTGATGTTCCAGATAGCCAATCTTCGTGTGTATACATCACTGGGTGATAGCGGTTTGTATCTCAAGCTCAATGTGCTGAAAGCATTGTTTGGTTGCACGCTGATCTGCGGGGCGGCGGTCATCACCCAAGATATCTATATCGTGGCAGCGGTCGCTTCGTTTGCCTGCATCGTTGAGATCCTCCTGATAGATATGCATCCTGCGAGGCGTGTGCATGGTTATGGAGCGTTTCAACAGCTAAAGGACCAGATGCCCACCTACGGAATCACGTTCTGTTCAGCTGCTCTTGCCTTTGCATGCTCTTTTCTTCCGCTCAATTACATCCTTGTTATGATCGTCCAGATCATCGTCTTCGGTTCTTCTTATCTGGGTATGTCTCGGATTGGGAATAGGTATGTTTGGGGGCTTTGCGTAGAAGCTTTAGGGCTGAAGAAAAAATAGATTAGGAAGATGATCGCATAGAGTGTTCGATGAAGCCCAGCGCCTCTTTCAATGACGATGCGTCGCAGATCAACCTATCTGCAGTCTCATATCCATAGAGCCGTTTGGCGAGTTCGACTATCTCGGCATAGATGGGAATATATGGGTTTGATGGCTCTAGGAGCAGCTGATAGATGAAGAGCAGACGGGGCTTCTTTCCTGTCTCTAGGAAAGGGGTGATCTGGGCTGTTGACCCAGCGCTCACCAAGACCGATTCGCTCACTGCTGGTTGGCGGCATAAGGATTCCCAAAGGCTTTCCGAGCAATCTTCACAAAGATCAGCATAAATGCTCTGTTTTTGGGTTCTGGGGTGTTCGCGAAGCTGGCAAACAAACCTTTGGTCATGGCAATATTTGATGAGCTTGTCGAAGGCTGAGTGATCTTGGATGTGCTCAAGGGGTGTACGAGGGGAATCTAAGAAGATGATACCTGGCTTCAAGGTGGGCAATGGTTTGTCGTTAAAGCAATGAGCAACTCTTGCTGCAGTTTCAGGGGTTGATCCTATCTTTCGAACAGGGAACGGTGTCGTGAAGGGGAACGCTTCAGGTTCCCTAAGCAAGAGCAATGAAGGGGTAAAGGCGTTCGGCTTCATTGGCATCAACTTCGAAAGGAAGCGAGTCATCTTCGCGCGTCGGTTCCGGGGGCGAATGCCATCGGGGAGGTCTCCAAGGTAAACAGAGGACTGGAACGCTTCGCCATCATAGGCACCAGTGCCATCCTCATAGAGGATGACCTCTAGATCAGGGTTGGCTTTGCGAAGCCCTACCGCAAGGCTCATAGTGATGTCAAGGAAGATGGATACTGCAAGACGGTCGAACCGCTCATGGGTGATCGTGCGCGGATCGAAATCGGTCATTCCGAGGAATGATTTGGCTTGGGCCTTGAAGGATCGCTTTCGGGATCCGAAGGGCTTGCAGAAATGAGCCTTATCGAAGATTCCTTCCTTCACAAGACAGTCTGCCTGTTTGTAGGCGTGAGGGAACTGTTCGCAGACCATGACTTCTGCTTCATCGCCTGCGCTCAGTTCTGTGAGAGCTATGCGGGCAGAAAGATAGAGCTGCAATGGTGTGTCAGCATAGAAGAGCCAGCGCACGGATCAGTTCCCCATATCTTAGTCTGAAGCTAAAGCGGGATTGCTCTTTTGGCAAGCTTCGATGATCGCCTGAGCCGACCCTCGCCAAGTGAGGTTCGCTTCTACGTGCTCTTGCGCATGTGCTGCAAGATGTGATGTGGCATTGCGATCATCATAGAGCCGTTCTAGCGCTACCCGGATATGGGGCACAGAGCCGTCTTCAAGCACGATCCCATGGGCGGGGGTAGCTATCACTTCATCTGTGCCTCCATTATCTGTGACAATGAGCGCGTTCTTGGCAGCAGCTGCTTCAAGGAGAATGGTTGGGAGACCCTCTGGATAACGAGATGGGAGGCACATCGCATTGCTTTGGATGAGGAGAGCGGCAAGGTCAGATTGAGAGAGTTTGCCGAGCCTATGGATATGGGGATCCTTCAAGCTAGAAAGCTGGGCTTCCAAGGGGCCTGATCCCGCAATTGCCAAGTGCATTAGAGGATGCTTCTTTGAAGATTCTTCGACGGCCGCACAAAGCTCCATTACACCTTTATCTGCAAGGAGCCTTCCTGCGAAAACGATGAGAAAGGCATCCTCTCCAAGAGAGAGCTCATTTCTGTAGTCTTTCTGGGAGGCAGAATGGAGGAATGCCTGAACATTGATGGCGTTTGGGATGACACCGCATGCATCAAGGCCTAAGTGCTTCAGCCAAGTGTTGCTTTTGTGCGAAACCCCATAACAGGCGGGATCTTTCTTTCTTGCAAGCTGTGTGACCACCCTCTCGTATGTCCGGAGCATTTTTCCTGTAAGACCATTCGATGAATCGATCGGTCCAGAGCTATGATCAAGGAGTATGGCTCGAATATCCTTGCGTTTTGCTATGCGAAGCCCCAGATGGGAGAGCGGGTAATAGCGGGTGTTGATGATGATCCATTTCATCTTCATTTGTATGAGAAAACGGAGCAAGCGTTTCGTGGTCAGGGTTGGCTTGATGAGCGGAAATCGTGCATTCATAAGGGGTAGCGTTGGTATCCGGATGATCGTAAGATTATCGATTTTGTCTATGTTCGGCTCATCCCCGAGTTGCGAGGTCACGATGCATACCTTGTGGCCCATCTCGATCAATTCAAGAGCGACGGACCTCGTATAGATCTCTACACCACCAAGATGGGGAGGATAGAATGCGGAGAAGATGCAGATGCAGCCTTGTTCGTTCAATATGCTCCCCATCAGCCATGCATGTCATATCATTGCAGGACGCTATGGTTTAGAATCATGCTCATACGGAACCATCGGGGCACCATAGAGAAAAGGCTAGCTACGATCCATGACAAAGCGCGTTCTTGCCATAGTTCCCGCATACAATGAAGAGGATAACATTATTTCCACTATCCAAGACCTTGAGATCAGTGCGCCTGGGGTGGACTACATCGTCATCGATGATGGTTCAAGGGATGCCACTCCTGAGATCTGTCGCGAACGTGAATATCCCATAGCCTCCCTGTCCGTGAACGTGGGCCTTGCGGGTGGTTTCCAGACAGGTATGAAGTATGCAGCGCGCATGGGCTATGACTATGCTGTACAGTTCGATGCTGATGGCCAGCACTCTGCTGCCTATATAGACCAACTGGTGTCAGCGGCTGAGCAGAGTGGCGCGAACATCGTCGTAGGCTCTCGCTTCGTCAATCGAAAGCGGCCCTTCTCTGCTCGCATGGTGGGATCGGCACTCATCACGCTCATGATCCGTTTGACCACAGGGAAGCGCATCACAGACCCTACGTCCGGCATGCGCTTATTCGACCGCACTATGATCCCCGTCTTCGCCGAAGAGCCAGACTATGGACCGGAACCCGATACGCTGGCGCTGGTCATGCGCCAAGGTGCGAAAGTGGAAGAAGTTCAGGTAGAGATGCGCGAACGCATAGCAGGGGAGAGCTACCTCAATTTCACGAAGTCCATCTCATATATGCTGAGGATGAGCGCTTCCATCCTATTCATCCAATGGTTCAGGAGGAAGAAGTGACCGTACCCTATCGCATTCTCTTGGCGCTTGCCGCTCTGGTCATCCTCTTGGCTATGCTGCGCAAGATCAGGAAGTCCGAGATGCGGATCTCTGACTCTTTGTTCTGGCTCTTCTTCGTCATCACGCTCATCGTGCTTGCTCTCTTCCCAGAGATCGCATTCTTCTTCTCTGGTCTTCTGGGTATCGAATCTCCTGCCAACCTCGTTTTCCTCTATGTAATCGCTCTTCTGTTGATCAGAGAGTTCGCTTCTACGGTAGAGCTTTCTCGCTTGCGGGGTAAGGTGATCACCTTGGCGCAAGAAGAGGCGTTGAAGGACGTGGAGTCAGCTGAAGGTGCTGAAAACCCCCATAGGGAAGAGCGTTAGACGTAGTGGCTATGCACTATGACCCTGAGATATTGCGGCGTTTGCAGGCTGTAGAGCTAGAGATGCTTCTCGAGGTGGATCGGGTTTGCAGGGAGTTGAGCATCTCTTATTTCTTGGATTCCGGGACAGCATTGGGCGCTGTGCGTCATGGAGGATTCATCCCTTGGGACGATGACGTGGATATCGGGATGAAGAGGGCGGACTATGAGCGGTTCCTCAAGGAAGCGCAAAAGCTCCTGCCGAGCAACTATAAGCTTTGCACTCCCAGCAATACGAAAGGCTATGCACCGCTCTTCGCGAAGGTGATTCGCGCCGATACGCGTTTCGCAACTCAAGAGACGATCGAGGCAGGCTTCGATCAAGGCATCTTCATTGATATCTTTCCCTATGATTCGCTGTCTGCGAATGCTCATGTGGCCCAGGAGCAGAAACGTCATTGCGGAATGGACCAGAAGTTCTCATATCTCTATCATTCGGGACATATTGTCGTTCCTCATAGGGGCTTCTTGGGAAAAGCTGAGAAGGTGGCCTGCAGGATAGCGCATCATGTCGTGAGCACTGTAGCATCGCCGCATAAGGTTGCTGCGAACTTCGAAGTATGGGCACGGAAAGGCGAGGCGGAGCCGAGCGATGATCTGATCATCATGGCGTATCCACAGATGCAAGAAATGCCATCGGAGGTTATCTTTCCTGTTTCCGCAGCTCTTTTTGAGGGTCATGAGCTACCAGTGCCCGGTAAGCCGGATGAGTACCTTACACGTATGTATGGGGATTGGCAGAAGCTCCCCCCCAAGGAGGATCGTCGCAATCACGCCCCGGTTGAGTTGATCTTTGCCGACTGATCGCATTCCTCATAAAACGCTTCGAGTTGGTTTGCAATAGTGGCCATATCGAACCCAGCTTCCCTAACCTCCTGAACGTTATCGTCGAATCTGCTGGAAGCCTTTTGGTAGGCCGCAAGAGCGCTTTGGGTCCATGTCTCTACCGAATCCAATGAGATCCTCTGGGCTCTGTCGGTGCACATCGCCGCTTCAGGCACACCGGTTGATGTGATGCACTCAAGACCAGCAGCCTGAGCTTCAACGAGGGCTATCCCAAGCCCCTCGTGGTGCGAGGGGAATAAGAATACATCCATAGCATGAAGCACGTGGGGGATGTCACTCCGAAGGCCAAGGAAGATGACTTTGTCTTCAAGTCCTCGTTCCTTTACGGCTTTTCGAACCATTGATTCGAGATTACCCTTTCCTGAAAGCAAGAGAAGCGCATCTGGGAGCTTTACGTTGATACCCTTGAAAACATCTAGAAGGAAGATATGGTTCTTGTCATGGACGAATCTACCGACGTGTCCGAAGACGGGATGCCCTTGAACTTCTAGATCCTCTTTAGCTGCTGTAACTAAATCCGCATTTCGTTTGTAATCATCCACCTGGATGCCATTCTGAATGATGATGCAATTCTCGCTGTGGGCGATCGTCTTTCCAAATCGATCTTCGGCTGCTTCGAGCGAGCAGGCCATATATCGGTCAGCTCGTCCGCGGACAGGCTTGCTCACGAAATGAAAAAGGATATTCTCCAGCGAATCCATTTTCGTCTGTGCGTGGCTATGAGCGATCGTGAAGCGGCCCTCTTCTCGTGCGATCTTGAGATGGGCAGGTGCAGAGCTGCCGATATGGCTATGCATAATCGTATTCTCGGGGTGCTCTTTCAAAATGTTGCGAACAGCGTTTGTGTATCTTTTTGCATTGAGAATGGTATAGCGGGGAACGTGGAACAAGCGACCTCCAAGCCGTTCTATCTCTTCATCATAGTCGCACGTTCCTTGAGCGTGCACTAAGAAATCGAACTGGACTTTCTTGCGGTCGATCGAACGATAGAGGTTCATTAAAAAGGTCTCAGCACCAGCGCGATTCATAGCACCAATGACATGAAGCACCCTGATCATCGAGTTCTCCTTAGCTATGTCAGGTTTTTGATTGAATAGCCTTTTGGTTGCTATCATTATCGCACGAAGAGCAATGAATAACCGAAGGGATGATGTGTGAAGGTCTTAGTCTATGGTCTAAGCTCGTGCATCGGTGGAGTGGAAACATTTGTCTTCAACTACTGCTCTGCCATCACCAAGGCTTTCCCGCAGATTTCCTTCGATTACATTGTCTATGATGCGATTCCTGGTTATGTGACCGAGCGCGGGCTTGATCGCGCTCGATTTCATGTGATCCCAGACAGAGCAACATCTTTGATAGCGAATAGGCGTGAGTTAAAGAGGTTGTTCGCAAAAGGTAACTTTGATTGTGTCTGGGGTAATCTTTGTTCCTTAAGTGATATCGGTCCGCTTTCCTGCGCTGTTGGTGAAGCACCAATGCGCATCGTGCATGCGCATAGTTCCCAGAATATGGGAACTATGCTGACGGGAATCCTGCACAAGCTTCATCAGAAGCGGATCGATGGCATCGCAACGGATCTCTTAGCATGTTCTCAGAGCGCCTCATTCTTTATGTACGCTCGAAAGGATGTCCAAGCACGTCAGGTTCGCATCGTTCCGAATGGCATAGACGTAATCCGGTTTGCATTTGATGAGGATACCCGACAATGCATTCGCAAAGAGATCGGGTGGGAATCGGCGCTTGTGATGATCTATGTAGGCCGTTTGAGCTCTGAGAAGAATCCTCTGTTCACCCTTGATGTTCTCGAGGCCTTGCGGATCAAAGGGCATGACGCGCGATTGCTGATGCTTGGCGAGGGGTTGCAGCGGGAGGAGATAGTCTCAGCTATCAGGACTAAAGGTCTGGATGGTCTCGTCAAGATGCTTGGGACTGTTCCAGATGTTGAGAGGTATCTCTCCGCCTCCGATGTTCTCTTGATGCCCTCTCATTTCGAAGGGCTGCCTCTTGCTTTGGTCGAAGCCCAGGCTTCGGGTGTCTTCTGTGTTGTGTCGGATGGGGTGTCTTCTGAAGCTGTTTTGAGCGATCATGTGCACAGGATCGCTCTGGCGGATTCAGCAGAAGGATGGGCACGGATCGTGGCCGATGAGCTACCCTTTTCTCAGGATCGAAGCAAAGGGGCGGAAGCCGTCAAGAGCGCGGGGTTCGATCTCAGCCAGAATGCTCAGGAGCTGGGTACTTGGTTGCTGAGAAGGTATGATGAGATCGTAGCGGGCTGAGAGTACCCAAGCGAAGTGGAAAGATGGCAAGGAGCGCGATGCGTCGGTGAGAATCGGACATCTGCATAGGATCCTCAAGGACAAGAGAGCTGTCGTATTGCTGCTGGCATTCTCGCTGCTCTTCGCTCTTTCTTGGACGCTTCCTTCCTACACAGACGGTGCGTCGCTCAGATCATGTCTGGGGGAGGCGGTTCTTCTGGCCGTCCCTCTTTTCTTCTTGTTCGTTGCTTTGGTTTGGGTGGTCGGGGTGATTCGCAAAGCTCAAACACCAGAAGGTTCAGTATTAGCTGAGCAAGAGCAAGGGGTCCATACAGGAGAACGCCGAGTTATCGATCAGCGCTCCTTCGTGACATTCTTGGGGAGGCACAGGGTCTTCTTGTTCGTATTCGCTCTGACCTTCATTGTGTGGCTCATGGTGTACCTGACTGCTTTCCGGGTATCTTCTCTGCTGATTCTGCAGATATCATCCATATGGTCACGGGTGAGCCTTTCGAGAGCGGATCCTTTCGCTATAGCGGTCTGAATGACCATCATCCCTTGCTCTATGCTTTTTTGAACTGGCTCATCTTGAGCATCAGCGGCCTGTGCGGTGCGCCCTTAGAGCTTGCAGTAGGTTTGCTCTCATTCATCCATATGGTCTGCCTTGCGCTCAGTTGTTCGTATTGTGCATCCACGCTCTATGCGCTCACCGGCTCTCGATGGACGGTCATCCTCTGTGTTCTGGTCTTGTCATTCAATCCGCTGGTGGCACTGTATGCGGTAACGGTTTGGAAGGATATCCTGTTCGGTGCCCTTGTGCTGGCTTTGCTGTGTTCGACGGTGCGCCTCCTGAGATTCCCCGAGCGCTACCAGACCCGGTGGTGTCGTATCATCCCTTGGTCTCTCCTTTTGGCGGCGTGCATGTTGATGCGCAGCAACGGTCTGGTCATCGCGTTGGTATTGGCGATCGGTGTCATAGCCCTTGTGTGGAGAAGCTCCCTCCGCCAGGTGGCAATGGTCGCCTTCGTATGCGCCCTGGCGGTTTTCGCCATGGTGAAAGGGCCGATCTCCTGGGCGTTGGAAGTCGAATCTGCCCACTTCGCAGAAGGGGTCTCGTTGCCCTTGCAGCAGATCGCTCGGACGGTAGCGGAGGATGGGGATCTCTCCCAGGAGCAAGAAGATCTCCTTCAGGCTATCGTTCCTCTCGATGCCATGAAAGAGACCTACGATCCCTGGTCTGCGAATGGGGTCAAGTTCAATGACGCCTTCGACGATGCATTCCTCGAACTGCATAAAGGCGAGTTCCTGAAGACATGGTTCGAGGTTGGCCTCCAGAACCCCGGAGCGTATTTGCGCGCTTGGTGCGATCTGACGAATTGCTATTGGTCAGTAAATGGGTTCACGTGGTATCTGAACGGTGTTGGGTATGATTCGAACGGTGATGGAGAAAAGGAATCCATGAATCTCATCCCGTGGCTTGCTGGTCCCAGTAACCTCGTCTCTTTCTGCGATAGGTACATCAGCGTTTTTCAGCCTTTGTTCAAGCCAGGTTTCCTTGCATGGTTCGCGCTCTTTTCCCTGGTGGTATTCGTCCTTCAAAGACGTAGGATCGGTCTTGTGGTAACGCTGGCTCTTGTGGCCTATTGGGCTGCCTATCTGGTAGCGGCGCCTGCTGCAGACTTCAGATATAGCTTCCCTCTTCTGCTGAGCATACCGTTGGTGCTCTCGTTGTTGCTCATACCCTTCGGTACGCTATCGTCTGAGGATACGGAGCGGGTCTGATCTCCGTTCGCAGAGCTTCATTTCTATTCGTTTTGCGAAAGATCCATGCTCTGCTATAGTGCTCTTGTTCAGAAAATGAGAAAAGAGCATAAAATTGAACAGCAAATCATTCGAGGTGCTTGCAGTCCTAGCAGAACAGGCTGGGCTCACCCAGCGGGAGATCGCTCAAGAAACGCATATGTCCTTGGGTTCGGTCAGTACGGCTCTTACGGAGTTGCGCAGGGCGGGGCAGGTGGCATCAGAGGCGAACCAGATCACTGAGGCTGGCCGCGCTGCCCTTGAGCCTTATCGAGTGAAGAATGCGGTCATCCTAGCAGCGGGGATGTCCACGCGTTTTGCTCCCATATCCTACGAGAAGCCCAAAGGCATCCTCACGGTACGGGGTGAAGTGCTCATAGAGCGCCAGATCCGCCAGCTTCAGGAAGCGGGCATCACGGACATCACGGTGGTCGTAGGCTACAAGAAGGAATACTTCTTCTATCTGGAGGACGCCTTCGGGGTGAAGCTCGTGGTGAATGAGGAATACGCCACGCGCAATAACCACTCCTCCCTCATGGCTGTGCGCAGCATCCTCGGTCGCACGTATATCTGTTCATCAGACGACTACTTCACGCAGAATCCCTTCAGATCCTATGCCTGGAAAGCCTTCTATGCGGCTGCTTACTCTGAAGGTCCCACGGATGAATGGTGCATGGAGGTGGGACCGAAGGGGCGCATCAAGTCTGTCACGGTGGGCGGCGCGGACGCATGGTACATGATCGGCCATGTATTCTTCGATGAGGCGTTCTCGAAGCGATTCGTGGAGGTACTGGAAGACGAATACGATCTGCCGCAGACGCCATCAAAGCTCTGGGAAGAGCTCTTCCTCGACCATATCAAAGACTTCGATATGGTCGTCAGGAAGTACGACCCAGGTGTCATCTGGGAGTTCGACTCTATCGAAGAGTTGCGCGCCTTCGACCCGCTCTTCCTGGAGAATGTCGATTCCGAGGTATTCGCGAACATCCAAGCAGTCCTTGGTTGCCCACCCTCTGAGATCCGAGACATCTATCCGCTCAAGCAAGGGCTCACGAACCTCTCCTGCCATTTCACGACGGATTCCGGCGAATACGTCTATCGGCATCCTGGCATTGGGACGGAGCGGCTGATAGACCGCGCTGCTGAGGTTGCTGCTCAGCAGGTGGCCAAGGATCTGGGGATAGATGACACCTTCATCTTCGAAGATCCGGACAAGGGCTGGAAGATATCTCGCTTCCTTCCGGATTGCTGTCAGCTTGACCCCCATGATGACGGGCAGCTCGCTCGTGCCATGCAGATGGCTCACAGGCTCCATGCAGAACCCGTGGTCATGGATCGCACATTCGACTTCTTCCAGGAGAGCAAGAGGTATGAAGCGGCGCTTCTGGAGAAGGGTCCCATCGACGTGCCGGGGTATGCCGAGATGGCTGAGATGGCAGCCAAGCTCTATGAGCATGTGCAGGCAGAACCATCGAAGAAGTGCCTTACCCATAATGATTTCTTCTATCTGAACCTCTTGCTGGATGAGGCCGATGATCTCTATCTCATTGATTGGGAATACGCAGGCATGTCGGACTATGCGAACGACTTCGGTACGTTCACGGTCACCTGCGAGCTGTCTGAGGAGGAGGCAGAGCGGGCCTTGGAGCATTACTTCGACCGCCCTCCTACGTTCGCGGAGCTTCGCCACAACTTCGCCTTCGTGGCCTTCGCCGGTTGGTGCTGGTATGTGTGGTCACTGGTCAAGGAGGCAGAAGGGGATAACGTAGGGGAGTGGCTCTATATCTACTACAACTACGCGAAGGCCTATTTGGGCAAGGTCTTGGATTGGTACGAACAGGATGAACGGCTGTGAGCCAGTGCCTTTCTGGATCACGATGAAGAAGGGGTAGGGGAATGAGATACGGATTGACGAGCGGTCTGCTCTGGGGATTGGATACGGTGATCTTGGGTATTGGCCTGGCCATGGCGCCCTACATAGGGACGGCGGAAGCCTTGGCCTTGGCTGCTATCGTGGGTGCGGCTCTCCATGATGCCTTCTGCGCTATTTGGCTGTTCCTGTACATGGCCGTGAAGCGACGCCTGAAGGATACGCTCGCAGCGCTCAAGACCCGCAGTGGCAAGGTGGTCATCTTGGGTGCGTTGCTGGGCGGCCCCATCGGCATGACAGGGTATGTGACCGCCATCAACAACATCGGTGCGGGCTATACCGCTATCATCTCCTCCTTCTATCCCGCTTTCGGCACGGTCATGGCGGTGCTCCTCTTGAAGGAGAAGATGAACTGGAAGCAGGTAGTCGCGTTGGCGGTCGCCCTGGCCGGTATCATCGCCATGGGGTATCTGTCGGCGGATACCACGGTCACGGGGAATGCGGTCATCGGGCTTCTGGGGGCAGCGGCCTGCGTCATCGGATGGGGTTCAGAGGCAGTGCTCTGCGCCTGGGGCATGCGCGACGACAGTGTTGATAACGAAACGGCTCTTCAGATCCGCGAGACCACGTCCGCCCTGGTGTATCTGGTCTTCGTGCTGCCCCTCTTCGGAGCCTGGGCTTTCACGCTGACCGCCTTTCCGTCAGCAGCTACGGGCATCGTGGCTTTAGCGGCTTTGGCGGGGGCAACGTCCTATCTCTTCTACTATAAGGGTATCGCGGTCATAGGAGCGGCGAAGGGTATGGCGCTTAATATCTCCTATTCCGCCTGGGCGGTGCTCTTCGGAGTGATCCTGTTGGGCGCTATCCCCGGCCCCATTGAGATCATCTGCTGTGTGGCCATCCTCTGCGGTACCATCCTGGCCGCCTCTGACTGGAAAGAGCTCTTCAGTCGCACGAAGAAGCCAGCGTAGGATCAAACGGTGGCTTATCGGTTGAAGAACCGGGAGGCATCTTGGAGCGTGGCAGCCAGCCCGTTGATGCGGATGCGATGCAGGCCCTTGCCCAGGGTATAGGCAGCGAAGGCGAGGTTGTTCGGGGGGATGCACTCTATCCCGCGGATGCGGGCAAAGAGAGAGCGCAGGGCGGGGGAGATGGCTGGGTCTGTCAATACCAACCCTTCGTCCATGGCGCCGAACATCTCCCGGAGCGCCTGCGAAAGTCCTGGATAGCCTTCGTTCACCTGGCTCACCACGCCTCCTGCATACATGAAACCACGCCGAATATGTGCGCGCCAGATGCCCGAGTCCGTTACGTTCGCCGTCTTGAGCACCTCGGTCATCTCCTGCCAGCGTTCGAAGGGCAAAAGCGGCGCTTTGCATGCGAAGGCATCCTCATCCTCTGGGGAGGTGGCGCGGTAGTTGTAGAAGGGCTCATCCAGATAGACGATCCTGTCCGTGGCGGTCAGTGTCTCCACCAAGAAGCGGTTATCGGCCCAGCCGCTGCCAGGGTATTCTGGAAAGCGGATGCCGTGCTCTTCCAAGAATGAGCGTCGGTAGAGGGCTGACCAGATGGAGGGGTGGTGGGCGATGAGCTCCGGAGTCGCCTCTAGGCCAAAGGGCTGGGAAGAGGGATGCACAAGCCCCCTATAGGTACAGTTGAGCTTCTGCTCTCCGAACTCATCCCCTGCCTTCACCCACCAGTAGGGGCATTTCACGATATCGGGTTCCTCTGAGAAGGATCCGGCGAAGGTGAGCATCTTCTCAAGAGCATCTACATCCATCCAGTCATCAGGCTCTAGGATGGCGATCCACTCTCCTCGGGCTATCGTCAGGCCATCATTCATGGCAGCGCCGTAGCCTGCATTCTCTTTGGTGGCGATGCGGAAGCGCGGGTCCTCATCGGCAAAGGCGTTCAAGATGTCCAAGGAGCCATCCGTGGAACCGTCATTCACGCAGATGACCTCTAGGCTCCGGTATGTCTGCTCTTGGGCGGATACCAGCGCATCCACCAGTTGGATCCCAGCGTTGTAGACGGGGATGATGATAGAGACGAGCTCAGTTCCTGCGGCGTGGGGGTTCATCGGTCCTGTCCCTTTGACGATTGCGTATATCCTGGTATTTGACGCGGCGGACCGAATCCAGCCGCCGCGAGTCAGCGCTTCCTCGGCCGGGCTTGCGGCGCGGCACGTAATGATGGCGAAGCACCGGTTCTAGCAGGTGCAGCTTGCCTATGGCAAAGACAGTGATGCCCGCTGCGGCTACGATGGCTGCAGTCCTCCAAAGGCCGTCAGACTCTGCCAGTACGATGGCGCACGCAGAAAGCGCCGCTGTCCAGCCGCACATGATGAGCACGGTGCCTTGTTGGGAGAACCCGCGGTTCAGCAGCCGATGATGGATGTGGCCCGCATCGGCTTGATCCACCCGCTGATGTGCCCGTTTGCGGCGGATGATGGCAACGGCGGTGTCTGTGATAGGCACACCCGCAGCCATGATGGGTACGAACAGGGAGATGAACAGGGTTGAGCGGGCCACAGCCAGAAGCGACACCACGCCCAATGTTATCCCCAAGAGCAACGCCCCCGAATCGCCCATGAAGATGGAGGCGGGATGGTGGTTATAGCGCAAAAACCCTACGCACACCCCTACGATGACCACGGCCAGGATGGCGGCGTCGAAACGGGCGGAGAATACCGAGAACACGAAGATGGTGGCAGCGGAGATGCCGCTGATGCCCGAAGCAAGCCCGTCTAACCCATCCACGAGGTTGATGACGTTAGCGAAGGCCACCAGATAGAAAATGGTGATGGGATAGGCAAGCCAGCCGAAATCGATGACGGCACCCTCTACGAAGGGGTTCTGAATATTGGAGAGCAGAAGACCAGAGGCTGCGCAGATGGTGGCAGCTACGATCTGGCCTACTAGCTTCACGAGAGGCTTCAGATTCTTGATGTCATCCACCACACCCACGCCGAACATGACGGTAACCCCCAAGAAGAGCACGGGGAAGCTCACGGTGAAGCCGAAATAGGAGCGGAACGGGTCTATCCAGCCGAAGAGCATCACGCCTATCTCTATGACCACACAGCTGGCCACCATGCCCCCGAAGATGGCAACGCCGCCCATGCGCGGGGTGGGACGTGTGTTCACGCGGCGGTTGTCCGGGTAGTCGATGGCATCGGTGGCGAAGGCGATGCGCTTGGCTATCGGCGTGAGCGCAATGGTGACAGCGATAGCCACAGCGAGGACGATGCCACACTCTATCCAGATCATAGGTTGGATGCGTCCCCTTCGCATTCGATGATATAACCGACTCATTATAGCGTTCTGCAACGCGTGGGGTCATTTGCTATGATGCTGCCATGGAAAAAGCAGCCATCATCATCGTCACCTATCGGCGCCAAGAGCTCTTGGATAAGCTGCTCCAATCATTGCTGTTCCTACAAGAAGCCCCCTGGCGCGTGTTCATCATCGATAATGAGGCTTCTCCGGAAACGGAGCAGCTGGTGGAAGTCTATCGTCATCTGGTGGATGAGGGTCTGACCGCTGCCCCTTGGGATGCCGGAGCAGATACCTTCGTCTATGCACCTCAGGCTGAGAATACGGGGGGAGCGGGGGGTTTCGCGTGCGGGGTGAGCCTCGCCTACCAGGCAGGGGCAGAGTGGTTCTGGCTCATGGATGATGATGTGGTGGTCTTGCCGGAAGCCTTAGGCATCCTCGGTCGCTGGGCTCCGCGTTTCGACGCCGTCCAGGGTTCACGCCTTGACTTCGACGGCGGCCCGTTCTGGTGGCAGTATCGCTTCATCCCGGCTTTGGGGGTGTACAATCCTCTCGCACCCTCCGGTTTCGGCCCTCAGGGCTGGAAGCCCGCGAACGCACTCTGTTTCGAGGGGGCGTGCATCAGCCGCAGGGTAGTGGATGGCATTGGCCTGCCCGATGCGCGTTTCTTCCTCTATTGGGATGATTGCATCTATGGATACCTGGCGAGCCGCCGCTTCCGCGTGGCCGTGATCCAGGATGTCATCTTACAGCGCACCAAGGACATCCCTCACTGGGAGGTGTCCGGGGTACGTCAGCTCAATGCCAGCTCTGATCGGACGCGCTTCTATGTCATGGCAAACCGTGGTCATATGGCGAATTACCTGAAGCGGGAAGGGACGTTCTTGCCGTGGGGCTTCGCCCTGGGGACCCTTGCCTCCTTCGCGAAAGAGACCATCCGTCTGGCGGTGGTCGAGAGGGGGCATCTGGGGAGCGGCATCAAGAGCCTTGTGGAAGGGTGGCAAGAATCGCGCCGCATCATGGTGGATCCGCTTTGGGAGCCCTCTGGAAAGGCATCGGATGTCTAAGCGTTCGGCCTACAAGGAGCTTTTGAAGCAACGAGATGTCAAGGCGAAGTGGGCTGCGCCCCTCGTCCTGCTCGTTCTCGTGGCTCTGCTCTGTTGTGGCTGCATTGGCACCATCCAGCGAGCAGACAGCTTGCAGAAGCGCAGCGACGCATCCGTGGCTGCACCGGAGGCGCCCGCTCTTGAGACGGAAGAGCCAACGCAGCCTGAGCCAGCCGTGGCAGATGACGTGGTCATGACCCTGAACGGCGATGCGGATACCTATGTGCTGGCTGGGGAGGAATACCTGGAAGCTGGATGTCATGCCGTGCAAACCGATGTGGGCGACATCACGAAGAGCGTGCAGGTGGAAGGGGATGTGGACCCCACCATGCCCGGGGACTATCAGGTGACCTATACCGCCACTACCGATGAGGGCGCTCAGGCCCAGGCCACGCGGCGTGTGCACGTGGTGGAGTCGCTGGATACGGCCCAAACATTGCCTGTGTTGATGTATCACTGGGTCTATACTGAAGATGCCGTACCGGAGGATCTGGATGGGAACTACATCCTAGATACCCAATTAGCTCAGGAGCTCCAGTATCTGAACGAGAACGGCTACTACTATCCCTCCTACGAAGAGGTCCGCGCCTTCGTGGACGGCACCCATTCGCTGCCTGAGAAGAGCGTGGTGGTGACCTTCGATGATGGCGAACAGGGCTTCTTGGACTACGGCATTCCCTTGCTCGAGGAATATGAGGTGCCCGCCACCTCCTTCGTCATCTGCTCCGACGATGACGCAAGTTATAAGGTGAATGCCTACGCATCCCCGTATGTGCGGTTCCAATCCCATAGCTTTGACATGCATAAGGCCGGATCCAATGTGGGCAAGGGCGGCGTGCTCCATGCCTTGAGCCAGGAGGAGATCTTGGAGGATGCCCAACAGGCCGAGGCGGTGCTGGGGGATGTGGAGGCTATGGCCTATCCCTTCGGTGATAACAATGAGACAGCTTGGGCAGCTCTTGAGGATGCGGGCATACTCTGCGCCTTCACGGTGAAGAATGCTCAGATCACTCCGGGTGATAATCCCTATGCTCTGAATCGCGTGCGGGTCTCTGGTGACTATTCCCTCGACAGCTTCAAGGCCCTTCTCTAAGGCCGATGGAGGTATCATGGTCTCGAAGATGACAGGTGCATAACAGATTCCCATTTCGTATAATGCTCTATTCAAGGAAATTCGGACGAAAGAGCATGCATGCCAACGAAGCGGAATTCCAGAAAGACCAACAGGCACGTCCATCAGGGGCCGGTGCAGCCCGTCAAACCAGTTCATATGAATAGCAGCTTCAAGCCCACGGGTGATTACTCCCGAGATGCCCAGGCCTACCATGCGGCTGCGGCCAAGCAGGGGATGAGCAAGGGTAAGAAGGCTGCCATCATCGTCATCGCATCGCTCATGGCGGTCATCATAGGGGCAGGAACCGCCTTCGCCCTCTATGTCAACCACATCGATTCCCAGCTCAAGGGCAACAAGACCGATGCAGAGCGCATGGCTATCCAAGATGCGCTGGGCTATGAGACATCCTTGGACAAGCCGTTCTACATGATGCTCATCGGCACGGATAAGCGCGAAGGGGAAGAGGGTCCGTGGCGTAGTGACACGAACATCGTCGCTCGGGTTGACCCCATTGAAGGTATCGTCTCCATGGTCTCCATTCCCCGTGATACCAAGATCGACATCGAAGGCCATGGGGTGCAGAAGTTCAATGCGGCTTATGCCTTCGACGGCGCTGCTGGTGCCATCACGGAAGCCGAGAAGCTCTTGGGAGTGGATATCACCCACTATGCTGAGGTCAGCTTCTTGAAGCTGGCGGGTCTGGTAGATGCTGTGGGTGGCATCACGGTTGAGAACGAATCCAAGATAGACAACCCCAAATGCGATGACGGGGACGGCAATCACTATGTGATCGAGAAGGGGACCCAACACTTGAACGGCGGGGAAGCCCTTACCTTCGCCCGCAACCGTGACTACCCTGACGGTGATTACACCCGCACGAAGCATCAGCGAGCCGTTATCGAGGCGGTGGTCGATGCTGTGCTGGAGCTGCCCATCACCAGCATTCCGGCCGTGGTTGATGCTGCCGTGCAGTGCGTTGAAACGGATATCAGCGCCTTGGATCTGGTAGGGTTGGCGCAAAAGCTCTCCGATCTTCCCCAAGACCTCGTCATCTATTCCGTGGTCATGCCCTCCTACACTCAGAACATCAATGGCATCTCCTTCGTCATCAACGACGAGGAGCAGACCGCTGAGATGATGAAGGCATTCCGCGAGGGCAAGGACATCACGGAATTCGAGTCGAATAAGTCCGCTGCCGATATCGTGGACAAGAAGATAGATACTTCTAACGTCCTCATCTTCAAGGGTGATGAGGAAGCCCAGCGCAATCCGGGCCTGGTCAATACGAATACAGACAAGACAGAGGGGAACAAGCCCTCCCAGGGCGGTAGCAGCGGTGGCTCCACGGGTGGTGACACCAGTGGCGATGGTAGCGGAAGCACGGGCGGTAACGATAGTTCCGGCAGCGATGGTAGTGGGAGTACGGGCGATGGCAGCGGCAGCACCGGTGGTGATGGCAGCGGCAACACCGGTGGCGACGGTAGTGGGAGCACCGGTGGCGGGGACAGCAGCACTGGCGGTAGCACCAGTGGGGGAGGAACTACAACGCCTGCCGAAGCCTAAGCCTCCTGTATCAGAGCACAAGAAGAGCGCCCCGCGGGGCGCTCTTCTGCATGGTGAGGCTAGAGGAGGCTTGAGGTGTGCTCTATAGTTCGCCGTCCTGCCACTTCTCAAGGCCTTCGATGACCTTCTCATGGGCGGCTTTGATGTCGGGCATCATCGTCTCAGCGGCTTGGTATTCTCCTTGGCGAAGCGCTTCGCAGATGGCCGAGGCCACTTGGTAGAGCTTTGCGAAGGAGAGGTTCCCCGCTACGCCTTTCAAGGTGTGGGCCGCGTTGTAAGCGGAGTCGTAATCTTTCACCTCCATGGCCGCCACCAGGTCAACATAGTTCGTGTTGTTCAGGTATTTGAGTGCGAGCCGCTCATAGAGGGTGGCGTCATCATCCATGCGGTCCATGGCATCAACGGTATCGATTCCGTAGGCAGCCAGTGCGGTTGCAAGCTTCTCATCCATGGTGAGATTCCTTTCCCCAAAGGTCTTTGCGATCCTTATTCTACAGGGTGCCACATCTTCGTCTCAGCTCTTCATCCTTTCGTTACTAATTCGGCGTTGGTCTTCCAAACCATCAAACCGCTACATACTTATATGCGCCTTTGGTTTAGAATAACGCCCCAAAACCTCATTCGCACGCATGTACGAAGAATCCTCACGAAAGGAGCGAGCCGCTATCATGCAGGTAGAGCTTCTGAACCATACCCCTGATCCAGAGCGGGCCATCGCCACGGCAGCGCGGCTGTGCTATGCCGCTGAGGGGGCGGCTGATCTGATGGAGACCATGCCCGATGAGCGAGTAAGATCGGTGCTGACCACCATCATGGCCAGCGGTCACTTCTCTACGCTGGAGCATGCCAGTTACACCTTCGCCATCGACGGGGTATCTCGCGTGCTTACCCATCAGTTGGTGCGCCACCGCTTGGCTAGCTTCAACCAGCAGTCTCAGCGCTATGTCAAGTTCAAGGATGGCTTCCCCTACATCACTCCTCCCTCCATCCAGGCTGACCCTGAGGCTGAAGCGCGATTTCAAGCGCTGATGGATCAAGCCTCTGAGGTGTATCTGAGCCTGTTGGATGTGGGCATCCCGGCTGAGGATGCCCGGTTCGTCCTCCCCAATGCCACCGAGACGAAGATCGTTACCACCATGAACGTCCGGGAGCTGTTGCACTTCTTCAACCTGCGTTGCTGCAACCGGGCTCAGTGGGAGATCCAGGAACTGGCCCATCGGATGCTGAAGCTGGCGAAGCCCACTGCTCCCTTCATCTTCATGGATGCGGGTGCCCCTTGCGTGCGCGGCGGGTGCCCTGAAGGGAAGATGACCTGCGGCAATCCCTTTCCGAAGGTCGTTCGTGGGTAGCCCGGCATCTACGGATCCCCGCGCCTCGGGGACCGATCTCTCCCGGGCATTCAAGGAGGATGGTCAGCGCAAGACCCATGTGGGAGGTCAAGCCCTGATCGAGGGCATCATGATGCGCGGCAAGTACAACTGGGCCGTAGCTGTGCGCGAACCTGATGGCGGCATCTATGTGGAAGAGCATGACTTGGTCAGCGGCAAGGAGAAGCACTCTTGGATGAAGCTGCCGTTCATCCGCGGCTGCACTGCTTTGGTTGAGTCTCTGGGATTGGGCTTCAAAGCCTTGGAGATAGCTGCCGAACATGCCTTCGGTGACGAAGAGGGTGAAGGGCGTCAGCAACAAGAAGCCGATGAGATGGTCTCCCGCTTCGAGGAGCAGTTCGATCCGGTCACTGACAGCGGCGCTTCCGGGCAAGAGGGCACCCGTGAAGGAGAGGGGGGGCTCGGCAAAGGGGTCATGACCTTCTCTATGGTCATGGGTGTCATCCTAGGGGTCGTCCTCTTCATCGTGGCTCCTGCAGCCATCACGAACCTCATCGTAGGGGAATATGACCAGAACACCATTCTCTGGAATATCATAGACGGCATCCTGCGCGTGGCCATCTTCATCTTCTATATCTGGCTCATCGGGCGCATGGAGGATATCCGGCGCATGTTCCAATACCACGGGGCTGAGCACAAGGCCATCCATTGCTATGAGCATTGCCTTGAGATGACGCCTGAGAACGCTCGCAGCTTTCCCCGTCTCCATGTGCGCTGCGGCACAGCGTTCCTCATCATGGTCCTCATCTTGGCTATCATCATCTACACGGTATTGCCCATAAATGCCATCATCGATGCGGCGGCTATTCCGGATGGGTTGCCGAAGCTGATCCTGGTCATAGCAGTGCGTCTGCTGTTCTTGCCGCTGATTGCGGGCATCTCCTATGAGATCACGGTCCGATGGGCTGGTAGCCATCCTGACAATCCGTTGGTGAAGGTGATACTCTGGCCCGGCATGCAGATGCAGTACCTGACGACGAACGAACCGGACGATGAGCACATCGAGTGCGCCATCGCCGCCATGAATGCAGTGCTGGCCCGAGAAGAGCAAGAGGAGCGCAAGTCAGTTGAAGCTGGTAGTAACCGAGAAGAATGATGCGGCGAAGCAGATCGCTACGCTGCTTTCAACGAAGAAGCCGAAAGCCGACAAGGTCTACAGCACCCCTGTGTACCGTTTCGAGGTGGACGGGGAGGAATGGGTCACCATCGGATTGCGCGGCCACATACTGGAGCCGGATTTCACGCCCCTTTTGAGGTACAAGAAATCCAGCGGATGGGTAGGGGTGACCCCGGAAGGGGAGGTTCTCCCCGCCAAGATCCCTTCCAGCTTGCCGAAGCCCCCGTTCAAGAAGAAGAAGCCCTTCGTGGAGGACGGGGTTGATCTCAAAGGATGGAAGATGGAGGCGCTGCCCTATCTGGCGTTCTCGCCCATCGACAAGATCCCGCGTGAGAAGGAGATCATCCGCTCTCTGAAGAACCTGGCGAAGAAGGCCGATGAGATCATCATCGCCACTGACTTCGATCGCGAGGGTGAGCTGATAGGTTCAGATGCGCTGACCTGCTGCCGGGAGGTGAACGAGTCGGCCCCGGTGTCCCGGGCGCGCTACTCCTCGTTCACGAAGCCGGAGATCCAAAGCGCCTTCGCTAACCTGGTCTCCATGGATGATGACCTGGCTCAGGCTGGGGCTGCCCGACAGGACATCGACCTCATCTGGGGTGCTGCCCTGACGCGCTATCTGACCTTGGCCCGCTATGCAGGGTGGGGGAATGTGCGCTCATCGGGTCGTGTACAGACGCCTACACTGGCGCTGATCGTTCAGAAAGAGCGGGAGCGCGAGGCTTTCGTGCCAGAGGATTATTGGGCCATCAAAGGCGCCTTCGATGCTGCGGTTGAAGCAGGCCCCAGTGAAGGGGATGGTCCTGAGGCGTTCGAAGCCACCTTCCATACCCAGCGCATCAAGGTGGAGGCAGAGGCGGACCGCGTCATGGATGCCGTTGCCGGAGCATCCAGCGCTACGGTGATCGCGGTGGATAAGAAGAAGCGCACCTCCTCCGCACCTGCTCCCTTCAATACCACCTCGCTCATGGCTGCTGCCTCTTCTGAGGGGATATCCCCTTCTCGGTGCATGAGAATCGCCGAGAGCCTCTATATGGATGGGTATATCTCCTATCCTCGCGTGGATAACACCGTATATCCTGCCACGTTGGACCTGGGGGAGGTGGTGACCTCTCTCAAGGACAACCCCGCCTACCGCCCCTATTGCGAGAAGCTTTTGAAGAAAGGGAAGCTCACGGCCACGCGCGGCAAGAAGGAGACTACAGACCACCCTCCCATCTATCCCACCAAAGGCGCCACCCCTGATGACCTTGCCCCGTCGGATTTCAAGCTGTACAACCTGATCGCCCGACGGTTCCTTGCCACGCTCTCAGAGGATGCCACTATCGAAGGTACGAAGGTCATGCTGGATGTGTCTGGCCAGGAGTTCCATGCCAAAGGTGATGTGCTGGTGAAGCAGGGCTACCGGGAGATCTATCCTTTCGGTCTCAAGAGGGACGAGCAGCTGCCGGTCATGGACGCGGGCCAGCGGATCGCCTTCAATGGGGCCACCTGCACGAAGGACCAGACGAAGCCGCCTGCGCGCTACAGCCAAGGGCGGCTCGTTCAAGAGATGGAGAAGCTGGGACTGGGTACGAAATCCACGCGTGCTTCCATCATCGATCGCCTCTATGCGGTGAAGTACATCCAGAATGACCCCATCGAGCCTTCTCAGCTGGGTATAGCGGTCATAGAGGCCTTAGATGAGTTCGCCCCCCATATCACTCACTCAGAGATGACCGCTGAGCTAGAAGCCGGTATGGATCAGATCGCTGAGGGAAAGACGAGCAAGGACAGTGTCGTCATGGGCTCTCGTGAGCTGCTTTCCCAGGAGCTGCAGAACCTCATCCCTAATACGGATAAGGTGGGGGAGGCCCTCTCTGATGCCGTGGCGGCTGATGCCTATGTGGGTCCTTGCCCCAAGTGTGGTCATGACTTGCAGCTCAAGGCCTCTCCGAAGACGAAATCCATGTTCATCGGGTGTTCCGGTTGGCCGGATTGCGATGTGACCTATCCGCTTCCCAAAGGGAAGGTGGAGGCCTTGGAAGAGCGTTGCCCCACCTGCGGCATGCCTCAGGTGAAGGTTACCCCCTTCCGCTCGAAGCCCATCACCCTTTGCATCGATCCTGATTGCCCCTCGAATCATGAAGATGAGGTCATGGTGGGCCTCTGTCCCGTTTGCAAGGAAGCTGGTCGTGAGAGCAAGATGTTCGCTCGCCGTAATCCGAAGACGCTTAAACGATCGGTCACCTGCGAGGATTTCGATGAATGCCAGACTCGCTATCCGCTTCCCCAATATGGGGATATCACGGCAACGGAGGAGGTCTGCGAGAGCTGCGGTGCTCCGATGGTGATCGTGAGCACGCGCCGAGGCCCCTGGAAGCTCTGCCCTAATTTCGATTGCCCCGCTAAGGCCGAGGAAGAAGAGAAGGCAGGGTTGCGCAAGAAGGGCAAGGCGAAGCCTAAGAGATCATAAGCAGTCGCGCATCCTCCATGCCCATTTGCTCGTGCCAAGGGGATGCGACCGTCGAGATCGGATGGCTGCCTACGGGAGAGAGCTGCCTTCCTCTATCTGGCGGTAAAGGTCGGCACCTTGGGTGTCCAGCTCCACGAAGGCGGGGAAGCCCTCTACCTCTATGCGGAAGAGCGCCTCAGTGCCCAAGTCCTCCCAACCGATGCACTCAGCGGAGGTGACACAGGTGGCCAGAAGAGCGGCTACTCCTCCTACTGCTGCCAGATAGACACCCTGGTAGTCCATGCAGGCCTGGGCCACGGCGGCAGAGCGCTTTCCCTTGCCGATGGTGGCCACGATTCCCGCCTGGTACAGCTCGGGGGTGGCAAAGTCCATGCGTGATGCCGTGGTGGGACCGATGGCTCCGAAGGGAAGGCCCGCTCGGGGAGGGGTGGGCCCCGCATAGAAGAGCGTCTGGCCCTTAAGCCCGAAGGGCAGCTTCCCTTCCTGATGCAGATATGCCAGGCAACGCTCATGGCCTGCATCACGCATGGTGTAGAGGGTGCCAGACAGGCGCACCTCATCTCCTGCCTTGAGCTGTCTCAGGCGGTCTGCCTCCTCGGGCAGGCGAATCTCTATTACCTCAGCCATCACTGCCTCCCCTCCGCATCCCAGCTCTCTGCGGCTGGATGTCTCACCATATTCCCGTCCTCATCCACGAGCGTGAACGTAGCGCTGCGTAGAGCGCAGCACCCCAGATTCACGGCCACGGGCAACGCGGCGATATGACACGGTGCCGTCTTCAAGTGCACGCCCAGGGCGGTGGTTGCCCCTCCAAGCGCCCCCGGTCCTATCTCCAAGGCATTGATGGCTTCCAGGAGCTCCTCTTCGAAAGCTGCCTGTTCGGCGCTTTCGGCGGGCTCATCCAACTTCCGGAGGAGCGCTCGCTTGGAGAGGCCGGCCACTTTGTCGAACGTGCCCCCCACGCCCACACCTACGATGAGCGGCGGGCAGGCATTGGCTGCCTTTTCCTTGACGGCATCCAATACCACCTGTTTCACGCCTTCTTTTCCGGCACCAGGGGCCAACATCACCAGGCGAGAGGCGTTGTCTGAGCCGCCTCCTTTGAGCATCATGTGCAGCTTGCACCCACAGCCCTCATGGAAGCGCACTTCAGTGAAGGCGGGAGCATTGGTGTTGGTATTGGTCCTGCGGAAGAGGGCATCGGCAAGGATGCTCATGCGCAGGCCCCCTTCGGTATAGGCTTGGGCTACCGCCTCGTCTATCTGAGAGAGGGTGTCTGCGGTCATGAGGACGTCGCGCCCTACCTCCAAGCAGACCCACACGCTCCCCGTATCCTGACAGAGGGGAACGTCCCTTTCCTGGGCTATGTTCGCATTGCGGATGATGCTCTCCAGCACGGATGCCTCTCGGGAACCTGGATGATCAGCCTCAGCGGTGCGAAAGAGCTTTTGGATGGCTGTGAAGACGTCGCTGCGCAAGGTAGTGGCGCACATGCGAATGCCCGCATAGACCGCTTGGGCCACCTGATCGGCTGAGAGCAAGATGGCCGGTGATGATGCCGGGTCGTTCGCAATGGATCGGTTACCCTCGGTCATGGGTCATCCTCATCTCTTCGGGGTTGGTCCTATCCCGATATATTAGAGCAAGGTATAGAATGAGAGACTGCAAATGAGCCCTTGAGGTGAGGAAGCCCATGTCCATACAGGAAGAAGCGCTCCAAGCGCACAAAGCGTGGGACGGGAAGCTGGAAGTCGTCCCCAAGATGGAACTGGATACGCGCTACGATCTGGCCATAGCCTATACGCCCGGTGTAGCCGAGCCGTGCATTGAGATAGCCGAAGACCCTGATCGAGCCTATGACTACACCATCAAGTCCAATACCGTGGCCGTGGTGACCGACGGCAGTGCTGTGCTGGGGTTGGGCAATATCGGCGCGGTGGCCGCGTTGCCGGTCATGGAAGGGAAGTGTGCACTGTTCAAGCGCTTCGCAGACGTGAACGCCTTCCCCCTGTGCCTCGATACCCAAGACACTGATCAGATCGTGGATGCCTGCGTCAAGCTGGCACCGGTCTTCGGAGGCATCAATCTGGAGGACATCTCCGCCCCCCGCTGCTTTGAGATAGAGGAGCGCCTGAACGATCTGCTGGATATCCCCGTGTTCCATGACGATCAGCACGGAACGGCCATTGTGGTCCTCTCCGCTCTCATCAACGCTCTCAAGCTGGTAGACAAGCAGGTGGGCGAGGTGCGCGTGGTCATGAGCGGGGCGGGGGCCGCGGGTATCGCCATCGCAAAGCTCCTGCTGTCCTATGGTTTCGCAGACATCATCATGTGTGGCTCCAGGGGGATCATCTCCTCGAAGCTTGAGGGCATCAATGAGGCCCAACGGGCCATGCTCCAGGTCACGAACAAGGATGATATGAGCGGGACCTTAGCCGATGCCTTGGTGGGAGCTGATATCTTCATCGGCGTGTCGGCGCCGGGAGTGGTGACGGAAGCCATGGTCCATACCATGGCTCCAGATGCCATCGTCTTCGCCATGGCCAATCCGGTGCCGGAGATATACCCGGATGAGGCGAAGCGCGCGGGAGCGGCGGTGGTGGGCACCGGCCGCTCTGATTTCCCGAATCAGGTGAACAACGTCATCGCCTTCCCGGGCATCTTCAAAGGTGCTCTGGCTTCGCGGGCTCCTCGCATAACCGAGGAGATGAAGCTGGCAGCCGCTGAGGCTTTGGCCTCTTTGGTAAGCGACGAGGAACTCAGCGCTGATTTCGTCATGCCTGACCCCTTCGATCCGCGAGTGGCTGATGTGGTGGCGAAGGCTGTGGCTGCCTGTGCGAAGGGCCTCAGCTAAATGGGAGTAGCACCGGGTACTGGCCGCTGGGATATCCATCCCCAGCGGAATGCCCCTGGGGTCTTCATCACCTTCGAAGGCGGTGACGGTGCGGGCAAGTCCACCCATATCAGATTTCTGGCTCAGGTGCTGGAAGCGGCGGATCTTGAGGTGGTGCGCGTTCGGGAACCCGGCGGCACTTCCATCGGTGAGCAGCTGCGGGCCATCGTGCTAGATCCAGCGAACCCGGAGATGACCCCTGAGACGGAGCTTCTGATCTATGAGGCAGCCCGAGCTCAGATCACCTCTGAGGTCATCGTCCCTGCTCTTAGGCGGGGAGCCGTGGTGCTCTGCGATCGCTTCGCTGACTCTACCCTGGCCTACCAGGGGCGCGGTCGGGGCCTTTCCGAGGAGTTCATCCGTCAGGCAAACGGCTTCGCTACTCAAGGCCTGATGCCGGATCGTACCATCGTCTTGCGTTGTGCCGATGTGCAAGAGAAGCGTGGACGCGTCTCCGCCCGGGATGAGATGGATCGCCTTGAGCGGGCAGGGAGCGGTTTCCATGAGCGGGTGAATCAGGCTTTCGACGAGCTTGCGCAGTCCCAGGATGGCCGCGTGCGCCCGGTGGAGACCACTGGTGCTCATTCTGATACGGCTCGGGCCATCTTCGCTCATCTGGACGACCTCTTCCCTTGGCTTGCAGATGGCACGTTCTCGATGGAAGAACAGCTGACATGCTTGGATGCCTCTCACCGGAGGAGTCATAGGGGCACTGACCTTCCCGTCGGAGAGGATGCCTGATGGCTCCGGATGCCTTCGACAATATCCTTGGCCAGCCCCAGGTCCGGGATTACTTGCGCTCCAGTCTGATGGCAGATCGCATCACCCACGCTTATCTCTTCACCGGCCCTGCGGGCTCCAACAAGCTCCAAGCTGCCTACGCTCTGGCCCAGGCTCTCGTTTGCCCGAAGGGACCTGCGGGTCCGCGGGGAAGCGCTTGTGGTGCTTGTGAAGGGTGCAGCCGGGCGAAGCGACGCGTGCATCCGGACGTGCACTACTATGTTCCCGAAGGGGCCTCCTCGTATCTGATCGAGCAGATACGGGACATCGTCTCTGATGTCTTCTTGGCCCCCATCCAGTCCGACCGCAAGATCTACATCCTAGACAGAGCTGACCTCATGAGCGTGAGCGCAGCGAACGCGTTCCTGAAGACCTTAGAGGAGCCGCCGGATAACGTGGTGTTCATCCTGCTGGGGCGCACAAGGGAAAGCGTGCTGCCCACCATCTCCTCCCGCTGTCAGATCGTGCCGTTCCGTCATATCCCGCCTTCCGAAGCGGCTGCCATCATCTCTCAGAACACGGGGGCTGCCCTGGAGCTCTCCCAGCAGGTCATGGAGGCCTGCTCCGGCTCCATCACCCGGGCCATCGGATTCATCCGAGAGAAGGGCAATGCGCGCATCCAGTTTCGTCAAGAGCTTCTGCATCAGCTCTCAGGGCTTGGTCGCGCTGATGACTGGCAGGTGCTGAAGCTGGCTCGATCCATAGTGGAACGCTCTCGTGCGCTCGTGGATGATGTTCGCGTGAAGCAGGAAGCCGAGCTGGAAGAGAACAAGGATCTCTTCGAGAAGTCCGCCCTGCGCCGCATAGAGGCACGCAACAAGCGGCAGCTCTCCCTCAAGACATCTGAATACCTTCATCAGAGCATCGCCATCATGAAGTCTTGGTTGAGGGATGTCATGATGGTGGCGGCGGGCACCCCTGAGCTGGTCGTCAACACAGACCTCCTGTCCCAGGTGAACGCGGCTGCATCTGGGGTGAGCGTCTCGGCCGCTGCCGGTGCCCTGCGCCGGATCGAGGAGATGGAGCAGGCGCTAGACTATAATGTATCCCCTGAGACATGCCTTGATGCGATGCTCTTCGAAATGAGAGAGGTGCTTGATGGTTCAGGTTCTCCCTGTGAACCTTCCCTATAATGTGAAGACGCTCTGGTTCGACCCGAACGGCCTGGAAGTCCATGCGGCTGACCATGTGGTGGTCACCACCGCCCGTGGCCTTGAGTTGGGGCAAGCATCCGGGGATATCTTCGAGATCACCCATGAGGAAGTGAAGCGGCTGAAGAGCCCCCTTCGTCGGGTAGAACGGGTGGCCACTGAAGAGGATATGGAGCAGGCGCGGCGCATGGAGGAGCTCTCCCGCGAGGCTATGCCCATATTCAAGGAGATGGCAAAAGAGACCAGCGAGGACATGCACCCGGTCAGCGTTGAGTATCTGCTTGATGGGGACAAGGCCATCTTCTACTTCGAAGCCGAAGAGCGCATAGATTTCCGTGACCTGGTCCGCAAGCTCGCATCCCATTTCAAGGTGCGCGTGGATATGCGCCAGATCGGCGTGCGGGACGAGGCACGCATCGTGGGAGGCCTCGGTCATTGTGGCCAGATCGTTTGTTGCAAGCGCTTGGGAGGGGAATTCAAACCGGTCTCCATTCGCATGGCAAAGGACCAAGACCTCTCCTTGAACCCCCAGAAGATCTCCGGGCTCTGCGGACGGCTGATGTGCTGCCTTCGCTATGAGAACGAAGCCTACAAGGATTTCAAATCCCGTGCTCCTAAGGTGGGTAACACCGTTCAAACGCCTGATGGACCTGCCAAGGTGGATTCCTTGGATGTGCTTCGTGAAGAGGTCAAGCTGCGCTTGGAAGGCGAGAAGCCTGTGAGCGTTCCGCTATCTGCTTTCGAAGAACCTGCTGAAGGCCAGCGCCCTAAGGTGGTGAGCCAAGAGGGCTGGGAAGAAGCCACTGCTCCCACAGCGGTGGTGTTCGAAGGCAGCTTGGATATCTTCTCAACCTCCCAGTTCACCGGCACGGATAAGCTGGGCGGGGGAGGTGCGGTGCATCATGAGGGCACTGCAGCTGACCCTCTGGCAGGAGCTGACCGCAAGCGCCGTCGTCGCCGCTCCAAGAAGGTGTCAGGCGGCGAAGCCGCAGCGAACGAGGCTTCCAAGCCTGCAGATAAACCGAAGAATCGCAAATCCCGCAGGCGTTCCACCAAGATCAGCGGTGGCAAGGCGGGAGCTCCTGCGGAGAAGGGGACGAAGCCCCAAGGTCAAGGCGGCAAAGGCTCCTCTGGGCCTCGGCCGGGTCAGAAGTCCTCTGGCCTCGCTCGTCCTAAGGAAAAGGCCCCAAGGCGTGAGGATGAGAAGACGTCTCAGGGAGATGCGCCGAAGAAACGCCGTCGCCGTCGTCGTCGCAAACCCAGCAGCCCTCCCGAGGGAGGCGCTTGATGGCGATGGAGTGGTCCCTCTACACCGATTTGTACCAGCTCACCATGGCTCAGGGCTATCTGGAGGCGGGTAAAGCGGATGAGGAAGCCACGTTCAATATGTACTTCCGGGATTATCCCTTCAGGGGTGGTTATGCCATCGCCTGCGGGATGGCCCAGCTGGCTGAGATGTTGGGGGAGTATCGGTTCACCGAAGAGGACATAGCCTATTTGGCGGATATTCCGGCTCCTGGAGGGGGTGCTCTCTTCCATCAAGGCTTTCTGGAATATCTGCGTGGCTTCAGCCTGGATGTCTCTGTCTGGGGGGTACGGGAGGGAACGGTAGTGTTCCCGAATGAACCGGTGATCCGGGTCCAAGGCTCCATCATGCAATGCCAGATGCTCGAGACTATGCTCCTCAATTGCATCAGCTTCCAAACGCTGATCGCCACTAAGGCAGCTCGGGTCTGCCAGGCTGCTTCCGGGCGTCCGGTGACCGAATTCGGTCTCAGGCGCGCCCAGGGTACGGGGGCCCTTTGGGCTTCTCGGGCTGCGGTGGTGGGTGGCTGTGCTTCCACATCCAATGTGCTCGCGGGGAAGCTCTTTTCCCTGCCCGTATCAGGGACCCATTCTCATTCCTGGGTGATGTCGTTCCCGGATGAGCTGACGGCATTTCGGGAATACGCCCAAGTGGCTCCCAATAATTGCAGCCTTCTGGTAGACACCTATGATGTGGAACAGGGCATCCAGAACGCCATCACCGTGGGGTTGGAGATGCGCGATCGGGGAGAGCGCCTCCGTGCCATCCGCATAGACTCAGGCGACCTTGCTTGGTTGGCGAAGATGGCCCGGCGGAAGCTGGACGAGGCCGGGCTGCACGATGTGGGCATCATGCTCACCAACGATCTGGACGAGGTGCTCATCCAGTCCATCTTGGACGAGGGGGCTCCGGTGGATATCTGGGGTGTGGGTACGAAGCTGGCTACCGCATTCGATCAGCCCACTTTGGGGGGCGTCTACAAGCTCTCGGCCATTCGCATGCCAGGGGATGCTGGCTGGACTGACCGCTTGAAGATATCAGAATCCACCACGAAGCTCACCACTCCCGGCGTGCTGGATGTGCGTCGCTACTACCATGAGGACGGGAAGATAGCGGGGGATATGGTCTTCGATATCTTCTCTGATCTGGAAGATCCTGATCAGACCATCGTCGATCCTATGGATCCCCTTCGGCAAAAGCAACTGGGCGGCAAGCGCTTCAAGACATTGCTCACGCCGCTCTTCGAGGGCGGTAGAGTGGTCCTTGCCGAAGACGACCGGGATGCTCTAGTGGCTCAGTCCCGGGCTCGGGACGAGCTGGCTACCTTGGATGAGAGTCAGCTTCGCATGCTGAATCCGCATACCTACCCCGTGGGCTTGGAGCGCGGGCTCCATGACCGCCGCCAAAAGCTCATCGCGAAGCTGAGGCGCATCGATTGCGACGCTTGAGGGCTTGATGGCCACAAACGCCGAAAGGGTGATGAGATGATCCGGATGATAACCGATTCCACGACGGGCATTCCTCCGGCTGTAGCCAAGGAGCGAGGCATCACCATAGCTCCGCTCTACGTCCGTTATGACGGTGGCGAACAGCTCGAGACTGCCATGGATATAGACGGTTTCTATGGCAGTCTCGAGGACCGTATCGATGATATCCCCTCCTCCAGCCAACCCTCCCAGCATCTGCTGGAGGGTTTCTTCGAAGAGGCTGCTTCGGCGGGTGATGATGTTCTGGGTGTATTCATCTCGGGAGGGCTTTCTGGCACGTTCGAGGGAGCCGTTCGGGCTGCTCGAACCGTCAAGTCGCACAACATAGATTTTCGCTGCGTGCTCATAGATTCTCTCTCCACTTGCGCCGATGAGGCATTCCCGCTTTTGGATGGGGCAGATGCCCGGGATGAGGGAAGAACCTTAGAAGAGTGCGCTGCTGCTGTGGTCAATGGCATCCTCTGTTCGCGCATCCTCTTCGTTCCCGAATCCCTGGCTTTTCTCAAGGCCGGGGGACGCATCGGTCCTGTGGTGGCGCTCATGGGCTCGGCCATCAAGATCACACCCGTCATCAGCGTCTTCAATGGCATGCCTCAGGCTATAGCGAAGGTTCGTACCATGAAGCGGGCCGTGAATGAGATGCTCAAGTGCTTTCAGGCAGATGTGGAGTGCTACGGGCTCAAGCGAGTGGTGGTCCACTACATCGGGAAGAAGACCCAGATCCTTGAATCATTCCATGCTGAGGTTGAGCGCATAGCCGGATGCTCTGTGGAGGTGCGCCCCGCAAGCCCGGTCATCGGCGTCCATGTGGGCCCAGCCGTAGGGCTTGCTTACGAATGTGTTCGCTATGTCCAGGGTAAGCTTGACCTCCCCACCGATGAGCTCATCTTCACCGCCTGACCCGAAAGGAGGAACCTATGCCCAACTGTCATCTGATTCTGGATTCCTGCTGCGATCTGCCGGTAGACCTCTTGTTGCGCGACGAGGTGCATCTTCTCAAATTCCCCTATATCGTGGACGGGGGCACTTTTGAGGATGATCTGTTCCAGACTACCTCAGCCCATGACTTCTATGAGCGCATGCGCAAGGGGGTAGAGCCTTCTACCGCCCAACTCTCTGTCCCTCAGCTCACCGAGGTCTTTACCGCAGCAGCTGAAGAGGGAACGCCTACGGTCTATCTCTCGTTCACGAGCGGTCTTTCGGGCAGCTATGATGCAGCGGTACTGGTGCGCGACCAGATCCTCAAGGAATACCCTGACTTCCAGCTCTATGTGGTTGACACGAAGCTACCCTCCATTGCCGAGGGAGTCTTGATCTATGAGGCATTGCGCCAGTTGGACAAGGGGCTTTCAGCCAAGGAGATGGCAGAGTGGGCAGAAGAGGCGCGCTATTTCGTGGATTGCGAATTCATGGTTGAGGACCTAGAGGCTCTGCGTCGGGGTGGCCGGATTCCCTCTGGGGTGGCAGCGGCTGGGTCGAAGTTGGACGTGAAGCCCTTGCTTACCGTTGACAACATCACGGGCAAGCTCCAGTTGGTGGGTGTGGCTCGTGGCCGGAAGAAGGGCATCAAAGCTTTGGCCGAGTACTTCGAGAAGAATATCGCTGAAGATGACCTGAGCCATTATTGCATCTTGGGAAGCGCCGATGCGGTCAAGGATCTTCAGCGTCTGAAAGATGCCATAACCAAGATAGACGAGAACATCTATATCGTAGAGACCTCTATCGGACCGGTTATCGGTGCCCATGTGGGGCCTGGCATGCTGGCGGTGGCTTTCTGGGGGTCTGATCAGCGTGAGAAGCTCTCAGTGGCTGACCGTATCGCTCGTCGCGTGAAGGGTGGGAAGTAGATGTCAACCTACGCTTTCAGGGGTAATGCCCACTTCATCGAGCAGATCCAGGAGCGGCTGACCCAGGCTGGCTTCACCCGTGAAGGCGAAGTGGAAGCCGCCGGTTTCGTCATCACCTACTGCACCACCATGACCCAGCTGGAAGACCTCTACTTCGGCGAGGACGGTCTGCTTCAGAGGATGGTAGAGGGGGCTCAGGTGATAGACATGAGCCCGGTCACCCCTAATTTCGCCGATGAGATGAATGCCGTTGCCACTTTGAGCGGCTTTTCCATGGTCACGGCTCCGGCGGTGGTGCGGAACAAGGTGGCTGCCCACGGTTTGGAGAGGGAGAATCTGATAACGTTCTGCTACGGTGAAGGAGATGCCCTCCTTCGTGCAGAGGCTCTGTTGGATGCCGTGTTCTCCCAGCGGGAAGAACGGTCATCGGCGGCAGCCTGTCAGCTGGCACGCATGATCATCATCATCCAGGATACCGCTCAGATCATGAGCGCCGTAGAGGCTCTGGCGCTCTCCAAGGGTGCGCGTACGCTCATCTTAGGAACAGAGGCCCCACCGCTCTCTCCTGCAGCCACCACGCCGATGGTCGCCGATGTCCTTGAGGCTGTGGCTCAGAAGCGCTTCAATGGGTCCTATAGCGTCGAGATGCTCATGGCAGAGCTCTCCAGCATCCTCATGGCCGCTGATGACCACGAGATCATCCTGCCCCAAGTGGAAAGCGCCTTCCATTTGCTAGAGCTGCTGGCTGTCATCGGGGGAGCCTCCAAGAGCCCTGCTGCATTGGCCCTGGTCTACGGCTCTGACCATGATGGGGAGAGCTATGGCCTTGATTGGTCACGGGCGAATGCTCTGTATCAGGGTGAGGAAGGGCCTGCTGACGAGGCGGACGAAGAGGGCTTCGATGAAGAGGATGACTACCTCAACGAGATGTTCGGGATATCTACAGGCTACTCTTCGAACTGAGCGGCTCTCTGATGGCGGGATGCAGGCTCTGTCCGCGTCTGTGCAACGCTGATCGTAGCTCAGGGGAGCGGGGAGCATGCGGTGCCGATGGAAGACTGCTTGTCTCCCATGTGATGTTGCACCATTGGGAGGAGCCGCCTATCAGTGGCGCGGCAGGAAGCGGTACCATCTTCTTTCCTGGCTGTTCTTTGAGATGTGTTTACTGTCAGAACCAAGCCATATCCCGTAGCCTCAGGGGCCAGGAGCTGAGCGTGGATGAGCTGGCTTCTGAGATGATCTCATTGCAGGAAGCCGGGGCGATGAACGTGAATCTGGTTACCCCCACCCATTTCGCTCCTTCCATTCGCGCTTCCATCCATATGGCTCGCGAACGCGGGCTTCATCTGCCCATCGTTTGGAACACCAGCGGCTATGAAACGGTGGAGGCTCTGCGGGATAACGCAGGCTTCGTGGATGTGTATCTCACTGATCTCAAGTACGCTGACAGCCGTCTGGCCCAAGAGCTCTCTAGGGCTGCAGATTATCCCACCTGGGCGCTTAAGGCCTTGGAGGAGATGGTCTCGCAAGCAGGAGAGCCAGTCTATGACTATCATCAGGGGAGCCAGCGCCTCCTAAGGGGAGTGGTGGTGCGTCACCTCATCCTACCCGGTCAGGTTGAGGCATCCCTTGAGGTGCTGCATCTTCTGAGGAGTCGGTTCGGAAGCGGTCTTTTGCTCTCCCTTATGAGCCAGTACACGCCTGTCATTCCGAGCGGCTCACCTATCCTGTGTAGCTTCCCTGAGCTGGGACGCGTGCTCACCTCTGATGAATACGAACGCATGCTTGATGCGGCTGATGAGCTAGGCTTCGAAGACTACTTCTGGCAGGAGGGTGATCCTGCTCAGGAGAGCTTCATTCCGGATTTTGGAATCTGACTAGCTAGCCCAGTGCCGCACCTGAGGCAACTTTGTGCGTAGGGGCCGACCGTGGTCGGCCCGGGGCTACATGCATGGTTGTGCGTAGGGGCGGATCTAGATCCGCCCTTTTTGCACCTGAGACAAACGCCCTCCCCGCAAGGGGCGTTCGGCCTTAGGCTTCGGACAGGCGAAACCCATGATGATGTATATCATGGGTTTCTGGTCCTCAGAATCGGCCTCAACCCCTCACGGGGAAGGGCTGTCTTCTGTCTAAAACAAAAAAATCCTCACCGCACTGCTGATGGGACCCTTCGGGTCCGCATCATCACTGCGGGCGGCTTGCCGCCGCATTGTCGCGCTTCGCGCGAAAAGATGTGCGGCGCACAGGGTTCCCTTGCTCACGGGTCAAATCCGCCGCCTGACTATTCCCGCTGCGAAGCAGCGGGGTGAGGGTTGTGACCTGTATACACCTGCGTGGTTTTCTGGGTTGTAACGGATTCGGGCCGACCGAGGTCGACCCCTACGGATCGTGTGCCAGGTTTCCTCGGGTGAGACATGCATGTGTGACAGGTTTCTTTCGGGTGAACCATGCATAACAGGTTGCCTGTAGGGGCGGACCTCAGGTCCGCCCGATGGTGCACCCGGGTGAACCATGCGTTGTAGGGGCCGATCTGGATCGGCCCCCTGTGACACCCGGAACAACCCCTGTGCGGTAGGCCGACCGGTGATTGACTCAATGGATATGTTGCGCGTGGTCTTCACGCAACGCATCCCCCGTGTGTGCGCAACGCATCGTTTCCCGGATGGTGGTGCTCCAGGCCGGTGTTGAGCCCATTGCAGGCTGAGCGATGCGTCCAGCTAGAGGGGGACCTCAGAGTAGTCCAGTCCGAAGCTCTCCAAGAGCCAAGTGAAGAGCTCATCACAGCTGAAGATGTTCATGGCAGTGGTTTCGAAGTCCGATGCGTTCCTAGTGACGATCGCGTCAGCTCTCACCTTCATGGCTACCTCGTAGAGGAGCGCGTCTTCTGGATCCTTCCATCCCGTTGCCAACATTGCATCTATCTCAGCCGTGCCGATAGGATAGACGTTCACGAATGATCTCAACCCTTGGAGCGCGGACAGAGCGGGAGCCAGGCGATCCTTAGCGCCACCATTCGAGAGGATATAGATCAAGTCAGTGAATTGGGACGAGGCCGACCACAGTTCGAATTCTCCAACGCGTCCGCAGAGGAGCACACGCCGGGCAAGCTCATAGAAGGGTTCACGCATGCTGAGGCAGTCAACGATGATGTTAGTGTCCAGAAGGACCCGTACCTTCGCCATCTATACCAAGCCCCGGGAGCGAAGGCGGCTCATCTTCACGTCGATGTCGTTCATATCTGAGATGTCTGAGCTTAAGGGGACCAGGAGCGTGTCGATGAAGGAGGCTGCCATTGCCCATTTGGTGGACTCGTCTTCAAGGCAGCTATCACTGCCATCAAGGAAGCTGGCAGAATGATCTTCTATGAGCTTGGAATACATGCGATTGATGGCCTGCGAGGCATTCAACCCCGCATCCCTCAGGACTGCATTCCCAGCTGCCTTCTTCTGAAAGGGCATGCGACCGGTGACCATGGCATCTTCCATAGCGCCTCCTTAGTACAACATAGATTGTACAACAATAGGATGGACGCGATCAGGAGAATCGAAGGCATATCCGATCCATTTCAGTGCTCTTGTGGTGAAGCGTAATCTTGTTATAGGGGGCTTTGCTTAAGCTTGGTAAGAAAGACGAACACCCGGTAGAAGGGTGTTCGTCTAATTCAGGGTCGTGACCCTGCCCGGCACGCGCAGCGTGGCGGGAAATAAACCACCC
>CAJUQK010000017.1:0-29839 GCA_910588205.1 uncultured Eggerthellaceae bacterium
GTATCCTCCTCCTAGTCCAACCCGATATAGGCCGGATATGCCGATTCACCGTGCTCTGAGATATCCAATCCGAGCGCTTCGGCCTCATCGCTCACCCGCAAGCTCCCCTTGTAGCACGCCTTCAGGATCAGCCCGATGATGATGTCCAGCACCCCTACGAATGCGATGGTGACGACGATGCCCAGGATCTGTGCACCCAAGAGTGTCGGGTCCCCGGTATAGATGAGGCCGCCGAATTCCGTCCACGAAAGCTCCGGCACGCAGAAGATGCCAGTGAGCACACCGCCGAGGATCCCGCCGACGCAATGGCAACCGAAGGCGTCTAGGGCATCGTCATAGCCGAGGAGCCTCTTGGCGTGAGAGATGGCCAGATAGCAGACGGGTGACGCGAGCAAGCCCATGAGCAGGGCCGCCCACGGCTCTACAAAGCCCGCAGCTGGTGTGATGACCACAAGGCCAGCCACGAGCCCTGTACAAGCTCCGATGAGCGTCGGCTTCTTGACGGTGATGCGCTCAACGATCATCCACGAGATGATACCTGCACCGGAAGCGCACACCGTATTCACCAGTGCGAGCGCAGCAACCCCATCAGGCGCAAAGGCGCTGCCTGCATTGAAGCCGAACCACCCGAACCACAGAAGCGCTGCTCCCAGGGCGACGAAGGGCACGTTATGCGGACGATAGCTCATGGCACCGAAGCCCTTGCGCTTGCCACAGAGGATGCAGAGGATGAGCGCCGTGAGACCGCTTGAGATATGGACGACATCACCACCAGCAAAGTCAAGGGCACCGATCATACCGCCGATGAGCGATGCTTCTCCGCCCCAGACCATGTGCGCCAGGACCGGATACACAACGACCGTCCAGAGGAACAGGAACGCCACCACAGCACCGAACCTCATCCTTCCGGCAACGCCGCCCGTGATGATCGCCGTGGTTATCATGCAGAATGCCATCTGGAACACCACATCGATGAGCTGTGGATACGTGCCCGCAGATTGCGCATCAGCTTCAGGCAGCGCGAACTCCATGCTTCCCATGAGCATGAGCTGATCGAACCCACCGAACAACGGATCCTCCCCACTACCCCCATAGGCGATGGACCATCCGATCATCGTCCACGTGATAGCTGCTACCCCAATGGCAGCGAACACCATGATCATCGTATTCCCTACGTTCTTTCGCCTTGACAGGCCACCGTAGAAGAACGCGAGCCCCGGCGTCATGAGCAGCACGAGCATGACGCACATCATCATGAAAGCTGATATGCCCTCCTCCATCTCTCTTCCTTCCTTCCCGTAAGACCAGATCCGCAGATGATGGTCTCAGAACAGCGAAGGGGGAAAGGACAAACGAGCGCGAATTAATGCACCTGAACGAAGGTGTTAACCCAGGCGAAGCCTACCGTTCATGAGCCTGTAACAGCTACAGGAGATCGCGCACAGCAGCGCAGATCGAGGGGGTATCCAGCCCGACATCCTCAAGGAGCAGCGAGGTGTCCCCTTGCATGACGAACTCATCCGGCAAACCCATTGTGCGCACACGAGGCGTGAGCCCCTCAGCCGCCAACAGTTCGAGCACGCCTGAACCGGCACCGCCGATGATAGAACCCTCTTCAAGGGTGATGAGAGCGCCGCACGCAGCAGCTTCGCGCACAGCCTCTGCATCGATGGGCTTGGCCCAGCGCATGTCATAGACCGCGCAGGAGACCCCTTCTCGGGCAAGCTCCTCTGCTGCCATGAGGGCTGCCTGCACAGGTCGTCCCCAGGCGAGCAACGCTGCATCCGCGCCTTCGCGCACTTTGAGCGCACGCCCGACATCCAAAAGCTGTGTCTCTCCCGTCCCTGGGGCATCAGCGCAACCGCGGGGATAGCGGATGGAAACAGGGCCTTCGAGCCTGAGCGCCGTATGCACAGCACTTCGCAGCTCATCCACATCTGAGGGAACCAGGACCCGCATGGAGGGGACGAGCCGCATGAAAGCTATATCGAAGGCGCCATGATGGGTGGGGCCATCATCGCCCACGAGCCCAGCCCGGTCCAAAGCGAAGATCACATCGCGCTTCGCCAGGGCCACGTCTATGACCACCTGATCCAACGCGCGCTGCATGAAGGTGGAATAGATAGCCACCACCGGCTTCAGCCCCGCCGCCGCCAGGCCTGAAGCCATGCCCACCGCCTGTTCCTCAGCAATGCCCACATCGATGAACCGCTCGGGAAAGCGCTCGTGGAAGGGCCGCAGGCCCGTTCCTTCCTCCATGGCTGCAGTGATGGCCACGATGCGCTCATCGGCCTCTGCCTCACGGACCAGAGCGCTTCCGAAGACATCCGTGAACTTCGGTCCGGGAGCCGGCTTGGGGTACGTCTCTCCGGTTGCAGGATTGTACGGGCTGATGCCATGGAAACGGACAGGGTCTGCCTCGGCCGGCCCGTAGCCTGCCCCCTTCTTGGTGACCGCATGGATGAGAACAGGACAATCCATAGGGAGCACCAGCCGAAGCATCTCCTGCATCTCAGCGATGCTGTTGCCGTTGATCGGCGGCGTGCAGACGATGCCCAGCTGCTCATAGATCATTGAATCCGGGAGGAACATATGCTTCGTGGAATCCTTCATGCGCCGCCCAAGCTCCACGAAGGCATTGCTCACCCACCCTCCATGCTCCATCCTCTCCTGGATGAAGTCCCGGGTCTGCCGGTAGCCGCGGTTAGAGCGAACATTGCCCAGATGACGCATGAGGGCGCCTACATTCCTGGAGATGGACATCTCATTGTCGTTCAGGATGATGACCATGGGCAGCTGTTGGCTACCGATGTAGTTCAGGGCTTCGAAGGCCATGCCCCCGGCTAGGGCAGCATCCCCGATGATGGCCACTACCCGTTCAGAAGAGCCCATGAGCACCTTCGCCTTGGCGAAACCGGATGCCACCGAAAGGGAATCCGAGGCATGGCCGGAGGGATGCGTATCGAAGGGGCTCTCTGAGGGTTTCGGGAAGCCTGAGAGGCCACCGTAGGCACGCAGGCTGTCGAAGGCGGCGAGGCGTCCTGTCACGAGCTTATGAGCATAGGACTGATGACCCACATCGAAGACGAGCTTGTCTTCAGGGGCATCCAACACGCTATGACAGGCCAAGATGATCTCGACCGCCCCGAGAGAAGAAGCCACGTGCCCTCCGGTCTTGGAGGTGGTGGCTATGATCTGCTGACGGATCTCTCCCGCCAGGATCCCTAGCTCCTCAACGCTCAACAGGTGAAGGTCTTGGGGGCTAGAGATGCAATCCAGTATGCGCTTATCGGCCGGTCTCATCTTCTTGCCTCGGCTCACTGGCCTCAACAGGCATGTCTTGAGAAGGCTCATCTATCTCTGATTCGGCAGTGGACTCTTGGACATCTTGCTGGATATCCTGTTCGCTCACTTCGCAGGCATGGAGCCCCAGGGTAACCGCTTCCTCGAAGAGCGCGAGAGCCTCATCCAAAGAAATGCTCTCATCTTCCACCTGAGAGGCTATCTCTTCCAGCCGGGCTTTGGAATCGTCGAATGTCATGGTGCTCATTGATCGTCTCCCTCTTGGCAGACCACCCCATCAGGCACCTCCGCCTCCATCTGACGAGCCACGCTGCCCAACATCCCGTTGACGAACTTAGGGGAGTCATCCTCACAGCCGAAGCACTTCGCCAGCTCGACCGCTTCGTTGATGGAAACGGAAATAGGCACTTCATCCACATGGAGCATCTCGAACAAAGCGATGCGGATGATGGTCACATCCATCAGCGGCATGCGCTCTAAGGTCCAGTTCTTCGCTAGGCGCGAGATGGTGGCATCTATCTCAACACCGTGCTCCTCTATCCCTGAGATCAATTGGAGGGAATAGTCTGTCAGTGGATGCTCCAAGCAATCCACCAGACCATCCTTCAGCATATCGGCAGCGCTCATCTCCCGGATGGCAGCCGAATAGAGGACCTGAGCAGCAGCCCTACGAGCCGCTGTCCTTTCATGCTTGCGCGCCACGGAAGGCTACCCTTGCGCTGGGAACTGGATGCTATCAATGTAGATATCCACCCGGCTCACAGGGATGCCCACTTGTACCATGAGAGCATTCGCGATGGCCTCCCGGAGCTTCTCAGCCAGATCCGGCAGTACGAAACCATAGTAAACGCTGATATGGAGCGCTACCTCCAGATTGCCCTCCTCATCCCGAGATGTCTCTATCCCTGAGGTAGAGGGGCCCGCCGCGAACATGGCCCGGATACCATTGGTGACCGGAGAGCCGATGCTGGCCACGCCGTCGGTCTCAGAGACGGTGATGGAGATGATGGTGTCGATGACACCAGGGCCGAGCATCATGTTCTTCGACGAAGTAGCTTCCGTCATAGCAAGTCTCCCATCTGGGTTTCGATGAAATCAGTGGTGGCATCCCCCGCCACGAAGACGGCATCATCCAGCACGCGCTTATGGAACGGGATGGTAGTGGCCACTCCCTCTATCTGGAATTCATCCAAGGCCCGCTTGGCCCGAGCGATGGATTCCGCCCTGTCTTGGCCATGGACGATCACCTTGGCCAAGAGCGAATCGTAGTAGGGGGATATCTTGGACCCCTCTTCTACGAACGTCTCCACCCGCACCCCGGGACCTGCCGGAAGGCGGAACCGAGTGACCGTACCCGGCGAAGGCCGGAAGGAGTGGTCAGGGTCCTCAGCGTTGATGCGCATTTCTATGGCATGACCCTCGGGAGTGAACGGAGCGCGCTCGGCACAGCTGATGGGCTCGCCTGATGCGATGCGGATCTGTTCTTTGATGATATCCGTATTCGTGATCATCTCGGTCACAGGATGCTCTACCTGAACGCGTGTATTCATCTCCATGAAGTAGAAGTCACCGCGCTCATCCAAGAGGAATTCGATGGTACCCGCATTGCGATAATCCACCGCCCGCACAGCACGAATGGCAGCCACTCCCATCTGGCGACGGGTATCCTCATCCAAAGCAGGCGAGGGGGCCTCTTCGATGAGCTTTTGATGCCTGCGCTGGATGGAGCAGTCCCGCTCGCAGAGCGCGATGCGGTTCTCGAAATCATCCGCCAGCACCTGGATCTCAACGTGGCGAGGCCTGAGCACCAGCTTCTCCAGATAGACACCGTCATCACCGAAGGCGGCAGCGGCTTCGGTGCGTGCAGCCTTGTACTGGCTCTCCAGCTCTTCGGGTGTGTGGGCTTCTCGCATACCCTTGCCACCGCCACCGGCTGTAGCCTTGATGAGCACGGGATAGCCCACGGCCTCGGCGAAGACACGCGCCTCTTCCACGGTGTCGCACAGACCATCAGATCCGGGCACCGTGGGCACACCGCATGCGGTCATAGTCTTGCGGGCTGTGGCCTTGTCTCCCATCTTCTCGATGCACTCAGCCGAAGGGCCGATGAAGACGATGTCGTTCTCTTCGCAAAGACGGGCGAACTCAGCGTTCTCAGCCAAGAAGCCATAACCGGGATGGATGGCCTCAGCCCCGGTGGCCTTGGCTGCCTCGATGATGTTGCCCATCTGAAGGTAGCTTTGGGTAGAGGGCGCCGGGCCGATGCAGACTGCCTCATCTGCATAGCGAACGGGCAGGGTGTCGGCGTCTTCGGTGGAATAGACCGCAACCGTCTTCACACCCAGCTCCCGGGCGGCGCGCATGACGCGCAGCGCTACCTCGCCCCGATTCGCAACGAGTATCTTCTGGAACATCATGCCTGCTCCGGGGGAATAGTCTTAGCTTGGTCATGAGGCTCGATGTAGAAGAGCACCGTGCCGAACTCCACCGGCGTGGCATCCTCAAGGCACACCTCGCGCACGGTACCCATCTCCTCAGCGGTGATCTCGTTCATGAGCTTCATGGCCTCTACGATGCAGAGAGTCTCACCGGCAGCCACTTCGTCCCCTACCTTGACGAAGGGAGGCTCTCCGGGAGCTGGGGCCTCGTAGAAGGTACCCACCATGGGCGCTGTGACCTTGTACCAGGTGGAAGGATGTTCCGCCTCTTCGGCAGGAGCGACCGGAGCTGCCTGTGCTGCGGGGGCCGCTGCCGCAGGAACAGTCGGCACTGCAGCCGCCTGGACCGGAACACCCTCGCCGGGCATGCGGATGGCCACGCGTACGCCCTCTTCCTCTACGACGATCTCTCCCACACCGCTCTCTTGGGCCAGCTCTGCCAGCTGCCTGATCTGGTTGATGTCCACGTAATCGTCCTCCTTGGTATCCGAAGACTCCTGCTCCAACATGAAATCGACACGTTCGGATGTGCGATGTTTGCTCAGATAGGTACGCGCCTCATTGGGGAAGAGCGCGTACATGAGCACGTCCTCTTCGCTATGGGCAAGATCGCCTATCTCTTCGGCCACCTGCTCATAGGTGGTGGTAGCCAGCGTGCCCGGAGCCACGTCCGGGTCGAGGATCTCTTGGCCATCAGTCACCTTCGCCACGATGGCGGGATCCATGCGGCCGGGTGCCTTCCCATAGAAGCCGCAGATGTAATCTTTCATCTCCTTGCTGATGACGCTCCAACGCTTGCCCGTGAGCACGTTGAAGACTGCCTGGGTGCCCACGATCTGGGACAAGGGCGTGACCAGCGGCGGATAACCCACCTCAGCACGCACCTTCGGGATCTCCGCCATCACCTCAGGGAGACGGTCACGAGCCTTCTGGACTTCCAGCTGGCTCATGAGGTTGCTCATCATGCCGCCGGGCACCTGATGGGAGAAGACCTTCATATGGGTGAGCGAGGAGACGCCGCGCTTGTAATGACCGCGCTTGCGCATCTCCTCCCAGTATTCGGATATCTCGAAGAGCAGGTCAAGATCGAGGCCGGTGTCATAGCGGCTCTCCTGGAAGGCAGCCACGATCATCTCCACTGCAGGATGGGAGTTGCCAAAGGCCAGCGGCGCATGGGCCGTATCCGCGATGGCCGCCCCAGCTTCTGCCGCCTTGATGATGTTGGCTGGAGCCATGCCGCCCACGTAATGGCAGTGGATGTGCACCGGCAGGCCCACTTCGGCGTTGAAGGCCTTCACCATGCGCTCTGTGCGATAGGGGGTGAGCATGCCCGCCATGTCCTTGATGGCGATGCTGTCCGCCCCTAGGTCCTTCAGGGCCTGACCGTATTCCAAGAAGCTGTCCAGGGTGTGGACAGGAGATACGGTGTAGGAGATGGCTCCTTCGAAGTGAGCACCGCATTCTCTGATGGCCTCAGCGTTGTCGACCACGTTGCGGATGTCATTCAGAGCATCGAACACGCGGAAGACCTCGATGCCATTGCGATGGGCCGCCTGGATGAAATGGAACACGATATCCCGAGAGTAGTGCTTGTACCCCACCAGATTCTGCCCACGAGAGAGCATGGACAGCGGCGTGTTCGGCGTATTGGCCTTGATGGAGCGCAGCCGCTCCCAGGGATTCTCATCCAAAAAGCGCAGGCAGGAATCGAACGTGGCGCCACCCCAGGCTTCGATGGCCCAGTAACCCACCTTATCCATCTTGGGGAGGATGGGGAGCATCTCGCCTATCTGCATGCGCGTGGCCCAAAGGCTCTGCTGGCCATCACGGATGGTGGTATCCATTATCTGAAGTCTGGCCACAGGCGCACCTCCTTCATTCGCGTATCAAAGAACCCTTCTGTTTCGAACGTCCCATTATAGAGGAAAGGACACCGGTCGAGAGCCAGTGTCCTTGAACGGCTTGATGTCAGATCAGGTCAGACGCGCTTGATGAACCGCCCGTCACGAGTATCCATCTGGAGCACATCCCCTATCTCGATGAACGTGGGCACCTGCACCTCTATGCCCGTCTCTAGGGTAGCGGGCTTGGTGGTGGAGGTAGCGGTGTCTCCCTTGAAGCCGGGCTCGGTGTGGGTGACCTCAAGCTCGACGAACATGGGCGGCTCGATGGAGATGAGCTCATCCCCTGCGTAGAGCAGGGAAGCCTCGTCATTCTCCTTCAACCACTTCGCAGCCTCACCCACCGTAGCGGCCGGGATGGACATCTGCTCATAGGTGTCGTTATCCATGAAATAGAAGTCAGAGCCATCGTTGTAGAGGTACTGCATCTTCTTCGTCTCCAGGCGAACGGAGTCGAACTTGGTGCCGGAGTTGAACGTGTAATCCACCACGCGGCCGGTCTTGATGTCCTTGAGCTTCGTACGAACGAAGGCGCCGCCCTTGCCGGGCTTCACATGCTGGAACTCGACGATGGTGCACATCTTGCCATTGTTGACGATGCACATGCCATTCCTGAAATCTGCTGTAGATACGCTTGCCACTTGCCTATTCCTTTCGACCTTGCTTGGATGTGGTTCTCATTATAGGCCCATCTTGCTCCGTGGACAGCGAGGGTTTGAGGCTGCACACCTCAGCTGCGGCATCTGATGGCTATGAAGCTCAAGAGCGCGCGCTAAGCGAGAAGGTGAGCCGAGAGAGCTGGCTGTCGGCTTCCACGAGGCGCACAGAGATGGCATCTCCCAACCGGTAGACCTCTCCTGAGCTGCTGCCCGTGAGCGTGAGACGCACCGGATCGAAGGCGAAGTGCTCATCCCCCAGCCCGCGCACAGGCAGAAGTCCCTCAGCGCAGTTCTCCAGCTGCACATAGAGCCCATAGCTGGCCACCCCGGAGATGGTAGCCGAGAAGGCCGTGCCCACGAACTGCTCCATATAGAGGCACATGAGCGCTCGGGTGGCATCTGTGGAGGCGGCCTCTGCCACGCGCTCCCCCTCAGAGCACCTCTCACAGGCAGTGCACAGCATGTCCTTCTTCTGAGCCGCGCTCCTCTGATCCCGGGCGAAGGCTAGCTTCAGCAGCCGATGGACCAAGAGGTCAGGATAGCGTCGGATGGGGCTCGTGAAGTGGCAGTAGGAATCCAGACCCAGACCGTAGTGACCCAGGTTCTCCAAACTATAATGAGCCCGAGCCATGCACCGCAAAAGCAGGGTGGACACAAGCGTCTCCTCCCGGCGACCCTCTACGGCCGTGAGCACTTCCTGGATGGCGTAGGGGTCTGCCACAGCCAGCTTGCGAGCCATCTCCCGCGTGAACCATTTGGATTCCTGGAGCACCGGCAAGAGAGCAGCGATGCTATCAGCAGCCGGAGGCTCATGGCTGCGGAAGGGGCAGGGATAGCCCCGCTCTTCCAAGTAGAGGGCCACAGCCTCGTTAGCGAAGATCATAGCCTCTTCGATGAGCTCGGTAGAACAGGTCTTCTGACGCACTTCGATGGCCAAAGGCTCCCCCGCCTCATCAAGGCGGACCTTCGCTTCCTTCGTACGGAACTCAAGGCCCCCATCCCGCTCCCGATGCCGCTGGCGCGCCTGAGCTATCCGGTGAGCCATATGAAGACGCAGGCGAATCTCTTCGAGCTCCCCGACACCGATGCCCGCCACCGACCCGCATCCCTCAAGGATATCCAGAGCCCGGTCATAGTCCAACCGCACCCGCGAGCGCATGATGGCAGGATAGATATCCACACCCACCGGCTCCAGTTCCGCATCTAAGAAGATATCCACCGTCATGCATAGCCTATCCTCCCCTGGCTTGAGGGAGCAGACCTCGTTCGAGAGCTTCTCTGGCAACATGGGCAAGACCCTATCCGGCAGATACACGCTACAGGTACGCTCACGGGCCTCCAGATCCAATGCGGAGCCCTCTTCCACGTAGCGGGATACATCAGCGATATGCACTCCTAGCCGCCAAACAGCCTTCCCTGGCACGCCAGGTCCCGATACTACCTCTTCCACGGAAAGCGCGTCATCGAAATCCCGTGCGTCGGCTGGGTCTATGGTGAAGACGAATCGTTCCCGGATGTCCTCGTAACCCTCAGCCAGAGCACCTACCACATCCACCGAGCAAGCGTCAGCCTCCGCAAGGGCCGCAGAGGTGAAGGTGTCTTTGAGCTTATGGCGGGCGATGATCTGCTCTATCAGCAGATCCGGGTCATCCGCATTGCCGATGATCTCTTCCACCACCCCGCAAGCAGCAGTATTCCGCGTGGGATATTCCGTGATGGTCACGCGCACGATGCTCCCCGCTGGGATATCAGGAGCAGCACAGCGCTGGGTGAAGATGTCATGACCGATCCGAGGATCCAGGGGAACCACGATGCCGAAGGGCTCAGCCACCTCGTAGCGGCCGATGATGCTGCCATGAGCCCGTTCCACGACATTCACGACCCGGGCCTCTTGCTTCTTACCTCGACGCTGCTCCTCCCGTCGCTCCCGATGCCCACGGGATGCCTCACGCTTGGTCTCGGCTATCTCAACGGTATCCCCATGGAAAGCGCCGCCGGTCTTCCTCTTGGGAATGAAGTACTCCCCTTGGGCTGTCTTGACGAAGCCATAGCCCTGGGGGTTCATCTCGATGATGCCGCGGGCCAGGATGCGCGGCTTACCCCTTGTAGGACCGCGTCGCCCCCGGGACCTCCGTGCGCCCACAAGATCAAGACTCCTGGCTCTGGCCTATCAAGGACCGAGCCGTATCCAGCGCCACCAAAAGCTGCGTGTCCCCGTCTTCGGTGGTGCCCACGATCAACTCAGGAGTCACCCCCACCCCGTTGATCTCCCGACCCGAGGGTGTGAGATAGTAGGCGGCCGTATAACGAACGGCTCCACCGAAGGTGAGCTCACGGACCACCTGCACGGAGCCCTTGCCCATGGTGGTCTGACCCACCGTAGTAGCGCGCTGGTTGTCCTGCAGGGCCGCTGCCAGGACCTCAGCCGCTGCAGAGGTGTACCCGTTCACCAGCACCACCAACGGAGCCGAGGTCACAGAAACACCGCTGGCACTGCGTGTATTGACACCGTCCAAGGTCTGCACACCCACGAGCGTGCCCGAAGGGACGAAGAAGCTGGCGATATCCAAGGACTGAGTAAGATACCCGCCGGGATCGTCGCGAATATCCAGCACGAACGCCTGAGCCCCGGCAGCAGACAGATCCACCAGCGAACGCTTGACCAGCTCAGAAGCATTGGCTGTCAGCTGGCGCAGCTTGATGTATCCGACGCTTTCATCCATCAGCTCAGAGGTCACGTTCTCCGCCGTGTATTCGCGACACTCCAAGGTGGTGGTGAATTCATTGCCGTTCTCAGCATCCATGCTGATAGGACGCATCCAGGTGACGACGACATTCTCACCTTCCATGCGTCCGAGCGCCCCAATCACCTCAGAAGCCGACCAAACATGGCCGGATTCTCCGTTGATAGCCTGAACGAAATCGCCCTTGGTGACACCCTTGGCTTGAGCCTCTGACCCTTCCAGCACGTCTATGGCATACGCACGGCCGTTGTAATCACCGAAGAGGACACCGATCCCCTGATATCCCTTGGAGACTGATTCTTTGATATAGGCCTCATAGCGCTCTTGGTCATAGTACTCCGCGTAGGGATCCTCAGTGGATTTGAGCATGTCTGTCAGCATGGTATCGGTGGCGGTAGCAAGATGGACCTCATCCAAGCTGTAGGTAGAGAGGATGTCTTCCACCTCGTCCACTCGGGCTGAGAGCGCATCATAGGTGGTCTTCGCCGGTTTGGATACCTTACCGGTGCTCATCGTCTCAGAACCCACGTTGAAGCCGAGCAACTCTGTGAACTGCACATTGGAGCGCAGAGCGAACCCCGCAATGAAGGCGACTATCACCACGAGGAAGGTGGCGAAGAGACCCGCAATACGCTTATTGCGAGCATGCTCGCGAAAGGAGGCGCTCACCTTCTTGACATAGGCCGTATCCTTGCGCCGCTTCTCCGCCATGGTCTGAACTGCTTACCCGTGCTGCCAGGTGAAGAGAAGCTAGACCTTGAGGTAACGGCGCATGGCGATGGCAGAGCCGATGAGGCCGATGACGATACCCGCCACGATGAGGCCGCCGTAGATGGCCAGGTACATCATGTCCGGAACCGAGAAATCCAGGAAGCGGATGGCATTCTGCAACTGAGGCAGTGCGAACATGCGCAGAAGCTGGATGACTCCCACCGCCAGCAATGAGCCGATGAGCGCGTGAAGGGCACCTTCCATGAGGAAGGGTCCACGGATGAAGCCGTTAGAGGCGCCCACCAGGCGCATGATGGCGATCTCCTTCCGGCGAGCCAAGATAGCCAAGCGGATGGTGTTGTTGATGAAGACCAACGCGATGAAGATCAAGAGGATGATCAACGCGATGCCGATATAGCGGACGTAATTGGTCAGCTGGAAGAGGCGCTCCACCGTGCCTTGACCGTACTTGATGGAATCACCAGGGTTCGAAGGATCCTCGGAGATGGCCACGTATTCAGGATCGGCCTCGATGGACTGAGCAATGGTCTGAACGGATTGCGGATCTGTCAGCTCAACATCAATGGAGGCAGGAAGCGGATTGGTGCCGTCGAGCTGCTCTATGATCTCAGGGTTGGAGGTCATGGAGTTGGAGAAGTTCTCCAAAGCCTGCTCCTTGGTGGTGAAGGAAACAGTGTCGACATCCTCCATGTTAGAGATGGTGGTCATGACCGTCTGGATGTTCTCCTGGGATGCTTCATCGGAGACGTAGGCAGTGATGGTGACCTCGCTCTCAACGGACTGCATGAGATTGTTGAGCATGGCGCCCGCCACGAAGAACAAACCGATGATGAGCAACGACAGGAAGATGGTGACGATGGACCCCAGAGCCGTAGAGAGGTTGCGCGTGAAGCCCTGGAGGGATTCCTTGAAGAAATAGCCGATACTAGACATCGAACCCGTACACCCCCCGATCCTGATCGCGGGTGAGGCGGCCGCGCTCAAGGGCGATGACGCGCCTGCGCATGTTGTCTACCATCTCCCGATCATGGGTGGCCACGAGCACCGTGGTGCCCGTGCGATTGATGCGCTCCAAGAGATCCATGATGCCACGAGAGGTCTGGGGGTCCAGATTTCCGGTAGGCTCATCGCAGATGAGCAACGGAGGTCTGTTCACGATGGCCCGCGCGATGGATACGCGCTGCTGCTCGCCACCAGAGAGCTGATCGGGGAGCTTGCCGAACTTCTCCTGGAGGCCAACAAGCCTCAATACCTCGGGTACCTGGGTCTTCACCACGTGCTTGCTCTTGCCGATGACCTCCAAGGCGAAGGCGACGTTCTCGAATACCGTCTTGGAAGGCAGGAGCTTGAAGTCCTGGAAGACGCAGCCGATGTTGCGGCGCAGATAGGGAACGCGCCAATTCCGCATAGTGGTGAGGTCCTCATCAGCCACATAGATATGGCCCTGAGTGGGCCGTATCTCACGCGTGAGGAGCTTGATGAACGTAGACTTCCCTGAGCCGGAATGACCCACGAGAAAGAGGAATTCGCCTGCGTAGATCTGCAGCGAGATGTCTGCCAAGGCAGGCTTGTTGGGCTGCGCCGGATACACCTTGCTGACATGGTCGAAGGTGATGACAGGGGTTCCCAGCTGAGCCCGGGTGGCTTCCACATCCAGTTCGGGCAAGGTCTGGGTCAGCTGGCTCGTGAGCTGGGCCTTGTTCCTGGGCCTACCCTGTGGGCCAGCGGCGTGGCCAGCATGGCTACCTCGGCGGCCCCCTTGAGGCATGGCGCCTCGAGATCTATCTATTGCCACAGTACATGCTCCGTATCGATCAATATTCTCAACTGCAACTCATCTATTCTAGCAGGTATGCTCAAGATCTGCGATCCAAAGCCCGCTCAGCCGCAGCGACGATGGCGCTGCTATCAAGGCCGAAAGCGCTCATGAGCTCATCGAACTGGCCGGATTTGCCGAAATGATCCCGCACTGCCACGGATTCGCAAGGGACGGGATCGTGTTCGGCCAGAAGGCGTGCCACCGCATCCCCCAAGCCCCCCATAATGGAATGCTCCTCGGCTGTCACGACGCAGCGGGTCTTGGCCACCGAAGCCAACAGGGTATCGGCATCCAATGGCTTTACGGAGAAGGCATCGATCACCTCAGCGCTGATACCCTGCACCTCCAAAGCCGCAGCCGCCATGAGGGCTTCCTCTATCTCCACCCCACAGGCGATGAGGGTGACATCGGATCCCTCCCGCAGCACCTGGGCCTTGCCCCATTCCATCTGGGTTCCGGTGGCATAGACACAGGGCACACTCGCCCGGCCCATCCTCACGTAGACCGGACCAGGCGTGCGGGCCGCCAGCTTGATGGCGGAAAGCGCCGCTGCGTAGTCAGCGGGCACGAGCACCCTCATGTTCGGGAGCGCCCGCATGAGAGCTATATCCTCCAGCATCTGATGGGTGCCCCCGTCAGGACCCACGGAAACGCCCGCATGGGTGGGGCAGATCTTCACGTCAAGGTTGGAATAGCAGACCGTGTTGCGGATCTGATCGTAGGCACGGCCGGTACCGAAGACAGCGAAGGAACCCGTGAAGGCCACCTTTCCCGTAAGGGACAGCCCTGCCGCCACGCCTACCATGTTCTGCTCCGCGATGCCCACATTCACGAGCCGCTGGGCGTTCTCAGGGCTGGAAGCAGCGAACTTCGCCGTGGTGGTGGAACCGGATAGGTCGGCATCCACAGCCACCACCGCGACGCCCTCGGCGGCCAATTCGATGAGCGCTGGTCCGAAGGCAGCCCGCGTGGCCTGCCTGGTCTGCCTCTCCTCAGCGCTGGCGAGCTTGATCATGAGCGGCTCCTCTCGATGCGAGCGGCCCTGAGCTCCTCCAAGGCCTCTTGGGCTTGATCCACGTTGGGAGCCTTGCCGTGCCAGGAGGCTTCCCCTTCCATGAACGAAACGCCCTTGCCCTTGATGGTGTTCGCTATGATGAGCTTCGGCCGCCCTTCGCGCGTGGCTCTCATTTCCGTCAGCATATCCACCAGAGCTGATATGTCATGGCCGTCAACCTCCACTGCCTCCCAACCGAAGGCGAGGAACTTATCCTTGATGCTCTCTGGATTGCAGACATCCTGGGTACGCCCATCTATCTGGAGCTCGTTGCGATCAACGATGGTCACGATGTTGTCGAGCTGCTTGTGAGCAGCGAACATGGCGGCCTCCCAAACCTGGCCTTCCTGGCATTCGCCATCCCCCAACAGCACGAACACCGTGGAGGAGATGTCATCCATCTTGAGTCCCAATCCCATGCCACAGGCCACCGAGAGCCCTTGTCCAAGGGAGCCAGTGGAAACCTCTATACCGGGCACCAGATGCATGTCCGGATGGCCCTGAAGACGGCTGCCCAGCTTCCGCAGGGTGCGCAGCTCCTCAGGCGGAAGGTACCCAGCCCGGGCGAGGGTGGCATAGAGCGCCGGAGCCGCGTGGCCCTTCGAGAGGATGAACCGGTCACGGGATGGGCAATGCGCATCCGAAGCGCTGTGCTCCATCACACCGCCGAAGTAGAGCGCGGTCAAGATATCAGCGCAGGAAAGGGAACCACCCGGATGCCCGCTTCCCGCTTCGAAGATCATGGAGATGATATCCTCGCGCAATAAGGAGACCGTCAGGTCTAGGTCTTTGGTATCCACATGCACCCCTCTTGGATCCGTTGGAGACGATAGGTGAATTCTATCGGATGGGAAGGGGGACGCAAACGAGGGATCCGGTCTTTCTGAGGAGGCGGCTCTGATCGGCTCCATGATCTGCTCTAAACGCTGTTGTATCATGCAGGGGATATGAGCGAGTCCGCCCTGAAGGCGGCATAGAAGGAGGACGAGATGAAGCTAGCTATTCCCAGTGAGACCGCAGAGGGCCTACAGGCCATGAGGTCCGGCCACTTCGGCCATGCCCCCTATTTCACCGTCGTGGATATCCAAGACGGTGAGGTGGTGGCAGTGGAGGCCGTCAAGAACGCCGACCACGATACCGTGGGATGCGGCGGTGTCATCAGCTTCGCCCTCGGGTTGGGGATCGATGCCATGCTCACCGTAGGGATGGGTAGGCCTCCCCTCACTCGATTCACCGAGGCGGGCGTGAAGGTCTACTCAGAGCGCACGATGCCCATCGTAGGAGATGCCGTGACGCGCTTTCTGGAGGGCGGATGTTCCTTGATGTCCCTAGAGGATGCCTGCGCGCACTAGCAGGCGGGCTCAAGGCGGCCCCAGACCAGCCTTGAGCCCTCCATGGACCGATGAGAGGGACGCTCCGGATTCGGGGCGTCCCTTTTTCTGGGATGAGAGGGCTACTGGCTCACGCGCCACTTGTGATAGCCAATGATGAGCTCTTCCAGATCCCCGTCCAGCACCGATTCGACATTGCCCGTTTCCATGCCCGTGCGGGTATCCTTCACCATCTGGTAGGGATAGAGCACGTAGTTGCGGATCTGGCTGCCGAAGGAGTTCTCCATCTTCTCTCCCCGCAGGCCCTCGAGCTCTTCCTGGCGCTTGCGCTCTTCCAGCTCATAGAGCTTCGCCTTGAGCACGCGGAAGGCCGCTTCCTTGTTCTGGAGCTGGCTCTTTTCGTTCTGGCAGGTGACCACGATGCCTGTAGGCGTGTGAGTGAGCCGCACTGCTGAATCCGTGGTGTTCACGCACTGGCCACCGGGACCGGAGGAGCGATACACGTCCACCCGCACGTCAGCGGGATTGATCTCCACTTCGATATCGTCCGGCAGGATGGGGAGCACCTCCACCCCTGCGAAGGTGGTGTGGCGGCGCTTCTTGTCATCCGTGGGAGAGATGCGCACGAGCCGATGGACCCCAGCCTCGGAGGTGAGCATGCCGAAGGCGTTCTTGCCTTCCACCTGGATGGTGGCCTTATCGAGCCCGATACCCTCGCCGGGCACCAGATCGAGCACGGTGACGCTCCAGCCCTTCGCCTCAGCGTAGCGCTTGTACATCCGGTAGAGCATCTCCGTCCAGTCCTGAGCCTCGAGACCGCCCTGACCGGGGTTGATGGATAGGATGGCCCCTCCGCGGTCAAATCGGCCAGAGAACCAGGAGGAGACCTCCAACCCGTCGAGCATGGTATCCAGCTTCGCCATGCCAGCTTCGTATTCGCCTGCGAAGGCCTCGTCCTCTTCGGAGAGCTCATAGGCCGCCTGGGCGTCCTCCAGCTGCTGGGCTGCCGCCTCGTATTCGGCTATGGATTCCTTGAGGTCGGCTGCTTCCTTGGACACCTTCTGGGCCGTTTGGGTATCATCCCAGAAATCCGGCTCAGCCATGCGCGCGTCCAACGCCTGAGCCTCTTCGCGCAGGGTGTCCACCTTCAGATAGGTGCGGGCATCAGCCAGGCGCGATGCCGCCGCTTCCAGTTCCCTATTGGCCATGGCACTTCTTGAACTTGAGTCCACTGCCGCAGGGGCAGGGATCGTTGCGGCCGACGTTGGCGAAGGGGTCTTCCTTGTCCTTCACGATGGTCTGGGTCTTGCCTGCGGAAGGCCGCGGGGTGGCAGGAGTGGATGCGGCTGCATGAGCCGCCGCAGCATGGGCCGCCCGGGCCGAGCCTTCGGTGAGGTTCTCTTCCGGATTGGAATAGGTGAGCTTCGCAGCCGGAGCCGCCTTCTCCTCCTCCTGATCGCTTCCCGGTTTCAAGGCCACCTCCAACCTGAGGATGGTGCGCAAGAAGTCATCGTACATGGAAGACGTGAGGGCCTGGAAGGCTGCGTAGGCCTCGTTCTTGTATTCCACCAACGGGTCCCGCTGGCCGATAGCGCGAAGGCCGATGCCCGTCTTCAGGTAATCCATCTCTTGGAGGTGGGCCATCCACTTCGCATCGATGATGCGAAGCATCACCTGAGAGGTGAGGTGCTTCATGAGCTCTTCGCCGAAGGCATCCCGCTTGGCCTCGAACAGACCCAGCAGATGCTCGTAGAGCGCCTCGGCTACCACATCCGGGTCTTCGTCGTGATCCACGTCAGATACCTTGAAGCCATCCTTGCCGCTCATGTTGGCGGCCCAGATCTCCAGGGCTTCGGTATCCCATTCGCTCTCATCGTCAGAGGCCAGCATCTCTGCCACCACGGCATTGACCGAATCCTGCAGGATCTCCGGGAAGCGGCTGATGAACTCCTTGCCGTCCAGGATGGCATTGCGCTCCTCGTAGATAGCCTTACGCTGGAGGTTCATCACATCGTCGTACTCCAAGACGCTCTTGCGGGCGGAGAAGTGCATGGATTCCACCTGACGCTGAGCGCTCTCGATGGATTTCGAGACCATGGAGGCTTGGATGGGCATGTCGTCCTCAAGTCCCGTCTTCTGCATCATGGCAGAGATGGATTCCATCCGGTTGCCGCCGAACAGGCGCATGAGATCGTCTTCCAAAGACAGGTAGAACTGCGTGACGCCCGGGTCTCCCTGACGGCCGGAACGTCCGCGCAGCTGGTTGTCGATGCGTCGGGATTCGTGACGCTCGGTGCCTATGACGCACAGGCCGCCTGCTGCCAGCACCTGCTCTTGCTCGACCGCGCAGATGCCCCTCGCCTCTTCCAGGGCCTCCTCCCGCGCCTCATCGGAGGCGAACAGCGGATCGGGTTGACCCTCTTCATCGAGCTCAGGAGCATCGGGGTCAAGGCCGCGCTGACGGAGGAGGTCTTCGGCCAGCACATCGGCATTGCCGCCGAGGATGATATCGGTGCCGCGGCCTGCCATGTTCGTGGCGATGGTCACCGCACCCACCCGGCCCGCTTGGGCCACGATGTGAGCCTCGCGCTCATGGTGCTTCGCGTTCAGCGTCTCATGGGGGATGCCCCGCTTGTCCAAAAGGCGCGAGAGCCGCTCAGAGCTCTCGATGGAAACGGTGCCGATCAGGCAGGGCTGACCCTTGCCGTGGCGCTCAGCGATGTCATCCGCTACCGCATTGAACTTCGCATCTACCGTGCGGTAGACCAGATCGTTCATGTCTTGGCGCTGTACGGGCCGATTGGGCGGGATGGCGAAGACGGGTAGCTTGTAGATCTGACGGAATTCCGCATCTTCGGTCATGGCCGTGCCGGTCATGCCAGAGAGCTTCTCGTAGAGGCGGAAGTAGTTCTGGAGCGTGATGGTAGCCAAGGTCTGGCTCTCCTGCTGGATACGCACATGCTCCTTAGCCTCGATGGCCTGATGCAAGCCTTCAGAGTAGCGGCGCCCTTCCATGATGCGGCCGGTGAATTCGTCCACGATCTTGACCTCACCGTCCACCACGACATAATCCACATCGCGGTGGAAGAGGAATTGCGCCTTCAGGGCCTGCTGGAGGTGATTGGCCAGCTGAGCGGACGGGTCAGCGTAGATATCCTCTATGCCCAGCATGGATTCGATGCGGTCAAGACCCACCTCGGTGGTGTTGATGGTCTTCTTTGCCTCATCCATCTGGAAGTCCTCGTCCAGCTTGAGCTTCGGCATCACCGCAGCGAAGCGCTTGTAGGTCTCCGAGGATTGGCTGCCCAAGCCCGATATGATGAGCGGGGTACGGGCCTCATCGATGAGGATGGAGTCCACCTCGTCCACCACGGCGAAATGGTGCCCACGCTGCACGCGGTCCTCCGGCCGCACAACCATGTTGTCGCGCAGGTAGTCGAAGCCGAACTCCGCATTGGTGCCGTAGGTCACGTCAGCCTGATAGGCGGGCACCTTCTCAGCGGGTTTCATGCCGCTTTGGATCAGGCCCACCTTCATCTCCAGGAAGCGGTAGATGCGGCCCATCCACTGGGAGTCGCGCTTGGCCAGGTAATCATTCACAGTGACGATGTGCACATTGTGGCCGGGGATGGCATTCAAATACCCCGCCAAGGTGGACACGAGCGTCTTGCCTTCGCCGGTCTTCATCTCGGCGATCTCTCCGGCGTTCAGAGCCATGCCACCGATGAGCTGTACGTCGAAATGACGCAGCCCTATCGTACGAACGCTGGCCTCGCGCACGGCGGCGAACGCCTCCGGGAGCAGGTCCTCCAGCGTCTCCCCCGCCTTATAGCGCTCCCGCAGGCGGACAGTCATGCCTGAGAGCTCCTCGTCGGACATGGCCTGCATCTGCGGCTCCAAGGCGTTGATCTCATCGACCTTCGCCTGGTACTTCTTGAGTTGCTTGCCTTCTCCGATGGTGAACAGCTTCGATAGTATTCCCATGATCTAGTGGATCTTCCTTCTGGTCTGACTGTCATGGACCCCGTATCGGAGCCCTTTATCTCGAACGGACATTCTAATACAGGCTTGCCGTTGATAGTTCTCTCATAGCCATTTCTCCATCATCAAAGCGCCTCCTCGTATTCGATGATGGAACGATAGAGCCCCACCAACTTGGGTGATGGGTCTATCCCCAGGTCCTCTGCCAAGAACCGGCGGCACTGGAAATAGGTCTCCAAGGCAGGACCTCGTTGATCGGCGGCTATCTGAGCTTCCATGAGCGCGATGTGCACATCCTCTCGCCTACTGTCTCTCCGCAGCGCCTCTCGTGCGAACCAAAGGGAACCGGTGTGCTCCTCGGAGCGCGCTAGGCGCAGGGAGGCGGCGATGAGCCCATCCACCAAACGGCTGCGACACCGCTCCCGTATCTCCTTCACATAATCGCACTCCATCTCCGTGGGCAAGAGCTCGCCAGAGAAGAGCGTCGTCACCTTGAGGTAGAGGTCTTCCCAGTTCCCTTCCTCCCCTCCTCCGAAGACCAGGGAAGAGCAGGTGGCATCGAAGCTCTCCATGTCAGTGGAGAGATAGCGCGCATCTAGGCTGCACCCGCTCTGAGAGCGGATGAGATACGGGCAGCGACCCTCTAGGGAGAGCGCTTTCTTGAGGGAAGCCCAGATGGAGTAGAAGCTGTTGCGGCACTCTTCTGCGTCCATATCCGGCCAGATGAGCTGGCAGAGCCACTCCCGGGATATCTCCCGCCCCTTATTGAGAGCCAGCACAGAAGCCAGCGTCCGGGTCCGCTTGCGCGAAAGCTTCCGGGGATCCACCATCTCCCCATCTATCCTCACTTCCAGACCACCGAACATGCGCACTTCCAGCTGGGGCGCAGAGGCGGGCATCAAAGAGGGCTTGGGGGTCGGGAGGCGGAAGGCATCGGGATGAGCGGCATCGAAGGCATGGCGCTTCTGGGCCTGCTCTTCTTGGGCCTTCGTCCACAGACGGCGCTGAGCCTGAAGGCTGACGAGCGCCTTCGCGGCAACCGCTGGCACCTCCTTGCGAAGATCCCCTCCCAAACGCGTGGTCAAGGCCTTGAAGATGGCGGCATCAAGGCTCATGAGGGCAAGAGGAAGCCGCACGAGCTGTTGAGCGCCCCGGCTCCATAAGACCCGCTCCAAGCACGAAGCTGCCAGATCCAAGACCTTCTCCCCAACCGCCCGAGGATCATCCATCTCGCCTCCCTTTCTCTCACGCTCTTGCATGCCCAGCGCCTCGAGGATCCACACGCATCCCAAGAGCTGAGAGAGGGCCAGGGAGAGCGTCTGGGAAGCAGGGCGCTTCTCAAGGACATGGTGCACCTCTTCCAGAACAGCAGGGTCAGGCAGCTCTCCCAATGAGAGCGGGAAGATGAGCCTAGCAAGAGCGGGGAGGTCAAAGGGATCGCTGGCCCCGATCGGCTGACCTGAGAGCTCCTCGGCCAGCTTGAGCGACGTTCCCTGATCTCCGTGGGGAAGCGTGCATCGGATGAGCAGGCAAAGAGCGCCTACCCGCTCTTCCTGTTGGCTGTCCCCCAGCTTGAGCACGCGCTTCGCCCCTGCGATCGCCTCGTCGTCCTGCCCGAGGATCATCAGAGCATACGCCCGCTGAAGGTCCGTTGCGGCTTTGCTCGCCCTCACTGCTTTGAGGCGATCCACCAAGGAGGCCACCGCCAGGGGTGCCCCCGAGCAGAGGATCTGCCAGCCATGAGCCTTCAGCCACACGAGCGCGGAGGAGGGCGTAACGAAGCGAGCTAAGAGGTTGCAAGCTCGCGAAGCATCGCCTTCTCCGCAGAGAGCATCGGCGATATGGCACCCCAGGGCATCTCCCGTGCCCAGAGACGTACAGAGCGCCAGGTCATCGAGGGAGGCTTGCAGGTTGTCCTTGAGCTTGTCTACGGGAACCGCCAGTGCCTTGAAGCGCCCCGTCTCGGCATCGATCCCCAAGTAGGTGTAATGCTCATGCAGATATCCGAGCATCTCCTGAGCACGCTTCGCTTCGAAGAGGCTGAGCAGGGAGAGGCCATCGCCTGAACCCACAGCCAAGAACGAGAAGATGGCCATCCGCACATCCGCAGGCATCTCCTCGGCGGTCCACCCTTCTAAAAGACACTCCATCCCCGTGCGACTCCAAGCCATGCACGGGATGTTCCGGTGGGAGAGAGGCTCCTCCCCCATTGCCTCCAAAAGAGTCTCATCCAGCAGAAGATCATGGCTCGTGACCAGGATGCGATCCTGCTGGCAAGCAGCGAAGGTATCCGCTGCGGGCGTGCAAGCCACGATGACCTCGCAGGATGCCTCCAACAGCTCATCTATGGCATCGGAAAGAGCCCTCGTCCGTCCCGGATCCAAGGTGGGCAACCCATCAAAGACCACGAGTGCCGTCTTGTCCTGGGCCGTGAGGATCTTCGCGCACAAATGCGATGAGTCTAGATCGCGGATGAAGCACGGAGAGGAGCATCGAATCCAGATGACTCCCTCGAAAGCGAACATGATGCCAGCGTATTCGAAAGCGACGTGGGTCTTCCCATAGCCATCGGGAGCGATGATGAACCGAGGGACGCTCCTATCCTTGAGCAGGAGTCCTACCACTTCGGGGCGGGCGATCCGCCTCTTCTCCACGACACCCTTCGGTTGGATCCCATGGCAACAACAGGATTCGATGAACGTTGACATAGCTGGCCCCTCTCCCGGTTCTTGGCTCCGGTGGAAAGGCGGCGAAGATACTAGAGCTTCATCCCTAAGCGCGCTGAGGATGATGTCGAGGCAGACCTTGGGAAGGGATGACCCCAGAGACCAGCCAGAGGTTCCTAGAAGCGACGGTATGCACTGCCGCTTCTAGGAGATATGCATCCAAAGGGGTGAACGGTTGAAGTTGGTGAGCGAACGGCAAGGGGATTGCGTCCATGAAAGCCGATACCGCGGCGCTAGGCGCCCAAGAGCTTCGCGATGCGCTCCCCGTATTCCAGATTCTCGAATCCCTCCTCGGCGGAGAGGTCTATCATCTGAGCCTCATTCCAAAGGGTCTCAAGCCGATAATAGTCCCGTGTTTCCGGCTGGAACACATGGACGACCACGGTCCCATAATCCAGCAGGGACCAAGACCCATCAGGGGCCAGCTCTCTGCCTTCGGGCTTGATCCCGTAGGCTTCCCGCAGCGTATCCTCTACCTCATCGATGATGGCATCTACCTGACGGTTATTGGCAGCGGTCACGATCACGAAGTAGTCTGTGACGCCGATATGCGGCCCGACCTCCTGGACTACGATGTCCGTCGCCTTCTTCGCATCGGCCGCGCGAGCGGCTGCCAACGCGGCTTCTCTTGCTGTAACGCTCATGCTTTCTTCTCCTTGCATCTCTTCTCGTACCGTTGCAAACGGGCATGGGCCTTCGGGAATGTCATATCATTCCAGATGGCGAGGGTATCCGGATGAAGCAATCCGTCTTTGGATATCAAGGTCTCTATCCAGAACTTATAGACCTGGAAATAGAGCTCATCCAAGCTGACCTTGCCGATGAGCCCTCGAAGTCCTTCTGCCTCGGCGAAGGAGCGGTTGGGTTCGATGGCATCGGCGATATAGATGATCTTATCCAATGGGCTCATCTCTTTGGCGGCGATGGTGTGCTTATAGATAGCGCTCAAGACGTCTTCGGGTATCTCAGGATCGGTATGCCTGAATCCTTCGGCAGCGGTAGGGCCATGGAGCACCTGAGGCATGTTTATGATCATCCATTCCCCCAGCACCTCATCGAGCCCGAGGTTCCGCGCCTTCGCCCGTATCTCTTCATTGTCCAGCCCCTTGTCCCAATCATGCAGGATACCTGCTAGGCGAGCCTTCGCTTCATCCTGACCATAGGTTCGGGCTAGAAGCTGTGCGGCCTCCGCCACGGCCTCCATGTGTTGGAACCGCTTTTGGGATACGCGCTCTCGGGCCAGGGCACGCATCCGACTCAGATACTCATCGCTCAACGGATCGGTCATGCTATCCTCCTCATCGATACAGTCCCTGAGCCCTGATATGACCAGCCACCCCGTCGGGGACGAGATAGCGGATGGTCTTGCCGCTTCGGACGCGGGCCCTGATATCGCTCGAGGATATATCCAGTAAGGGTGCGCGCACCGCCTCCACAAGAAAACCCTGATCGGACAAGGAGGTCAGGAGATCTTCGTCTATCCGGTATCCCGGCCGCGCCAAGCAGACGATGCGCGCAAGCTGAGCGATCCTGGCAGCGTCCTTCCAGGTGGAGAGCGTGAGCAGCGAATCCGCACCCAGGATGAAGGAGAGCTCTGCATCAGGTTGCTCCTCATGGAGCTCTTCTAGGGTGTCCACCGTATAGGTGATACCCGCCCGGATCACCTCCCGATCGCTGACCGCAAAGGCATCGTTGCCCTCGATCGCTCGCTGCACCATGGCGAGCCTGTCCTTCGCTGGGGCCAGCGAGATGCCCTGCTTGAAATGGGGGTTGCCCGCCACGACGAAGAGCACCTCATCCAAGCCGCAGGCGTCCCGCGCCATCTCAGCGCAGACCAGATGCCCCAGATGGATGGGGTCGAACGTGCCCCCCATCACGCCCACATGAGCCATCAGCTGCGCACCTGGCCCTGACCACGGACGAGGTACTTGGTGGAGGTGAGCGCCTCGGCTGCGAAGGGACCCCGCACATGGAGCTTCTGGGTGGAGATGCCTATCTCCGCCCCAAGACCGAACTGCCCACCATCAGTGAAGGCGGTGGAGGCATTCGCGTAGACCGCTGCAGCATCCACCCCTGCCAAGAAGGCACTGATCGCCTCTTCATCCTGAGCAACGATGGCTTCGGAGTGACCCGTCCCATATCGGTTGATATGATCGATGGCCTCATCCACTCCGCTCACTACCTTGACGGCGATATCCGGTGAGAGGTATTCCGTCTCCCAATCAACCTCAGTGGCTGAAACGAGCAAAGCAGCCCCTTCGGCCCCCCCTGCGAAGATGGGGAGCGGTGCGCCGTACGCCCGTACCGTCTCATCTCCGTGGATGGTAACCCCCCTCTCACCGAGCCGCTCCAACAGGAGCGGAAGGGCCTTGGGGGCGATATCAGCATCCACCAGAAGGGTCTCGGCGGCATTGCATACCCCATAGCGCCTGCACTTGGCATTCTCCACGATATCCGCAGCCTGAGTCAGATCGGCGCTGGAATGGACATAGACGTGGCAATTGCCTGTCCCTGTCTCGATCACCGGTACCTTGGAGGTTTCCACGCAATGCTGGATCAGCCCCGCCCCTCCTCGGGGAACGATGACGTCTATCAAGCCGTGGAGCTGCATGAGAGCATCCGTAGCCGCCCTGTCTGTGGTGGTCACCGCCTGGATGGCATGATCGGGCAGACCCGCTGACCGAGCAGCTTCAGCTAGGATATTCGCCAGAGCCTCGTTGGAGGCGGTCGCCAAGCTACCACCTCGCAGGATGGCTGCATTGCCAGACTTCAAGCAGATGCCCGCAGCATCTGCGGTGACGTTCGGACGCGCCTCATAGATGACGGCCACCACTCCCAAGGGCACGCTCACCTTGGTAAGCTGAAGGCCATTGGGCAGTTCGCGCTCCTCCCGCACGCACCCCACAGGGTCGGGCAACGCGATGAGCTCTTCCAAAGCAAGAGCCATGCTCTCTAGCCGCTGGTCATCCAGCAAGAGGCGGTCGACGAGCGACGCTTTGACCCCTGCGACCTGGGCAGCTGCCACATCGCGTGCATTGGCCGAGAGGATGGCTTCGCTGCCATCCCGCAAGCCTTGGGCCATGGCGGCGAGAGCAGCATTGCGCTCATCGGCCGTGGATGCCCCCAACAAGCGGGCTGCCTCCTTTGCCCGCTGGGCTATGGTCTCCATCTGCTGGGTCATATCCATGTCTGCGCTCCTATTCGAAGACGACCAGGTCATCCCGGTGGATCAAGGGCTTCTCTGCCATGGGGGCCAAAAGGCGGTTGCGAGCCAGCTCATCAGTGGTCTTACCTCGGGCGAGCATGACCGCATCGCTGGACGCACCCACGATGCCCCTGCCTATGACAACGCCGTCGGTATCTTTGACATCGATGATATCCCCCGCTTCGAAGCATCCATCAACCGCCTGTACTCCCACGACGAGCAGAGAAGCACCCCGCTGCACCAAAGCCCGTTTGGCTCCCTTATCCACGCTCACCTCTCCCCGCGTCGCATCCCCGAGCGCTAGCCAGAGCTTTCGCGGGGTTATCTCATGCGGAAGGGCGGAGCAAGCGAAGAGCGTTCCTGGGCACCTGCCTTCGGCAGTCTCCGCGATATTGTCCGTTTCCTTGCCGTTCACGATGGCCATGGGTATCCCCGCCGCCATCATCACACGAGCTGCACGGATCTTCGTGACCATGCCGCCCGACCCAGCCGACGATCCTGGACCTCCTGCCGCATCCATGACCGCACGATCGATGCGCTGAACGTGAGACACCAGAGCAGCATGGGGACTGATGGTAGGATCGGCGTCATAGAGCCCTTCTATGTCGGAGAGGATGATGAGCAGCGTGGCATCAACCAAACAGGCCACCAGAGCCGCTAGGGTGTCATTGTCACCGAATCTGATCTGCTCTACGCTCACCGTGTCATTCTCGTTGACGATGGGTACGATCCCCAGATCCAACAACCGCTCCAAAGCGTCCCGAGCGTGAAGATAGGCATCCCTGTCTGCGGTGTCGCGACGGGTGAGCAGCACGATGGAGGGGATCAGCTGGAAGGGGGCGAAGGCCTCCTCATAGGCAGCCATGAGCGCTGCTTCTCCCACCGAGGCTGCAGCTTGGAGCGTGGGCATGTCCTTCGGGCGTCGCTCCATGCCCAACCGTTCAAGCCCTGAGGCAATGGCCCCTGAGGAGACGATGACCACCTCAGCCCCTGCCTCCTTGAGCCGAGCCACCTGGCGGGCCAGCTTCCCCATCCAGATCCGGTCGATGGAGCTGTCAGAGGAAGTGATGGTGGAGGACCCTATCTTGATGACGATCCGCTGACACGTCGAGGACCCCTGGTCACCCTTGAGAGGAGAAGCGCCCATTTAGATGTCCAATTCTGCGAAGATATCCGGGGCACCGTCAGCGGATTCGTAATCGAAGGCGATCTGGCAGATGCGAACCTCATCCCCATCCCGCGCTCCCGCAGCCGCCAGAGCATCGTCTACGCCCAAACGGCGCATCCGATGTTGCAGGAAGCCTACAGCCTCTTCGTTATCCCAATCGGTCTGTACCACCATGCGCTCCACCTGACGGCCAGCCACCCGCCAAGCCCCTTCGCCTTCAGGTGTGACCGTGAAAGCCGCATCCCGCTTGTTCCGCTTGAGCTCCCAGACCTGATCATAGGCCGGTTCAGCTGCATCTCTCTTCGCAGCCTCTTCTCTCAATCCGCGTACCTTCGAAGCGATGGCTGCTTTGAGCTGATCTATCCCCTGACCTGTGACAGCGCTCACCTCATAGAGCTTCGGGTCTATGGGACTCAAAGCGAACTCATCTCCTCCCGCAGCCTCAAGGGAATCCGCATGCACCCGTTCCGCCAAGGCCTGGAGGTGATCGTCATCTTCCGAGAGGGCATCCACCTTGTTCGCCACGATGATCCGAGGACGCCAAGCGAGCTCATCGGCATAGCGGGCGAGCTCTTCGGTGATGATCTCATAATCAGACACCGGATCGCGGCTCTCGAAGCCACCGGTGACATCGATCACATGGACGATGAGCGCACTGCGCTCTATATGGCGAAGGAACTCATGACCCAACCCACGTCCTTCATGGGCCCCTTCGATGAGCCCCGGGACATCAGCTAACACGAAGCTGTCATCTCCCGAGGTGGCTACCCCCAAATTCGGGGTCAACGTGGTGAAGGGATAATCAGCGATCTTGGGCTTGGCGGCGCTCATCCGGGCTATCAGGCTCGATTTCCCCACGCTGGGCATGCCCACCAGAGCAGCGTCAGCCAGAAGCTTCATCTCAAGCTCTATCCACCCTTCTCGAGCCGGTTCTCCCAGCTCTGCGAAGGCAGGGGCCCGGCGAGTGGAAGTGACGAAATGGATGTTGCCCCGACCGCCTGCACCGCCTTCAGCCACGATCACGCGCTCTCCCTCATGAGAGAGGTCTGCGATGAGCTCTCCTGTTGTGCGATCCTCTTCAGAGTATTCCCGCACCTGCGTCCCCACAGGCACTTTGAGGATGAGGTCCTCCCCGCGGCTCCCATGCATCTTCGACCCCTTGCCATGGGTGCCCCGAGTGGCCTTGAAATGATGCTTGAAGCGGAAATCTATCAGCGATGACTTCTGAGCATCGGCCACCAACACCACATTGCCGCCGTGCCCGCCGTCTCCTCCGTCAGGACCGCCTTTGGGCACATGGGCCTCCCGACGGAAGGACATGCATCCCGCTCCGCCATCGCCGCCTTTGACGTGGATATGCACCTTGTCGATGAAGATGATGAAGCTCCTTAAAGAAAAAGCCCTCTTCCGAGGGCTTCGCCATTACCTATGACCTACCTGAGGTCCAAGCTAGGCTTGGACCTCAGGGATGACGTGCACCTTGCGCTTGTCACCACGCGTGTACTTCAGGACACCGTCGCACAGAGCGAACAGGGTATCGTCGCTCCCGCGACCCACATTGTCACCCGGGTGGAAATGAGTGCCGCGCTGACGAACGATGACATTGCCCGTCTTGACCTTCTGACCTGCGAACATCTTGCAGCCCAAACGCTTAGCATGGGAATCACGGCCATTCCGAGTGGATCCGAGGCCTTTCTTGTGTGCCATCTGTCATACCTCCGTGATGCTATTCGGTCTTCTCAGCAGCCGTATCAGCTGCCTTATCTGCGGTCTTCTCAGCAGCCTTCTTGGGAGCTGCCTTCTTTGCTGCAGGCTTCTTCTCCGCCTTGGCAGCGGTTTCCTTCTCAGCCTTGGCAGCCTTAGCGCCAGCTTCCTTCTTGGAAGCCGCCTTCTTCGCAGGCTCCTTGTACTTCTCAGAGCCGATCTGGACGATCTGGATGCGGGTGAGATTCTGCCTGTGACCGCGCTTGCGCTTGTAGTTCTTACGCTTCTTGAACTTGAAGACGATGACCTTCTTGTCCTTGAACTGCTCCACTACAACGGCCTGCACCTTGGTCTTGGCGGCTTCTTCGGCCTTGACCTGCACGTCCTTACCATCAACCACGCAGATGGCCTGAAGCTCTACCGTATCACCCACCTCAGCAGGGATCTTCTCGATGTTCAGCTTGTCCCCGAGGGCGACCTTGTACTGCTTGCCGCCTGTCTTCACGATCGCATACATTGATGTTTACTCCTTGAAAGTGTCTAAACGCAAGGCGTTATCCTACCAATGGGCCGCGTCTGCGTCAACAGGTCATCTGTCCCAAAGAGCGATTTTTCCCGAACGGAGGCTCCGAGGGGCAGGGCGGTGCACCTCCATCCGGGAACCGGAGCCATGCTGATCAGTGGGCTTCGGCCCAATTCGGCGCCCAGCGCACATCCACCATCAGGGGCACCTCAAGATCCACGATGCTCTCCATGACCTCCTTGACCATGGTCGCGAGCGCATCCACTTCATCCTGCGCTGCGGAGAAATCCAATTCGTCATGGACCTGCAAGATCATGGAAGAAGCGAAACCGCTCTCTCTCAGGCGCCTCTCCACCTCCACCATGGCCATCTTGATGATATCTGCCGCTGCCCCCTGCATGGGATGGTTCATAGCCGTACGCTCTCCCTGAGCGCGCACATTGCGGTTGGAGGACTTGAGCTCTGGAATGCGTCGCTTGCGGCCGAACATGGTCTCGGCATACCCCGTCTTCGCCGCCTCTTCCACGATGCCGTCCAGGAATGCCCGTACT
>CAJUQK010000017.1:29849-54241 GCA_910588205.1 uncultured Eggerthellaceae bacterium
CCTCCGATTGGGGGATATCCAAGGTCTGGGAGAGTCCATAGGCCTGCTGTCCGTAGACGATGCCGAAATTGACCGCTTTGGCTCTACTGCGCAGCTCAGGGGTCACCTGATCAGGAGCGATACCATTCACATGGGCAGCGGTGCTGGCATGGAAATCCTCCCCGGACCGGAACGCTTGGATGAGGTGCTCGTCGCCGGAGAGATGAGCAAGCAGCCTCAGCTCTATCTGGGAATAATCCGCCGCCAAGAATACGCTTTCCTCATCCAGGGGAATGAAGCACTCTCGGATCTGACGACCGAAATCGGTGCGCACGGGGATGTTCTGCAGGTTCGGATCAGAGGAAGAGAGCCTCCCGGTAGCGGTCACCGTCTCATGGAACACCGTATGCAACCTGCCGTCCCCGGCTCGCATCTTCGGCAGGCTGTCTATGTAGGTGCCCTTGATCTTGGAGAGCTCGCGATAGGCCAGCACGTCCCGGGCCACGGCTTCGGTCTTCGCCAGCTCCCGCAGCACACTGGCATCCGTGGAGTAGCCCCGAGAGTTCTTCTTGAGGGGCTTGAGCCCCATCACCTCGAAGAGTATCCGGGAGAGCTGCTTGGGGGAGTCTATATTGAACTCCTCCCCCGCTGCCTGGTAGATGGAATCAGACAGCTGACTGAGACGTACCTGGGCATCCTCCCCCATGGCGCGCAAACGATCCACATCGATGGACACCCCCGTCCGTTCCATGATGGTGAGCACGCTGACCAGAGGGAGGTCTATATCTCCGTAGACCTTCTCTGAGCCATCTTCTCGAAGGGCCTCTTCCAGCTTCGGCTTCAGCAGACGGCAGGCTTCTGCTTGCAGAGACAGCGTCTCTTGGCCCTCCTCGGCCTCAGGGAATTCCCCTCCCAGAAAGCTCAGGGCAAGCCCCTCGTAGGTATAGGAGCTCACCGTGGATTCCAGCACATACCCGGCCAAGGACAGGCTGAACCCTTGATGACCGAAGAGCTCATCAGGGCCCACCGTTGCCTCCTGGGAGGTGTCCGGCGGGAAGGAGAGCTGCAGCAAGCCCTTGAGATCGAGCACGGCGAAAGAGGCATGCCGGATGAGATAGGATGCCGCCTCCCGGGAAGCAGCATCGTCCAGCAGCACATGGCTGCCTTCGAAAGCCAGAGCCATCTGGACGGTCTGGCCGAAGATGGTGTCGGTATCGCCCCGGGCGAAGGCCACGCCCACGCAAGCCCCCTGGGCGATAGCCTCATCCAGCTGACGCTGCCACGCCTGTGCATCCAAACGCTCACCCACATCCAGGGTGATGGCAGAGGGGGCCGCCTGCTCATGGATGAGGCTTAAGACCCGCGCTAAGGGGCTTTTGAGCTGATAGCGGTCGAAGGCCTCCTGCACCTCTGCGGCTCCATAAGCCGGGAAGGATGCCCCCTCGATATCCAAGGGGAAATCCAGGTCTCGCACGATGGTGGCTATCTGTCGGCTGAGATAGGCCATCTGCTCGTTCTCTTCCAGGTTCTGCCGCTGCTTGCCCTTAAGCTCGTCGATATGCTCATAGACCCCTTCGATGGAGCCGAATCGCTCCAGGAGCTTCGTCGCGCTCTTCGGGCCGATCCCTGGAACCCCCGGGATGTTGTCCGAGGAGTCCCCCATGAGCCCCAGGAAATCTGTGAACTGCTGAGGGGTCACGCCGTACTTCTCCATGACCTCGTCAGGACCGAAGACCACCACATCGGTGATGCCCTTCTTGGTGGTGACGATACGGGTGAGGTCTGTTGCTAGCTGACAAGCATCCTTATCCCCTGTGACCAGCAATGTCTGGAAACCGAGCTGTTCGTCCCGGGCGGCGATGGTACCCAAGATGTCATCCCCCTCCCAGCCCTTCACCTTCACCACTGGGATGCGCATAGCCTCAAGGAGCTCCTGGATGATAGGGAATTGGACGTGCAGCTCCTCATCCATCTTCGGTCGCTGGGCCTTGTATTCAGGCATCTCCGCCATGCGGAATTCCGGTTTGCCCGCGTCGAAGGCGCAGATCATCGCGTCTGGCTTCGTATCCTCAGCGAACTTGCAAAGCATCTGCAGGAATCCGAACACGGCGTTGGTGGGCGTGCCGTCCTGGGCGGACATGGGCGTCTGGATGGCGTGATAAGCCCGGTGCATGAGCGAATTGCCATCGATGACGGCTACGGTCTTGGGCATCGTCTCCCTCTCTTCCCTGCGCGGTCAGGACCAGAGATAGCCCACGCCGCGTACCGTCTCCAAATGCTGGGCCAGCTCGGGCCCCAGCTTAGCGCGGACGCGACGCACATGGACGTCCACGGTCCTGGATCCTCCATAGTAATCGAACCCCCACACCCGACGTAGGAGCGTATCGCGCGAATACGTGCGCCCAGGATGGGTGATGAGGAACACGAGCAGAGCATATTCCAGATAGGTGAGATCAAGCGGCTCGCCGCCCACCTTGACCTGATAAGTAGCCAGATTCACCGTCATGGAGTCAACGACGATGAAATCCGAAGCGCTGGATTCATTGCCGGGCCAAAGCAGCTGGCGGATGCGAGTGGCGCATTCTTCCTCGGAGGCGTCCGCCACCACGAAATCAGCTCGGGTCTGCACCGGCAGGCGGAAAGCAGCCAGATCAGCTTGATCCAAGATGACCAAGAGCGCAGCGGATTCCTCCTCTGCCAGCATCTCCTCCACGAACCCCAACTGAGCGCTCACATCTCCTCGAGCCTCCAGGATGGCCAGATCGAAGGAGGGGTTGGCTTGGAGCAGCCGACGTGCTTGCTGGCACGATCCGGCCACCACGGAGACATCCATGCTGCCCAAAACGCGCTTGAATCGCTGGGCGTTGTCCAGGGAGTCTGCCAGAAATATCACTGACTTGCGCATCTTAGAGCACCGCCAAGAGCCGGTCAGTCTCCCACTGGGTGACGGTGGCTTGATAGCGTTTCCATTCCTCCGTCTTGGACCTGACCAGGAAGCTATGGGTATGTTCGCCCAGCGTCTCCTTCATGAGGCTACTGGCTGCGAACGCTTCGATGGCCTCTCCCAGATTCTGGGGCAGGATGCCGCAGCCATGGCAGCCGCCCACGGCCTGAGCCGCCTCGCAGGGTTCAGGCAAGGCCAAGGAGCGCTGGATCCCATCCAACCCCGCAGCCAAGAGGACAGCGAAGCTCAGATAGGGATTGCAAGCCACATCGGGGTTGCGCATCACCACCCGACAGGTCTCAGCACTGCCCGGACGATAGGCCGGAACGCGCATGATGGCCTCGCGGTTGGACCGCGTCCAGGCAACCTTCGTGGGGGCCAGCTCATCTGCAGTCAAGCGCTTATAGGAGTTGACGTATTGATTCGTGATGAGAGAGAGCTCGTTAGCGTGATCCAAGATGCCCGCCATGAACCCATGAGCAATGGAGGAGAGCCCCCAGCCCTTGACATCGTCCGGTGCATAGAAGGCATTGTTGCCCTCTTCATCGAACAGGCTCATATGCACTTTCATGCCGCTTCCCGGCTGATCGTTCAGAGGCTTGGGCATGAAGGAGGCGAACACCCCGTGCTTGGCTGCTATCTCCTTCACCACCAGCTTGTAGGTCATGACCGAATCAGCCATGGCGAGGGCATCTGTAGCACGGAGGTCTATCTCATGTTGGGAGTTGCCCAGTTCATGATGGGAGTACTTCACGGGAATACCCATGCCCTCTAGCGTGAGCACCGTATCTCGACGCAGATCGGAGGCGTAATCCAGAGAAGTCAGGTCGAAGTAGCTGCCCACATCCAAGGTCTCAGCGCTGTTCGCATCCTTGAAATAGAAGAACTCCAACTCCGCTCCCACCGTAGGCGAAAAGCCCGCATCAGCTGCCTTCGCTATCACGCGCTCCAAGATATAGCGGGGATCCCCATCGAAGGGCTGTCCATCCGGTAGCCTGATATCACAGAACATCCGAGCCACAGCATCGGTCTGAGGACGCCAGGGAAGCACCTGGAACGTAGATGGGTCAGGGAAGGCCAGCGCATCGGGTTCATCGGCATCGGTGAAGCCCTTGATGCAGCTGCTGTCGAAGGCCATACCCTCAGTAAAGGCATTCTCTATCTCTCCGGGTACCACAGCGAATGATTTCATGGCCCCGAGCACATCGGTGAACCAGCATCGGATGAAATGCACATCCCGGCTCTCGATGTTCCTGCACACGAAATCCACCTGAGGATTCACGCTCTCTGACATCCATGCCTCCACTCTCCGATGACAGCAACCCCCTCAGCGCTGCCATGCCTTGCCCAAGAAAAGAGCCCCTCTAGCAGAAAGGGCAGCTGACCGGATGCCAGCTGCCCTGTCAAAGCGCTCTTAGATAAGGGCTCCTACTCCGCTGCCTCCGCTGTCTGGGCCTCTTCGGCTTGAGCTTCCTCTACCTGGGCCTCAACTTCGGTAGCCTCAGCTTCAACGGCGGCATCTGCTGCCTGAGCCTCCGCCTCAGCGGCCTTCTTGGCAGCCGCTTCAGCATACTTGGCTGCACGCTCTTCCTTTTCCTTGGCTTTAGCTTCACGCTCAGCCTTCTTGGCTGCCTCGCGCTCGGCCACCTTGGCTGCGCGCTCAGCCTTTTTGGCTGCCTCGCGCTCGGCCACAGCGTCAGAAGCGGAACCGAACCTGTCAGCGAAGCGCTGGACACGACCGCCCGTATCAATGAGCTTCTGGGTACCCGTGTAGAACGGATGGCACACATTGCAGATATCGATGCGCAGTTCAGACTTGGTGGAACGGGTCACGAATTCATTGCCACAGCTGCAACGGACCGTGCAATCCATGTAGTCCGGATGGATATCCTTCTTCATCATTCAACTCCTTGAGGTCATGCCTTGGTTTCCGACCAAGGCTCAAACAAGCCGAACGATGATACCACAAATCACAGGTCTGTCTTCCAGAGTCCGTGAAGGTTGCAGAACTCGTAGACCTCGCGCGGAGCCTCCCCTTCGCCAAGATAGAAATCAGTGGACGGAGCCTCTCCCGGCTTGAGCGGATGGATCTCATAGCCTGCATCCTTGACTAGGCAGATGAACTGAATATAGTGCTCCGGCTCCATGGGGTGGTCGATGCTGCCAATGTTCACGTGCACATGGTTGCCCTCTACGGTGACGGCAGGTACGTGCTTCTCCAGGGAAGCATCCACGGTGTCAGGAACGAGCTCTACCATAGGCTCCCCGCAGCAGACCAGCGGAACGCCAGAATCATAGGCCTTCACCGCTATGTTGCCGCAGTGCTCGCACTTATAGAACTTCACTTGCATGGGATTCCCCTTCCTTCTTGGAACTATGGTTGACTGCCATGCTAGGCTAAAACGATACCAGAGACGAAGAGAACGCTTTTCCTGTCATGCTTTCGTTGCGCGCAGACGGGAAGTCACCGGACGCTCACGCCCTCCTCGGGCAGCTGGCGGATATGCGCATAGGACAACAGCACTATCCCTACCACGACCAGAGGCACGGAGAGCACCATGCCCATGGTGAGCCAGTCTCCGAAGAGATACCCCAGCTGGGCGTCGGGTTGACGCACGAACTCTATGAGGATGCGGAAAAGACCATAGAGGATGAGGAAGATGCCTATGAAGGTCCCCCGAGACCGCGGTGGCACCTTGCGCGCCAGGATCAAAAGGACACTGAAGATGATAGCGCCCTCAAGAAGTGCTTCATAGAGCTGGGTGGGATGTCGGGGGATATCCCCTGCTGCGCCACCGAAGACCACGCCCCAAGGAAGATCCGTAGGCGCACCCCAGAGCTCTCCATTCACGAAATTGGCCAACCGACCGAAGAAGAGCCCTACCGGAGCAGCGATAGCACCCAAGTCAGCCAAAGTAAGGTAGGGGATGCGCGTGAGCCTGGCTGCCGCCATACCGGCGATGAGCGCACCGATGAGCCCCCCGTGAAAGCTCATCCCCCCTTCATTGAAGGCGAATATCTTGAGAGGGTTCTCAAGGTAGGTGCCCTGGCCATAGAACAGGCAGTAACCCAGACGTGCGCCTAAGAGGATGCCTGCTATCACGCAGACCATGATGGTCAGGAGGGAATCCAGATCAACGGTGAGCTTCCAGTGGCGCGCCACCCGATAGATGATGAAGGCCGCCAAGAGGAAGCCTGTCAGATAGGCGATGCCATACCAGCGGATCACCAGAGGGCCCAAGCTGAGCGCGACCGGATCCAACGCCTGGTAGAGGTCATTCAGCATGACGCTCAAGCCCTCACCGGAACAGGTCGTGCCCCATTCCCGCACCCAGCGCCTCGGCCGCCTGAGCGATAGAGGGCTCCAATTCCAAAGGGATGGGCTGAATGGAGGTCACCTTCGCCTGACAGCTGGGACATACGATGGTGAACAGCCCCATCTGAGGCTTCAGCACCATAAGAGAGGTGTATTCCAAAAGATTCAGATCCCGCGCACCGCAGGATGGGCAGATCATGATGTGATCGTAATTCGCCATGATCTCCTCCTTTGCGGCAATTCGTCTCTGATGATTCTACCCGAGAAGAGAAAGCGCCTACGCACCCCATGGACTCATGTTCCCCTTCTGTCATAGAAGGAACCGGTTGGGGTTGCCCTGACGCCTGAACCCCTCGGGGCGGTCCTTGATATGAGGGCCATTGACCAAAAAGAACTCGCAGAACCGGCATATCTCCTTGACAGCCATATCGTAGTCCCGCTCAGGGTTCAAGAGCACCCCCAGATCCTCGCAGACCACATGAGTCTCGCGTAGGCAAGCAGCGAAACGGCAATCAGCCGGGCAGGGCTCACCAGGGATGTTATGGGGGCAGCGGCCAGCCATCTCCTCATCGCAACCGCGCATCTCCCAACATGCTGTCATCCAGATTCCTCCTTGGCTGCTCCATAGAGAAGACGCCTGCAGTGAAGCAGGCGTCTTCAAAAGAGCACGCGGCGGGCCTATCTTAAAGAGCAGCCATCGGGTCATCGGCCGGACGAACGGCCACTACGCCTTCGACGCGCTCCTTCAGGATGCGCTCGATGCCATTGGCCAGGGTCATCTGGGACATAGGACAACCCTTGCAGGCACCCTGAAGCTCTACGTAGACCACACCGTCATCCGTTACATCCACCAGTGCCACGTCTCCGCCATCGGCCTGAAGAGAGGGGCGGACCGCGTCGAGCACCTCTTTGACCTGTTCTTTATCTACCATGATGCCTCCTCGAAGATCAGCTTTGTATTTGCGAAGATGATAGCACAGGCCCTCCGGGCTGAAGCGGCCGGGAGCATCTTCGCGAAACCCCCACGGCAACCCGCACGACAGCCCGAAGAGCATCAATCCACCGGCATCCAATCAAGGCCGATGATGGCGATCACATGAGCATCAGAGGAGTAGAAATCTCCCCCGTTCACGAGGCGGCCGCTGCCCATATCATCCAAGACCGCCTTCGCCTCCCCCTCGTATTCGCTCTTCGTGTAGATGATGAGCGTCTCCGGATAGATGGTGGCATCATCGGTATTGCCCACGCCGATGACATCATAGCCATCCTGGGTGAGCATCTCTCCGAGCTTCGCCGCCGCCCCAGCGGTGTTCGTGCCATTGCGCACCTCTACGGTAACGCCGTTCACCTCCACGCTCGCTGATTCCGTCTCGATATCATTGGGATCTTGACCAGCCTTGATGCGCACGAGCATCTGATCCCAGCTCTGGGAGCGGCGTTCGTAGAGCGTGTTCCCCACCCCGGCGGCATTCGATGACACATACGGAAGGATGCAAGTATAGATGGTCAGCTCATCGAAGGGGGAGAGAGCGCTGCCCAGCGCCAGAAGGTCGCTGGCAGTCCAATCCGTATAGATGAAACGGCTCGCCTCTCCCACCGCATTGGCGAAGGAGAGGCCTTGGGAGCTGGCTGCCTCTTCGGCTAGGTTCAAGGTGTAGGCCATGCGATCCTGGAACATGCCGTCAACGCCCCCCGCCACATTCGATGCACGCAAGAAGGCAAGAGACTGAGAGCCGCTCAAGCGGCTGGTTCCGGCATCCACCACCTCATAGCCCGTCGTGGGGTCATCTATCTGAGAGACGAGCTCCACAGGGATGCCTCCCAATGCATCTGCCATGCCGCTGATCCCTGTGCTATCGGTGGTGACGAAATGAGCTATGCCCTCACCGATGAGCTCTGAGACCACACGGACGAGCTCTGCATCGCCCCCTATCGCCTTCGCCTCATCCAAAGGCCGCGTCTCGCCGTCAGAGGTGCGCACATTGAGCTTTGAGGGAATGGTGATCAAGGTCACCGTACGAGCATCCTCATCGATGCGCACCAGCTGATACCCCTGGGCGTTGGGCTGCTGCTTCGCGTAGCCCGGAAGCGAAAGGTCGGCTGTCATCAGCACGAAGTAAGGCTCATCGGCCTTCTGAGCCACCAGGGCCTCTTGGGCATTGGAGGAGTCGAGGGCTAGATTGGAATCCGTGGAGCGGAAGAAGGTGAAAGCGGATACGCCAGCAGCTGCTAGACCCACGAGAACGGTCAGGATGAGAGCGATGAGCACCACTTTTCGCCGGGAGCGCTTGCGCTTAGCATCCACCAGAGCTGAATGGGCACCAGCCCCACGCCTCGGAAGCGATCTGCCGGAGGCCGGGCGTTCCACATTGGAGATGACCCGCTCGGTCCTGCGCGGCCGCTGGCGGGGGCTGTAGGTCAAAGGCCGGGCAACAGGAGTCCTAGAGGATCCATGACGTGGCTTGGTCCGACGGGTGGGCACGGAGCGGACCTAGCCTTGTTCTTCGGTACGCACGACATCTGCGCCCAGGGACTTCAGCTTGCCCACGTAATCCTCATAGCCTCGGTCTATGTGCTCTATCTCATAGACCGTCGTGTATCCCTCGGCTACGATCCCTGCCAGCACCAGAGCCGCTCCAGCACGCAGGTCAGTGGAGGAGACGGGAGCTCCTTGGAGATGCTTCACCCCATGGATGATGGCGTGATGGTCTTCCTGGATGATGTCAGCCCCCATGCGCATGAGCTCAGAGGCGAACATGAAGCGGTTTTCGAAGACGTTTTCGGTGATGACCGAAGTGCCCTCTGCCAGGGCGTCCAAGAGCATGAACTGCGCCTGGAGGTCTGTAGGGAACCCCGGATGGGGCAGCGTCTGGATATCCGTAGCCTCTATGGGGTCGTCGCGCTTGACGGTGATATAGTCCTCGCCGCAGCTGATATCGCAACCCATGGCCTTGAGCTTCAGTATGGCCATGCGCAGGTATTCCGGATCTATCCCCTGAACGGTGACGGGACCGCCCGTGAGCGCGCCTCCTGCCAAGAAGGTACCCGCTTCGATGCGGTCTCCGATGGTGGCATGGACGCAAGGGTGGAAGGACTCCAGAGGAACCCCCTCCACTTCGATGATCATGGATCCTCCACCGCTGATGCGGGCGCCCATCTCGTTGAGCATGGTGCAGAGGTCCACGATCTCAGGTTCGCGGGCAGCATTCTCTATGACCGTGGTCCCTTCGGCCACCACCGCCGCCATGAGCATGTTCTCCGTAGCGCCCACGCTTGGGAACTCCAGCATGACCTGAGCCCCGTGGAGCCCGTCAGGGGTAGCAGCGATGAGTGTGCCGTGATCCACGCTGAATTCTACGCCAAGGGACTCAAGACCCACCAGGTGCATATCTATCTTGCGCGCCCCTATCTGACAGCCGCCCGGCATGGCCACGCGTGCCTTGCCGAATCGGCCGATCAAGGGCCCCAGCACAGAGATGCTCGCCCGCATCTTGGAGACCAGCTCATAGGGGGTGCTGAAGGAATCCACCGGGGCTGTATCGATGCGCAGGGTATGGTCTTGGCGGGAGACCTGCGCCCCCAGCCGTCGTAGGACCTCTGACATGATGGCGATATCCGAGATATCCGGCACATTGTTAATGATGGTTTCGCCTTGGCCGAGGATGGCAGCAGCCATGAGCTTCAGTGCTGAGTTCTTGGCTCCTGAGATCTTGACCTCACCCGAGAGCGTTCCATTGCCTCTGACGACGATCGACTCTTTGCCCATAGGAAGTCCTTCCGATGGTCCTTTCATGGCCTCAAGGAAAGCGAACGAGGCCACGCTGCTTCGAGCATGGCCTCGTTGCCCTCATGGTTATGGAAGTGGCTACTCGCCCAAAGCGAAGCGGAGGAATCCGCTGATCTGGATGGTGCCGCCCATCTCCTTGGCGCAAGCATCCACATACTGGCGCACGGTGACGTCCGGATCCTTCACGAAGTCCTGTTCGGCCAGGCAGTTCTCCTTATAGAACTTCTCCATGCGACCCTCAGCGATCTTCTCCTGGATGTTCTCCGGCTTGCCGGATTCCGCAGCCTGGGCCTTGTAGATCTCAAGCTCATGGGCCGCCACGTCAGAAGGCACGGACTCCCGGTTAGCAGAGACGGGATTCACCGCCGCCACCTGCATGGCAACGTCGCGCGCGCATTTCTGGAAAGCCTCAGAGGCCGGGTCGATGCCTTGGGCATCGAAGCTCACCAGCACGCCGATCTTGCCGCCACCATGGATGTAACTGGCCACTGCCGGAGCCTCCATCTCAGCCACACGGGAGAGCTGACAGTTCTCACCCATCACATGGATGCAGTCCGTCAGGATCTCTTCCACGGTCTCACCATCGATGGTGCAGCTCTTGAGACCCTCGGCATCCACCGGAGCGTTGTCCATAGCTGCCGTGGCGATGCGTGTGGCATAGGCCTTGAACTTCTCGTTCATGCCCACGAAGTCAGTTTCGCAGTTGAGCTCTATCACAGCGCCCTTGGTGCAGGCATCGTTGACGAGGGCCATGACGGTTCCCTCATTGGTGGCCCGCCCTGCCTTCTTCGCCACTGCCGCCAAACCGCGGGTGCGCAGCACGTCCACGGCTGCTTCCATGTCCCCAGCAGCCTCTGCCAGGGCCTTCTTGCACTCCATCATGCCTGCGCCGGTCATCTCTCGCAGCTCTTTCACCATAGAAGCGGTGATCTCTGCCATAGCTCATCCCTCCTCAAGGGGTAGAAAGGTCATCATTCGAACGGGGATGGACGAACATCCGTCCCCGGACCGAAGCAGCCTATTCGGCAGCCTCGGCGATCTCAGCCTGAACGGTTGCATCCGTTGCCTGGACCTCAGCGGCCGTCTCAACGTCAGACACCGCGACCTCAGCCTCAGGAGCGGCTTCAGCAGGAGCGCTCTGAGCCATCTCGGTCTCGGTCACCTCAGCGCCCGTACCCGCGATCACCGCATCAGCGATGAAATCACAGAGCAGAGAGACGCTGCGGATGGCATCGTCATTGGCCGGGATGCCGTAATCCACGTCATCAGGATCGCAGTTGGTATCAAGGGTGCCGACGATGGGCACGTTCAGCCTGCGCGCCTCATGAACGGCGATCTCCTCCCGGCAGGTGTCGATGATGAACACGGCATCGGGCACACGGGTCATGTTGCGGATGCCGTTCAGGTTGGCCTGGAGCTTCGCTAGCTCCTTGCGCTTCAGGATCTGCTCCTTCTTCGGCAGGAGAGCCATGCGGCCATCCGCCTCTTGAGCCTCCAGATCCTCCATGTAGATGACGCGCTGACGGATGGTGACGAAGTTGGTGAGCATGCCGCCCAGCCAACGGTTGTTCACATAGGGCATGCCACAGCGGTTCGCTGCATCTGCCACGGCCTCTTGGGCCTGCTTCTTGGTGCCCACGAACAAAACGGTGCCACCCTTGGCGGCGAGGTTGGACACGAAGCTATAGGCCTTGTCCATATCCACAAGCGTCTGCTTCAGATCGAGGATGTAGATATCCCCGCGGCTGCCGAAGATATAGGGCTTCATCTTCGGGTTCCAACGACGCGTCTGATGCCCGAAGTGGGCCCCCGCTTCCAGAAGCGAGCTGATGCTTACCTTTACCGGTGCTGCCATGTTGCTACTCTCCATTCGTTGGTCCTCTGCCCAAGGTCATCCCCTACCCCCGCAACCGCACCTCATCGTGAGGCGAAGCCACTCGCGCGGTCAGGTCGCTTGAGCATGCGTATTGAAAGAAACTGCAAGAGGATACCACGAGGTCATCCCCCTTGCAACAACCACGATGCCTAGTATTGGGATTCGTGCTTCCGGAAGAAATCGAACCGAGGAGGCAGCTCGCAGACCTTGTGGCGCGCCTCGTCTATCTCGCCGCCGTGGCACAGCTCCTCCATGCCGTTGAAGTCATAGCTCCAGCTGAAGAACTCCGCTGGTTCGAAATCCAAGTAGTCACAGATGACCTCGCAGCCCTGAGGCACGATGGGGTGCATCATGAGCGTGCAAACGCGCAAGAGGTAGAACGAATCTAGGAGCACCTGGCGACGCTGCTCGAGTGCACTCGAATCTCCTGCTTCTTCCGCCTCCGAGGCTGCCTTGATGCCATCGGCCCAATGCTTGTTGGCGAAGCGGATGAACTCATCGGCCAAGGACATCACGCTATGCAGTTCGAAGGCATGCATCCTATGCTCATAGCTGGTCAGAGCCTTCTTCGCCTCTTGCACCACCTCTGCGATAGGCTCCCCGAGGGGCATGTACCCCTCGAAGCTCTTCGCCGCCTCATAGAAGCAGCTGCGAGCCAGACGATTGAACACATTGGTGAGCAGCGCGCCCTCTTTGAGCACTGGGTCGGCCACGCGCTTGTCCTTCCGCTGCTCATCGGAGAGCGTTGGATCGAAGGGCTTCGGCTTGAACCCAACCGACTTCTGCCCCAAGCCCAATGCCAGGAAGTGCGCCCGCAGCTGCTCGACCGTGTAGTGCTCCAAAAGCTCCTCGCCTGTAGGGGGCTTAGCCTCTGAGGATGAGGATGCCTTGGTCTTGCCGAAGAGCAGATGATGGTTCGCCACCAGCGTGGTCTGGCGCAAAGGACGCGCGTCCTCGCCGCCGAAGACGCCGCGCTTGCCCAGCGCCTCCCATATGGCCGGTTGGGCCACCCCGTAGAAGTAGATATTGTCCTGACCGATGAACTGGTAGACCTGGGCATTGTCGGCACACCAGAAATCCCGCCAGGTATTGCGCGGCAGAGCCAGATCGTCGTTCAGGGCGATGGTGAACGAGATGGGAGCCCAGAGGGATTCGGGCCAGCACCAGACCGTGAGCCCTTCCACACCATCCAGCACCGGTGCCTTCACACCCCATTCGATGGAGCCGGTGATGCGGAACGGGACCAGCGTCTTGGAGGTGCGGAAGCGGATCTGCTGCGAGGTGAGCACGGTCTTGGCCGCATCCCGCTCCTCGATGGAGTCGAACTGGATCTCGAAGCTATGCTTACCCTTCCCCGCCTCGCGGAAGGTGTGGGGCGGAAGGCTCTCCGCCAAGGCTAGATAGGCATCCAAGCATTCGCTCTTCACGAAGATGACCGGGGGAGCCAAGAACTCATCGATGGTCTTCGCCACCACCGGTCGCATCTCTGGATCGGATCCCATCTGCTCCACCTGACCCTTCAAGAAGCTTGCGAAGGCGGGTAGGTCGAAGTACCAGTTCTTCACGGGACGCATCTCGGGTACCGTACCCGTGAGGGAGGAGACGGGGTTGATGAGGTCCGCCGGATCGTACTGGTGGCCCATATCGCACTCATCTGCATAGCCATGCTCTGACTTGCAGCCTTGGACCGGACAGCGTCCCTGCACCTGTCGACCATTCAAGAAGGTGTTCGCCTCGGCATCGAAGAACTGGAGCGTTTCCTCGAGATGGAGATACCCCTGATCGTACAGACCTTCGATCAGCTTCTCCGAGAGCGTTTGATGCACATCCTTGCAGCGCCCGATGCCGCTACCCTCGAAGATATCCAGGCTTATATCGAAGGCCTCCAGCGTCTCCTTCTGACGGATATGGTTACCCAGCACATATTCCTCGATGGAGCCCGCAAAGGAGCCGGACTCCACTGCCTTGCGATACCCCTCGTTGATAGGGGATCCAAAACAATCGGTGCCGCTGACGAACCGGACGTTATCCGGCCCGATGCGGTCACGCAGGAAGCGGGCAAAAGCGTCAGCAGGAATGAAGACACCACCGATATGCCCGAAATGGAGCGGCTTGTTGCCATAAGGCATGCCCGCGGTGACCACGGCTCGCCTTGGCCAGACTACGTCAGTATCCAGTTCTTTGCCCATGGAGATGCCTTTCAAAGGGTTCTTGAGGATCCTAGGAGAAAGAGGGATTCCCGGCAGCGTTCGAAGAAGCCGCCGATCCGCTTTGGCTCAGAAGACCTAGAAGCAGATCAAGGGAGCTGCTGGAAGGCTCATAACTCAACGTAGAGAGCCCATCTGGCTCCCCTACCAGATCAGAGAGGTAGGCGAGCGCATCCTCGAAATAGCCGATCTCATCTGCCAGGCCGTTCTCCACCGCCTGAGACCCCGTATAGGGAAGCCCGTTGGCCAGTTCCTTCACCTCGGCTATGGTCATCCCACGACCACTGGCCACGGTCTGGACGAAATCAGCATCTATCTCATCCACCATGGCCTGATACCATTCGCGCTCCTCGTCCGTGAGCGGACGGTTGCCGTAGCCTGCATCCTTGGAATCAGCGGATACGATGGTCTCCACATCGATGCCCAGCTTCTCATAGAGACCAGACAGATCGGTCACCTGCAGGACCACACCGATGGCGCCGATGCTCGTCGTCTTCGCGCAGAAGATGCGATCCGCCTGGCTTGAGATCTCGTAGGCAGCGCTGGCGTTGGTGGCCGCGCTCACCACGACGATGGGCTTAGGGAACTCGGCTACCATCCGGGCCATCTCCTCCCCAGCCGTAGCGGTGCCTCCACCGGAGTTCACGCGCAGGATGACCCCCTTGACCTGCTCATCGGCCTGAGCCGCCCGGAGGCGCGAGCTCAGACCATCCGGACTGCATGCTGACCCGTCATAGTCTATGACCGAGTCTATGTCTATCACCACGGCAGAAGGGGATGTCGCCTGAGTGATACTGGAGGCGTCTCCCTCCCCTGAGAGGACATCTGTCATCCCCCCGATAGCCGCGGAGCAGGAGAATCCGACCAAAGCGATGACCACTAGGATGCAGAGGATGACGATAGCAGCCACCCTGCCGCCGTTGCCCTTCGGGGGAACCGCTCCCGCAGGCGGTACCACAACGGCTCCGGTGCGATGGTCTCGGGCGGCATAGGCACTCACATAGGCATCTTCTTGGTACACGTTGGGATCTCTCCCTGTCTCATTCATCACAGCTCACCATTCTCTTCGAAACGGCTCTGAGTCTGAGCCCGCTTGGCCGTGCGCAGGATGAATTCCTGGTTGGTCTCCGTGCGCTTCAACGAACGAATGAGCATATCCATGGATTTTTCGGTGTTGTTCATGTTGGCCAACAGGCGCCTCACACCCCAGATCAGAGGAGCTTCCTGGCCGTCGAGCAGCAAATCCTCCTTGCGAGTGCCGGAGGTGATGGGATCGATAGCGGGGAAGATGCGCCTGTCTGCCAGACTACGATCCAACCGGAGCTCCATATTGCCCGTACCCTTGAATTCCTCGAAGATGACCTCATCCATCTTCGACCCCGTCTCCACCAGAGCGGAGGCCAGGATGGTGAGCGAGCCACCCCCTTCGATGTTGCGGGCAGCGCCCAAGAAGCGCTTGGGCGGATAGAGGGCGGTAGAATCAACACCACCAGAGAGGATGCGCCCACTGGCAGGCTGGGCCAGATTGTAGGCCCGGGCCAGGCGAGTGATGGAGTCCAAGAGGATGACCACATCCTCACCCTGCTCCACCAGGCGCTTCGCCCGCTCTATCACCAGTTCGGCAACAGCGATGTGATTGTCGGAGGGCATGTCGAACGTGGAGGAGATGACCTCGCCATGAATGGAGCGCTCCATATCCGTGACCTCTTCGGGGCGCTCGTCCACCAGCAAGCACATGAGATGCACCTCTGGATTGTTGGCATGGATAGCCGCAGCGATATCTTTGAGCACCGTGGTCTTACCCGCTTTAGGTGGCGACACGATCAATCCGCGCTGACCCTTGCCGATGGGAGCCACCAGGTCTATCACCCGGGCGGTCAAGGTGTCCTTGCCGTGCTCCATGGTGAGACGCTCATCGGGGAAGATGGGTGTCAGATCAGAGAACTTCGGCCTGGAGGATATGTCATCGATGGGGGTGCCATTCACGCTGGTCACCTTCTGGATGGCAGCGAACTTCTCCCCCTCCCGAGCAGGACGAGTCTGACCCGCCACCATATCGCCCTTGCGCAGGCCGTTGCGGCGGATGGTTGAGAGACCCACGTACACGTCGTGCTCGCTGGGCAGATAGCCTTTGGTGCGCAAGAAGCCATAACCGTCTTGCAGGATATCTAGGATACCCTCCACCTCCAAGAAGCCCTCGGAGATGCAGACGGCCTCATAGATGGCATCGATCATCTCTGCCTTGCGCAGGCCCGAGGCGTCTATCTTGAGCTCGGCAGCCTTTTCGCGCAGCTCAGGCAGCTTACAGGCCTCTAACTCTTCCTTGCTGACAGAGGGCTTGTACTCCCTCTGTCGGTTGTTGCGCTCCCGACGGGTGCGATGCTGGTTGTTATTACGTCCGTTATGGCGGCCATTCCTGCCATTGCGGTCTTGATTGGAGAATTCCGCGGTACGGGCCTTCGTGCGCTTATGATCCTGCTGGCCCTCCTCCCCTGCTTCCGCAGATTCTGCGACCGCTTCAGCTGGTGCGTTGTCAACAGGTTCCTCCACAGGCTTCTCAGCAGCCGCCTTCGGTGCCTCTTCTTCGGTCTTCACCTTGCGAGGGCGCCCTGGCTTGCGCTTCGGCTTCTCAGGTGCCTCCTCTGTACTCGGTGCCTCAGCAGGGGCCGCAGCCTCTTCTTCTGTTGCAGCCGTCTTGCGGGGACGGCCCGGCTTGCGCTTCGGCTTCTCCTCAGTAACAGGTGCCTCGGCTTCCGTTGTCGCAGATGCCGCTTCCTTCTCAGCTGTTGCCTCTGCGGTCTTCTTCGCCCGGCTCACCCGCGTCTTCTTGACCGGAGCCTTCTCGACGGTTTCAGGGGCCTCTATCTCAGGTGCTTCTTTGGTGGTTGCCATCTACTTGACTTTCTCCCAATCCTTCATGAATGATTCGATGCCTGCCTGGGTAAGCGGGTGCATCACCATCTTCTTGAGGACGCCGAACGGCACCGTGGCGATATCCGCGCCCATGAGCGCACACTGGGTGACATGGTTGGCGCTGCGGATAGAGGCGGCGATCACCTCCAGCTTCTCACCGTTGACGGTGTCCTCAGTAAGATCGTAATTCCCTACAGCCTGAACGATATCAGCCACCTGAGCGATGCCGTCTTCGGAGATATCGTCGAACCGGCCGATGAACGGCGAGATATAACGGGCGCCCGCGCGGGCTGCCAGCATGGCCTGGGGTACCGTGAAGCACAGCGTCATGTTCACGCGAATGCCCTCATCCGCCAAGGTGCGCGTGGCCGCCAGACCCTCTACGATAGCGGGGATCTTCACTACCACGTTAGGGGCGATGGCTGCTAACCGTCGGCCGTCTTCTATAATGCCCTGCCTATCCATGGCGACGCTCTCTGCCGATACCGGACGATCTGGGCCCACGATCTGACAGATGCGGCCGATATGGTCTTCGAAATCAGCCAACTTGCCACCCACCCGAGCATAGAGCGTAGGATTGGTGGTGACACCCGCCAGGGCACCCCAGCTAGCCGCTTCTTCTATCTCAGCCAGATCAGCGGTGTCTAGGAAGAACTTCACAGGACTCCTCCTCAAGGTCTGTGACATGCGCACCTCAATCCGGGCGCATGGCTTCTCTACATGCCTGTTCGCTAAGGGGATTCTAAAGGTGATCTGCACCGAAGCTTTTCTGTGCGAGGATAAAGTAGCACAACTCAAGCACGGCGGCAAACATCTCCCGGCCCACCGCCAATGAAGGGACCCCATCAACCCTTGGTGCTATCCGGTCAAACGAAGCGAAAACATCGGATCTTTGTTGTTGCGTTTCCCCTTTGCTATGAAGATAATCTGCAATGGATCGTAAAGTTCCTTTTTCTGTATAGGGCCTCTCAAGGGAAGGCGGTATGCCAATTGGATGACATCACCTCCGCGCGCCTGCGCGAAAGCCGTGATTGGCTGAGGGGGCAGCTGGACATCTGCGTTGATTTCTGGCTGGAACACGGAATGGACCGGAAGCACGGAGGCGTCTACACCTGCCTTGACCGTCAGGGACGCATCTATTCCACGGATAAATCCGTTTGGATGCAAGGTCGGTGCGCTTGGACCTATTCCTACCTCTGCCACATCTATGGGCGGCGGCCCGAATGGCTTGAGGCGGCGAAGAGCTGCCTGGATTTCCTGGAGGACCACTGCGTGAACCGTGCAGCGGGCAACCGCCTCTACTTCACGGTCACCGAAGAGGGGCTCCCCTTGCGTCAACGCCGCTACAATTTCTCTGAAGGGTTCTATTGCATCGGCAATGCCGAGTACTATGGGGTGACCGGAGAAGTCATCCATCTGGAACGGGCGCGCAAGGCCTATGAGATGATCTATGAGCTGAACAACGGCCTTCTCGAAGACCCAACCGGGTTCGGCCCGAAGACCATCGCCTCCACTCGAAGCGGTCGTTCCTTGGGAGATGCCATGATCTTCTTGAACATCATCTCCATCATGCGCCGGGTAGACCCGGCGAACACCGAAGAATACGACCGCCACGCCAGCGAATGCGTCCATCGCATCATAGATGAGCACTATCGCCCTGAACTGGGCTGCACGCTGGAGAGCGTTAACCTGGAGGGCGAACCTGAGCTCTGGTATACAGCCGGTCGGGTGGTCAACCCCGGTCATGACATAGAGTGCAGCTGGTTTCTCATGGATGAGGCCACCTATCGTGATGACGATCGGCTCTACGCTACCGCTTGTGACATCTTCCGACTGGCTATCGAAGCCGGATGGGATGACGAATTCCAGGGCATCCTCTACTTCATCGATGCCAAGGGGCTTCCCCCCGAGGCCTACGAGCATGACATGAAGCTCTGGTGGCCTCACAACGAGGCGCTCATCGCCAGTTCCAAGGCCTACAAGGACACCGGCGATGAGTATTACCTCACCTGGATGCTCCGCGTGCTGGACTACTGCAAAGAGCACTTCGCAGACCCCGAATACGGCGAATGGTACGGTTACCTGCGTCGAGATGGGCTCCCCACCATGCCCCCCACCAAAGGCTCCACCTTCAAGGGTCCCTTCCATGTTCCCCGGGCCCTATGCATGACAGAGCAGGCATTGACCCAGATCCTAGGAGAGTGACATGAATTACCTCGGCATCGAATGCTCCATCAAGAACACCCCCGTCCTCGATCCTGATTTCATCCCCTTCGGTGTCTGGATGCGGGAATACCTCAAAGAAGCCACCCACCCCATCAAGATAGCCGTAGAGCGCGAAGATGGGCTGATCTCCGTTCGCGAAAGCTTCATTCGCGGCGACGGATTCGCCGAAGCGGACCTGCGCTTCGTGGAGCGCCTGGTCAAGTTCGAGCTCTGGTCCATCGGCGGCTTTCGCGTCTATATCTGTGGCGCCGATGACATCGCCGCCGAACTGGCCCGGGCCTATTCTCCGAAGGGGGAGCGTGCCTTCGACTACGAGTTCGTGGGGGATGTCTACGAGAAGCCCCTTGAGGTGCTGGCAGTACCCGAAGCAAACTTCCCCGCTGCCAACGAATCGGCTAAGCAGATCGGTGGCCATATGGAAGGCTGCCGCATCGGCTTCGATGCGGGCGGCTCTGATCGCAAGGTGTCCGCTGTCGTGGATGGCGAGCCCATCTATTCAGAAGAGGTGGTCTGGTACCCGAAGGTGACGGAAGACCCGGAATACCACTTCAATGAGATCGTCACCGCCTTCAAGACCGCCGCTTCGAAGATGCCGCGGGTGGATGCCATCGGCGTATCCTCCGCAGGTACCTTCGTTGGCAATTCCCCCATGGTCGCAAGCCTGTTCATCAAGGTGCCTCGCGACCGCCGCGAAGAGGTGAAGAGCATCTATGACCGGGCCGGGGCTGAGATCGGTGGCGTACCGCTGGTCGTGGCCAACGACGGCGATGTCACGGCTTTGGCCGGGTTCATGAGCACCGGCGAGGGCAGCATCTTGGGGATCGCTATGGGTACGTCTGAGGCCGTGGGCTACGTGAACGCCGAAGGCAACGTGCTTGGCTGGATCAACGAGCTGGCCTTCGCGCCGGTAGACCTCTCTCCCCAAGCCATGCAGGACGAATGGTCAACGGATTTCGGCGTGGGCTGCAAGTACTTCAGCCAGGATGCCGTCATCAAGCTTGCCCCCAAAGCGAATATCATCCTTGATCCGGAGAACACCCCTGCCGAGAAGCTGAAGGTGGTCCAGGCCCTGGCCAATGACGGGAACCAGGACGCATTGGATATCTACCGCTCCATCGGCTGCTACCTGGCCCACACCCTCGTGCTCTACAGCGCCTTCTATGAGATCAAGACGCTCCTGGTGCTGGGTCGCGTGGCTTCCGGAGACGGTGGGGACCTGCTCATCAGCGAATGCAACCGCGTGCTGGCTGAGGAATATCCTGAGCTGGCAAGCCAGATCACGGTCACGCTCCCCGATGAGAAGATGCGCCGGGTAGGACAGTCCGTGGCTGCCGCCAGCTTGCCGGAGCTCTAGGATCAGACAAGCATTTTCCACAGCTCCCTTAAGCACCTTTAGGGCCATGAGGATCCTCATGGCCCTTTCTCTTGCCCGCGCATCCAGAGAGGGAACGGATCACACTCCGAAGAACATGCTGGCAGAATAGGTGAGGAAGTGATCAGCGTGCACGTAGAGGAACGTGATGGCATCTAAGGAGCGCTGGACGCGCACTGAGGCGATGGGGCCCTCCACCGGAGCAGCATCGCCGTCGATGAACAGGGTGGCAGCCATGCGATCCTCTGGCCTATCGAAGGCGATATCCACCACATCATTGGCATCTGCCAGCACAGTTCGAGCCGTCAGGGTGTGGGGAGCCAAAGGCTGCACTACCATGCCCGTGAACCCAGGGGTGACCAATGGTCCACCCGCTGCCAGGGAGTAGGCTGTCGATCCTGTGGCTGTGGCAACGATGAGGCCATCCCCCCTCAGCCGCGCCATAGGCACATCAGATATGCCGAACCGATAACCCAAGGTGCGCCCCGCCGCTCCCCGACTGATGCAAGCCTCGTTCACTGCGAAGAAGCGCTGCTCTTCCTGGATGCCCTCCTGCTCGACGATCACATCCAGACAAGAGCGCCGTGAGCTGTGGAGGTCACCAGCCAGAGCGCGCGACACCAGGCTCACCACCCCCTCTTCGCTATCATTTGCAAGGAACCCCAGATGGCCGAAATTGATGCCGAGGATGGGTGCATCTTGATCATGGAGCAGCGAGGCGGTGCGTATGATGGTCCCGTCTCCCCCCAGTACCACCGTAAGGTCATAAGATCCCTCAAGACTCTTGCGCAAATCCAGTCGAGAGGAGATGTCTGATATCTGATCGGCTTTGATGGCATCCACCTGATAGCCCTGATCGGTGAGGTAAGCGCTCAGGCTGAAGGTGGCATCGGATGCCGCCGGATTGGATTGGTTGCGCACGATGAGGACCTTCATGGGAACAACCTCCTTGAGAACGTGGCCGAGCATAGAAGAAGCGCCGCACCCTGGGATCCAAGATGCGGCGCCTGCCTTCAGATATACGAAAAGCGAACTACTCCTCAACAGCCCCTGTGTAATTGCGCTGGACTGCCGGGTCCACCGAGATGCCCGGGCTCATGGTAGAGGAGACGGTGATGGACTTCACATACTTGCCCTTGGCTGCTGCAGGTTTCATGCGAATGATCTCATCGTAGACTGCACCGTAGTTCTCAGCCAGATCCTCAGCAGAGAAGCTCTTCTTGCCTAGTATGACATGGCAGATACCGAATCGGTCAGCACGATATTCCACGCGACCGCCCTTGAGCTCGTTGATGGCCTTAGCTACATCGTTGGTGACGGTGCCCAGCTTCGGGTTCGGCATGAGGCCACGAGGACCGAGCACCTTGCCCAGCTTGCCTACCTTGCCCATCTGATCAGGGGTGGCTACAGCAGCATCGAAATTGAACTCGCCGCGATTGATCTGCTCGGTGAGCTCATCCGTGCCTACGATATCAGCACCGGCTTCCTCGGCAGCCTTAGCGGCTTCGCCCTCAGCGAACACGGCCACGCGGACGGTCTTGCCTGAGCCGTGAGGCAGGCTCACCGTGCCACGAAGCTGTTGGTCAGCCTGACGGGTATCGATCCCCAAACGGAAATCGCCGGTCACGGTCTCATCGAAATTCGCCGTGGAGACCTCTTTGACGATCTTCATGGCCTCGATGGGGGCAACCTCCACCTCCGGCACCTCTGCCAGTGCTGCCTTGTACTTCTTCGATCTCTTGGTCATCTTTCCTCAGATCCTTTCGTGGTATCTGGCGAACAGTCTTTTGACTGTTCTCCCACTTCCCTTCATCCTTTGATGGAGCGCTTAGGCGGCGCTGCCTTCGCCCTCGTCCACAGACTCGCCCTTGAGGAGCGCCGCCAGCTTACGAGTGACCTCGTACTTCTTCTTCATCTCGCGGCCCTCGATGCGAACGCCCATGGAGCGTGCGGTGCCAGCGATGATCTCCTTCGCGGCATCGATGTCATTAGCGTTCAGGTCAGGCATCTTGATCTCAGCGATCTCGGTGAGCTGCGCATCGGTCAGCGTGCCCACCGTCTGCAGCTGCGGGATGCCCGCACCGCTCTGGATGCCGAGCTTCTCCTTGATGAGCACAGCCGCCGGAGGCGTCTTGCAGATGAAGTCGAAGGACTTGTCCTCATAGACCGTGATCTCAACAGGAATGATGGTACCCGCCTGATCCTGGGTCTGAGCGTTGAACGCCTGGCAGAACTGCATGATGTTGACGCCCTGAGCGCCAAGGGCAGGACCTACCGGGGGTGCCGGATTCGCAGCGCCGGCGGGAATCTGGAGTTTTATGAACCCCGCTACATTCTTATCAGCCATGTTCCTCTTACCTCACTCGATGTTCCTTGCTTTTCGTATATCCACAAGCCGAGCTCTGAGCTGAGCGAGAAGCCCCGGTCCACGCGGGCACCCAGCTGATGAGCCGAGCTATGTGAGCTAGATCTTCTCCACCTGCTCGAAGGTGAGCTCCACTGGAGTCTCACGACCGAAGATGGATACCATGACCTTCACCTTGCCGGCGTCAGGCATGACCTCTGAGACCTTGCCATCGAAATCCTTCAGAGGACCGGACACCACATGCACCGACTGACCCACTTCCATGCTGGTCGTAGTCTTCTTCGGTGCATCCACGCTAGCGCGGCGCATGATCTTGTTGTATTCATCACGGGTGAGCGGAGAAGGATTGCCCTGGCTGCCTACGAATCCGGTCACCCCGGGCGTGTTACGGACCGCTGCCCAGCTGCGATCATCCATCTCCATCTTCACCAGGACATACCCGGGGAATATCTTCTTCTCGGTCTCCTTGCGACGACCGCCCTCCTTGATCTCAGACACCTTCTCGGTGGGTATCTCGATCTTGAAGACGTTGTTCTCAAGACCCATGGTCTCGATGCGCGTCTGAAGGTTATCCTTGACCTTGTTCTCATACCCTGAATAGGTATGGAGAACGTACCATTTCCTTGCCATCACTGACCCTCCGTGCTGGTCTCTTCTGATGCCTGGTCATTCCCGGCATCAGGCTCTGCCGTATCCGAGGAGCCGTCAGCAGCACTACTAGCATCCCCCGAAGCATCAGCACCAGAAGATGCATCAGCGGCTGAGGAGCCGTCTGTAGAGAAGTCACCCCCAGAGAAGACGCTGCCCCAATCGATGGAAGCAGGGTCAGCCCCTGAGACGAGGATGAGGAGCGGGGTGATGATGAGGTTGTCCAGGATAGCGACGAATACGCCGAAGAAGACCAAAGCCACCAGGACCACACCCGTCCAACGCATGACATCCACACGAGAGGGCCAGGTAACACGCTTGAGCTCTGCCTTGACATCGCGGAAGAACTGGAAGCGCTTCTTCTTCGGTTTCTCTTCAGACTTCTTGAGCTTCTTGTCAGAGGAGTTGCTCTTCGCTGTTTCAGGTTTCTCCTCTTTCACGGCCTTCTTGAAGAGACCCTTCTTCGGTGTCTCTTCCTCTGCTGCGCCTACAGCTTGAGGCTGATCCTGCTCGGTAGCATCAAGCTGTTCACGCTCAGCTTTCCTAGCCTGACGAGCAGCCGAGGCCTTAGCTCTTTGAGTCTTGGATTTCTTTGCCATAAGAGTCCTTATGCACCTATTCCACAACTGCTATAACATCAAACAAGCAGCCTTGGGAACATGGCTGCTTATACCTTGAAAGAATGGCACGCCAGGAAGGACTCGAACCCTCAACTTTCGGTTTTGGAGACCGACGCTCTACCAATTGAACTACTGGCGT
>CAJUQK010000018.1 GCA_910588205.1 uncultured Eggerthellaceae bacterium
TCGGGAAGCATAGAGAACCTTACAAAAAGAGGGCTTGACGACTATAGGAGCCTCGGAACATGGTTCACCCAGGTATACCGTAGGGCAGACCACGATCCGCCTCAACGGCATCCTGACCTGTATGATTCACCCAGGCATACCTCACCCGAGGAAATCTGGCACACGATCCGTAGGGGTCGAACGTGTTCGACCCAACGCCACAACCCGAAGAATGTAACATCACCCGTAGGGGCCGATCGCAGTTGGCCCAACACAACAACCATCAAATGTCACGCAAACGATTTTCGTAGGGGCCGAGCTGGCTCGGCCCGAACCCGTTACAACCCAGAAAACCATGCATTCCCGTTCCGGTCACAACCCGACCTCCCCGCTGCTTCGCAGCGGCTTTATGTTAGGCGGCGGGTATGACCTGTGAGCAAGATAACCCCATGCGCCGCACATCCTCCCGCGTAGGGGTCGAACGCGTTCGACCCCCCCCCGAATCCAGGATGACGCCCTCGCGCGAAGCGCGGCAATGCGGCGGGAGCCGCCCGCAGTGGTGATGCGGACCCGTTGGGTCCCATCAGCAGTGCGGTGAGGTTTTTTGTTACACGGAAACCGCCCTTCCCCGTGAGGGGCGTTATCCCCATGGATCATGACATTTGGACCGTCCCCTGTCATACGAGCAAGGTGATCGGCCCCTACGGCAACTTGGCATCACTCGTAGGGGCCAAATACGGAAACACCGAGGACTAGAGGTTGCTGACCGGGTTGAAGGTATTCCAGAACGGCCAAACGATGGGTTCGGAATCCAACGCCTTCAGCGTTTCGGGCTTCAGCAGCTTCTTGGGAATGGCAACCTCGTACACGAAGTTGTCGAACCACTCATCGGAGCACACGAAGTACCCGTTGTTTCCTGTCTTCTTGCCGCCGTTCTCCGTGCCCCAGGAGTTCTCGATCTTCCACTTGGTGGGCTTCCCGTCCTTGATATCCACGCCAGCGATGGTCATGGCGTGGGTGGGCAGGCTCTCGTGCATGGCGAAGCGCTGAGCCTTGTCCATATCGAACTTCACGCCGAAGAGCCCTTCCAGATCGTAGAGATCATGGGCCATGACACCAGCATTGCGGTCGCACCACTGCAGCACATCAGAGCCGAACCACACAGGATCACCCGCCTTGAGCGATGCTATGACATAGCCCTTGAGCTCATCCATAGGTACGTTGACATAGAGGTTGCGACGCTCGGGTATCTGATCGGAATCCTGGATGGCATAGACATGGCCATAGGGCTTGTCCTCCCCGGGCACATTGATGACACCGATGTAGTCATCCAAGTCTATCTTCACGTACTTCTTCAGGAAGTCCAGTGGGGTGATGCCCAGATCAGCATGGTAGGTGCCCTTGTTGTCCACATACGTGAAGTCGAACTTCTCAGGCGGCTCACCGAAGCATACGGCCAACACACGGTACACCTCATTGAGCATCTCAAGCTGAGTTGCCTCGGTGTCCTTGTCCTCATTAGCCATCTGGCGCAGCTTGATGGCGTCTTGACGCAGCAGATGCGAAAGTACCGTGTTCAGTTCAGCGGTGTCATTGGTGCAGTGGGTCTCGGCCATAGCCTCATGAGGTATCACGCCGTACTTCTTCACTAAAGCTGCGACCATATCCCAGTCACCGCCATCAGCCATGGGCGTTGAGATCAGCCAATCCACCTCACGATCATCCAGGGGCTTGTCGGCAGTGGCAACCACATGCTCAAGGAACCAAGCGGCCCGCTCTAGCTTGTTGTAGAACGCCAGATATGCCTGGGACAGCTCGAATGTGCCCTTCGGCAGATCCAAGTCCTTCTCGATATGGAAGCGCAGCACGTTCAGGCAAGCGAACATCCAGCAACGGCCAGACATCTTCTGGTTGGCCACAGCCTGGCTATCCACATCAATGGAGAACGCAAAATTCGGGGGGCTCATGCGCTTGAGCACCTCTACGCTTTCCGCGGACTCCAGGATGCCGTTCTTGGTGACGGCACGCTGCGCCACATGCTGACAGCGCATCTTCCCGTAGTCTTCCGACATCTTCTTGATCTGTTCCTTTGAGAGCTTCATCTCCACCAGCTCCTTCCCGTTGGCATTTCGTTTTCTATCGAATCACAAAGCGCTCACTGCGCCTTGAGGGTGCCACTAATCGAATAGCGTCCACGGCTGGGTGGGCCTATCCTGCAGATACCCATCCATCCACTTCCACAGCGGATGCTGATCCATGAAATCTTTGGCGTTGAACTCCACCCCGTCCGCCCGTCCGTAGCGGCCCCACATCTTCATGTGCTTCACGTCATCGGGCCCAGCAGCCTTGGCATCGCATGAGCCAGCGGGATAGAACGGGATGTTCCATACGGCATCAGGGTCATCGGCGTAGTACTGCGGATCCACGTCATAGTGGGCGCAGATATCACGGCTGGAGGGACAATCGTAGCCAAGGTACACGTCGTAAGTGTCCGCCAGCATCTTCTTCACCACGTCTAAGTCTATCTTCCCGTAGTACTGATCGATGAGCTCCATCCACCTCTGGCGACGCGCACCCGTCTGCTGACGCGGGTCGTTGAAGCCGTTATCCTTGCATTCCAGATTGCGAATGCGCGGATCGAATACGGCATTACAACCGAAGAATGTTCCGTCCTTCGTACGCTCGAGGCTGGTGAACTCCAGCCCCTGTTCGAAGCGGGCTATCTCGCCGGTGTTATGGTCCGCGATGAGCCATGCGTTGGCATAGCCACCGTTGTTGCCCTTGTTCAGGCGCTTCACGAACTCGTCGATGGTGTTGGAGAATTGGATGGCATCACGGATGCGCACCCATTCCGGCATGCCCTCATCGCTGTAGCGGTCGAAGCCCGCAAGGGTGGTCTCGGTCACGTTCAAGCCAGCTGACGTCACATAGAAGTCTGTCATGGAGGACAGCATGCAAGGCGCTGATGCCTGCATGACGAAAGCGTAGCCCTCGTCCGGTTCCACATGCTTGCATACATTGAAGTACTGGCCGCTCCAGAACTCATCGAAGCTCTCGTGGCCCAGATAGGGCTTCCCATCCACCGTGGCAGAACCAGTAGCTGCAATGGCAGAGCAGTGCTCTTTGCGATGCGTCTTCATGAGCGGTCGAGCCATGATCTTGCCCGCGTTCTGCGGCCACCAATATCCGGTGATCTCCATCCAGTCGTTCCAGGCGATCATGTCCTCCAGCGTGGTATCCAACCCGGCTGCCGTGAGCCCGTCAGCCATACCCTGGAGCTCCTGGGCATACCGCTCAGGGATCAGAGACCCGTGGAGACGGATGGACTGCTCAGCGAACCAATCGTAATCCTTGCCGAAGGTCTCAAGGGTCATGAACCTATACACGCGTAAGGCATCCTTGTATTCGTCAACCAGAAGGTATCCCTCCTGGAACCCACAATCATAGGGCGTGCCCTTGACCTTCAAATGTTGCCAGCCGTTCTTCTGTTGGACCTGAGCATGGTCCACTACGGCTTGCTGTTCTGCATTCAACATGACGTTCGTCCTTTCACCTTCTGCTCAGGGACGAGAACGGGTTCCCGTCCCTTTAGATCAACGCTTACACACCCAACAGTGGATTGAGATCGGGCGCCACCCTTATACGTGATGGCGCTTCTCGTAGAATTCGATCAGCTCTGGGATCATCTTCTCCAAGGTAGGCTGATCCTCATAGGCCATATGACCGTTCTCGTGCACCTTGTATTCGATGCGGCTGGTAATGGATTCAGGCAGGAACATCTTGGAGATGGAATGCTTCACGTTCCAGAAGGGCGTTGCGGCATCGTGGATGCCCCCAAAGACGAGCACGCGGCAGAAGGGGTTGCGGCGCAGAGCCGTACCCATGTCGTAGGCCGTATTGGGACATTGGGGGCTGCCCATGGTGCCGGGAGCCTGATGGGTCCAGTTCCAATCCTCGTTCACCTTCATGGACAGAAGCATATTGATGGATGACCCCTTGAAGCCGGTCTCTTGGACGAGCTTCATCCACGCAGACTGATCGGGCGTCATGATGGCATCACCGGACGGGTCCTCACCAGCGAAGAACTCGTTGTCACCCTGGACGTCCATATAGGCAGGCTCGGTGAAACGCGTATCATAGCGACCCGTGAACAAGCCTTCGTCAGCCATGATGGTCTTACGGAACGTATCCAGTTCGATGCGGAGATGCTTCTGCTGGATGAAGTCAGCCGGAAGGCCGATCAGCTCAGACATCTCAGCAGCCAATGCCTTCTCCTGCTCTTCGGTAATGGAATCAGAGGCGATGAGCGCACCGCCCAGCTTCTCATCCACGAACTTCCAGGCCTTGTCGAACCATTCGAACTGATCCACGCCTTGGCCTGCTTTGCCAAAGTAGTTGGCCGTAGCAGCGTAGACCGGGAACATGCCCATGTAATACAGGTCATTGCCCGCAAGGGTAGGGGCATAGTCCAAAATGGTGGACTGCTCGATCACGCCCGTCAGCGCGATGCCCCGCTCTCCCAGCAGGCGCATCAGCACAGAGTTGCGCATGGTGCCATAGGATTCGCCATAGAGATACAGCGGGGTATTCCATCGCTCATGGGTGGTGAGCCATTGTGCGATACCACGCATGAAGGCGTCCGCATCACCATCTACGCCCCAGACCTTCTTCGGGTCATAGCCTTCGGCCACCTTCGAATACCCCGTCCCCATGGCATCCAAGTACACTAGATCAGTGGAAGGGAGCAGCGAATAGGGATTGTCCTCCGGAGCGGTGGGGCATGGCAGCTGATTGATGGTGGTGATGGGTACACGGCGCGGCCCCAGGCCACCGATATTCACCATGGCAGAGGAACCGCCTGGGCCTCCGTTCCAGCAGAACGTGACCGGTCGGTCGGTCTTATCCTTCTGATCGGATACGTAGGACAGGGCGAACATGTGCCCGATGAGCTTGCCATCGTCAGTATGCAGCGGAAGCAGTTCCGCCGTGGTCGTATAGCCGATGGTCTGCTTGCCGTTCGTCCACTTCATCGCCTTGCTGGCAGGCTGGGGAATCTTCGCTTCCGCAGCCTGGTCCGCAGCCCCGTTGCCTATGGTCACGGTGAACGTGGGGGTTTGCATCGTCTTCTCTTCAGTCATGATAGGTTCCTTTCCCCTGCTCTTTGATCTGTTCTATTGCGTGCTATGACTCACACAGACAGCTTGTCTGTGGTATCACCCTAAGTTGATCTGACGATGCAGCACCTTCGTCAACACCAGGTAGTAGATGATCCCGATGACGATGAAAACAGCACCCACGATGAGGGCCACGGTGCCCACGGAGAGCATGATGGCGAAGCACACCAACGCGCCCAAAGCCGGGAACACCAGATGCATGAACACCGCCTTGGCGCCCTTGCGTTCCTTCAGCTGGATCCAGCAGAAGACGATGACCGCCAGGTTGAGCAACGTATAGGTGGATAGCGCCCCGAAGTTGGAGATCTTCACCACTGTGTTCATGTCGATGCCGCTGAATTGGAAGATCAGCGTCAACACGATGGAGAGACCGATGATGAAGAGGACGGCATTCAAAGGTGAGTTAGTGCGCTTATCCATCTTCGCCATGAACTTGGGAAGGCAGCCGCCCTTGGCCATGGTGAACATAACGAAGGCGATGGAGTTCTGCTGGGCGATGGCAGTGAACACGCCCTGGGCCAGTGCCACGCCCACGGCACAAACGATCATCAGCCAAGGGCCTGCGGCCATCTTGGCCACCACGTAGAACGCGTTATCGGTGTTACCTGCGAATGCAGCTCCGGATGGGTCGATGCACGTGGCGATGAAGCACTGCAGCACATAGAGCACGCAGAGCAGGACAGCCATGACCATCATAGCCCGAGAGGGCCCATGCTTGGGATCCTTGGCTTCCTGGGTCAGTGTGGCTATGGCACCGAAGCCCACGTAGGACATGACCGCCAGTGAAACAGCCGACATGGTGCCACCCAATTCGAACTTGCTCGGGTTGAACAGATTCTCGGGTGAGAAGCTCGCGCTCTCAGGATGCTGCACCACGAACATGATGCCGAACACCACGAACAGCGCCAGGATGACCAGCTGTGCCACCAAGGCCACCTTATTCACCACCATGGCCGTCTTCATGCCAATGAGCGACACGATGGCCACGATGGCGAGGAACCCGAAGCATAGAACCAAGATGGGTATGTCAGGCAGCATGCTATGGATGGCGATGGCAGCGATCAGGTACACCATGGCTGGGCTGACTAGGTATTGCAGCAGCATGAGCCAACCGGCGATGAAGCCCGGCATCTTACCGAACACATGGCTCACATAGGTGAAGATGGATCCCGACGACGGGAAATGCTGGATCATGATGCCGAACGAGAACACGCTGAACAGCACGGCCACGAAGCCGATGATGAATGCCAGCGTAGGCATGCCACCGGAATCAGCGAACACGCCACCGTAGACAGCCATGGGGGAGATGGGGACCATGGTGATAAGCCCCCACACCACCATATCCTTCACGGTGAGCGTGGCCTTGAACGTATCACCCTGCTTCTGCTGGGTTGCCACCGTAGGCTTGGTCACCGTAGTGCCGTTGTTCTCGGGCATGGACATGCGATCAGCTGCAGCAGGGTCAGCTGAGGCCTTGACCGACGTGGCCGCGGAAACGGTCTTCGCTGGTGTGGCTTTGATATTGGTATCTGTCATTTCGAACACCTCTTATCCCCTTGTGAGCCGCGCTAAGAAGGAACGCGGCTCACCCGTGCAAGCCATTAGTGAGCGGACTTCGTGCCTTCAGGAGCGTCCCCTTCGGGCTCCACTGGAGCAGGGGCACCGTCTGCTGAAGCAGCTCCCACCCGCTTGGCCTGTTCTGCTGCGGCGGTTGCCTCCTTGACCTGGCGCTCGGCGGTCAACAGAGCGCTGTCTGCCTCTACCTGAGCCTCGTAGGCCTTCGCTTCCGTGGCATACCGCTTCACATCTGCTTCAGCCTGCTTTTCCCGGGCCAGGGCCTCATGCTCTGCCTTGGTGGCAGCAGCGGCATCAGCCGTGACATCAGCGGGGATCTTCACCGCTTCCACCTCTGCCGCCGGAGCGGGAGGCACACTCGCTGAGAGCTGCACCTCTACGGACTCTTCGGCCTTACGGGCCGCCTCAAGATCCTTCACACCCGCACTGGCTGCAGTGCCGATGCCCGCCTTCTTGGAAATGAGCGCTGGCTGGCTCATGGGAACAGCAACGGCAGTGTTGGCAACACCGTTCGTCTTGACCGGATGATTCAAAGCTGCCGGGTCATCACCTGCGGCAATGGCCGGAGAGGTGGGATGATGCTTGCCGGGGAGGTATTCCTCGGGGAGCACGATCTGCTCATTGGGATCCCAGAGCTTCTTCACGGGCATACCCATGGGGTTCTGGCCTTCGCTCATCATCTCGGAAGGAACGTTGGACAGCACCTTGCCCGGCTTCTTCAGGCCTTCCAGCTGCCAAGTGAAGGGAGCGAACACGTTATTCGGATCAACCCAGTCATGCTTTTTGGAGGCTTGGTACACCGAGAAGCAGATGCCGAAGGTCACGACGATGATAGCCAAGATAACCACCACGTAGGTAACGGGGCTGCCAACCTCTTCTGCCACCTGGGCTGGCGGGATGATGGCCAGCACGATGCCGAAGAGGCACGCCAGAAGGCCCACACCCGCCACGATCCACGCACCTACGGTTCCGCCCGGCACCCGGAACAGACGCGGCCGATTCGGCTGATCGCTGCGGAGCTTCAGGAACGAGATGAACATGAGCACGTAGTACATCATGTAGAGAATGGTGATGGCCTGGGTGATCAGAACCACGAAACCCTCGATGTTCGGAATCAAGAAAGCCAGGAAGGCGACGATGGTCATGAAGCCCATCTGGATGTACATGAGACGGCTGGGCATGCCGTGCTTATTGTTGTTCTGCATGAACTTCGGCAGGAAGCCGGAACGACCTGCCTGGCCCAGCATGAATGACGGACCGGCCATGTTCGTGATCAACGATGCCATAGAGGCGCCCAAGCCAACCCAAACGAAGGCCACATAGATCCAGGGGCAGTTGAAGGTGGCGCCCAAGATCTTATAGGTCTGATACAGGCCATAGACCAGGTTCATGTCCTGCTTCGGGGTGACGATGGCGATACAGACGGTACCCGCGATGAAGATGATCAGCGTCAAGATCATGGCGATGAAGATGGACAGCGGGAACTCCTTCTGGGGTTTCTTCAGCTGCTTGATATGAGCAGCGTTCATGTCGATGCCTGCGAAGCTGAAGAACACACCCGCAGCCAGAGCCAGATTGGTCAGACTGAAACCACTGGAGAAGGGATTGAAGGCCTCAGGCGTAGGCGTCACGTTGGAAACGTTGCCTTGGGCAAGCCATACCACCGTGAAGACGACGATGAAGCCCAGCGGGATGAAGGTGCCGATAATGACACCATACTTCGTCAAACGTGCAAACGCCTTGACACCCTTGGTGGCTATGAAGGTCAGGCCCCAGTAATAGGCCAACCATGCCAGGATGATGAAGAACTGGTTCTGGGGGTGGTTCATGAACTGAACAGCCCAATCCCAATCGGGCGTATAGAAGCCGATGGTGGCTGAGGCCGATGCCACGCCCATGCCGAAGTTGATGGAGGTCTGGAACCAGAGGATGAGCAAGCAGGTGAAGGCAAGCCCTGGACCCAGCGCTTCGCCCACCCAACGGAAGATGCCACCTCGTTGACCCCAGCCAGATGCCAGCTCTGCGGCTACCAAGCCGGTAGGCAGGAAGAAGACCAACGCGCCGATGATGAAGAGCGTGACAGAGGACAGACCATAGTAGGCCTGCTGCACATCATTGGCCACGCTGCCAATGATGGTCACGTTCATCATCACCAATGCCATCAGTGAGATATAGGTGCCTGGATTCTTGGCGGGTGACGTCGCCTTCGCTGACGTTGACCCTTGCTTAGCAGTCATTGCCATCCCCTCGCTTTCGTCGGTTGCTATAGAGGGCGAAGAAGATGAACTGCCGATCATCATCTGCCCGCATTGCTTCTTGTCGTGATACCCCCTGAGAGCCCCCATCGTTCCCGCAGTTCGTGAGATGCTTCAAGACAAAACTCGCATCACGTCTGCTTCAACATATCCCGAACAACCCCCCTCAAGAGAAAGTAGGCTCTCTCCGTTGACTCCGCGTAAAGCTATAGTTTTCGTGGCGAAGCAAACGCCTGCACCAGCGCCTTAAGCCCTTTGAACGGCTTCATTTCCGTTTGCAAACAAACCATCACCACACCATCTGCACGCAGCTATCCGGTGTATATCGAAGGGGCAATGCATCCCAAAAAAAGGAGATCCTCATGGCATGCACAACCTTGCTCGTTGGCCGTTTGGCCACGAATGACGGCTCCACCATCATCGCTCGCAACGAAGACGGCGAAGATTTCTCATTCGATCCCAAGAAGATGATCGTGGTCAACCCCGAAGACCAGCCACGCACCTATACTGGTGTAGCTAGTCACTTGACCATAGAGCTTCCTGACAACCCCTTGCGCTACACCTCTACGCCGAATGCAGACCCCGCCAATGGCGTCTGGGCCGAAACGGGCATCAACGCAGCGAACGTCTCCATGAGCTCCACTGAGACCATCTCCGCGAACGCGCGCGTGCTGGGCGCTGACCCCTTGGTGTGCTATCAACCAGCCAAAGGCAAACCGGGTGAACCCGGCTATCAGCCTGAGGTTCCTGGTGGCATCGGCGAAGAGAACCTACCCACCATCACCCTCCCCTACATCAAGAGCGCCCGGGAAGGTGTCCAGCGCCTTGGGATGCTCGTAGAGAGATACGGCACCTATGAGACCAACGGCGTAGCCTTCGGCGACGAAAAGGATATCTGGTACTGGGAGAACATCGGCGGTCACCATTGGATCGCTCGCCGCGTACCCGATGACTGCTATGTAGTGCAGCCCAACCGCCAAGGCATCGATCATTTCGACTTGGCAGATGCCCTGGGCGATCAACATGACTATATGTGCAGCGCTGATCTGGCCCAGTGGATCAAAGAGCATGACCTCCTCATGGACATGCCTCACCATGAAGAAGACGCAGGAGAAACGGTCCAAGGCCTTCCGCGTTACTTCAACGCGCGCATCGCGTTCTCTACCTACACTTGGCTCGATCAGTTGTATAACGCACCACGCAAGTGGTATCTCTGCAGCCGATTGACACCCTCCGACCCGCGCTTCCAGGGCCCGATACCTGAATTCGGCCCTGAGAGCCTGGATATCCCTTGGGCCCTCAGGCCAGACAAGAAGCTCTCCGCCTCAGATGTCAAGGATTGGCTGGGCACTACCTATGATGGCACCGAATACGACCCCTATGGCACCAAGGGGACACCTGAGAGCCGCCACCAATACCGTTACGTAGGCATAGACCGCACGTCAGAATGCTCCGTGCTGTGCATTCGCGGAAAAGCGCCGAAGGCCCTGCGCGGTGTGCATTGGTTCGCCCCCGCCTCCGGCCCCTTCAACACAGCCTGCGCCCTGTATGCGAACGTGAAGGAACTGCCCGCCTACGTGGACACCCCCACCCAGGTGACCACAGACAGTCTATACTGGAACAACCGCCTGATAGCTGGGCTGGCTGACCCGCAGTTCTTCGAGAGTTACGAATCCATCCAGGGCTACCGACTGAATACCATGGCTCAGGGTTATCAGTCCCTGCACGAAACGGACGCCAAGCTCATACAGATGGCCCAAAAAGGTACGGCTGATCTGGAGAACATGGATGATCCCACGGTACTCAGTCAACTAGCGGATGCCAACCAAGCGCTCATGGACAAGATCCAAACCCAAACCCAAGGCTTACTGGGCACGGTGCTCGACCAGCGCACGGTGACCATGAAGAACGCCTTCAACATGAACGATCACTGATAGGCAGGCTTCGGGTTCTTGGTTGCTTTGGACCTCACTTCAAGAGGTATCATGCTTGCAACCAAGAACCCAGTGGAAGGAGCCATCCATGGCGAAGCCGAAGGTCTATTTCACGAAGGATATCACCCCTGAGAACGTCGTGCGCCTCTATGAGAAGCTGGGGGTGAAGCTGCCCGGCAAGGTAGCCGTGAAAGTGCATTCGGGAGAGGAAGGCAATCAGAACTACCTGCGGCCGGAATTCATGATCCCCATGGTGAAAGAGGTGGACGGCACCATCGTCGAGTGCAACACCGCCTACGACGGCGCGCGAGACACCACCGAGAAGCACGAGAAGCTGATGGCTGCCCATGGCTGGTCTGAGGTGTTCGACGTTGACATCATGGATGCCGAAGGGCCCTCCACCGACATCATCTTCCCCATTGAGAATGGTCGGGTGCTGAAGGAGAACCGCGTGGGCGGGCATTTGGCGAACTACGCTTCCCTCTTGGTGCTCTCCCATTTCAAAGGGCACCCCATGGGAGGCTTCGGCGGGGCGCTCAAGCAACTCTCCATCGGGTGCGCGTCCAATCAGGGAAAGGTGAACATCCATACCGGTGCCCAGTCTCTGGAACAGGGAGATTTCTGGGATAAGCATGCGGAACAGGATGACTTCATCGAAGCCATGGCAGAGTCGGCCGAAACGGTGGTGAACCACTTCGGGAACAACTTGGCGTTCGTGAACATCGCCTGCAATCTATCGATAGATTGCGATTGCTGCGCGGTAGCCGAAGACCCCTGCATGGCAGACATCGGCATCTTCGCATCATTGGATCCTGTGGCTATCGACCAAGCTTGCATAGATGCCGTGAGGAACTCCGATGATCCAGGGCGTGATCACTTCCTGGAGCGGGTCGATTCCAAGCATGGCACCAAGATCATCGACGATGCCGCCCGCATGGGGTATGGCTCCAAGGAATACGAGCTCATCGTCGTGGATTGATAGCCCCACCCCACGTGTCACCTCTTGGTTGCTGTATGAGGGCCGACCTCGGTCGGCCCCGATGGATGCCGCCGCATTCTCCGGGTTGCTACGTTGGGCCGAGCCAGCTCGGCCCCTACGGATCGTGCGCCAGGTTCCCATCGGGTGAGGCATACATGTCCGGTTGCTGCGTAGGGGCGGACCGTGATCCGCCCGGGGTTCTCACAAAAAAGGCGGCCCGCAGGCCGCCTTTCGCTTCCCATTAAAGGGTGATCCTTACTCGTTGCTGTCGTCCTTCATAGCGGCTGCCATGTGACTGATCTTGTACTTGCGCAGAAGGGCACCAGCAGCGATGATGGCCACAGCAGCTACACCCACAACGATGTAGTAATCACCCCACGTGAAGGCGCGAATGGCTTCTCCCACTGCAGGTTCCCCACCCGGCGCCGCCAAGGGATTCTCAGCATCGTCGATGGTCATCGGCTCAGGCTCGCTGAATACAGGGGTATCCATGAAATCAGCTACTGCTTCAGCTGCAGCGCCCAGAACAGCAGGCACATCGGCAATGGTCAGCGGCATTGGGGCCGGAGCCTCCTCAGGGGCCTGAGCAGGCGGTTGGGTCACTTCAGGGGTAATGGGAACAGGGATCACCACAGAAGGCGTGCGCTCCCACAGGGCCACGATGCGGATGGTGCCGTTGCCCAAGTCCTCGGGTTCAGACCAGCCGAGGAAGCGGTAACCAGGCCAAGTAGGGTCAGCATTGGGATAGGTGTAGGAATCAGCCACCTCAACGCCCTCTTGCACATGCAGCAGGCTTCCGAAGCCATCCAGCCATTGGATGGTGACCGTAGTGACCTCAGGAGGAACATCAGGATCCACGGGATTGGGGTTCCAGAGATACGGAGTGAAGATGATCTCAGTGCTCGGGTTCTCCATTCCAGGGAACATGCCGGCATCCGAGCGCATCCATATGAGCTCCATACCCTCCGGCACCGTGATCATATCAGTGGGAGCCAGGCTCTCAAGATCATCGAGCTCCGGTGCATCCTCATAGAATTCAAGGGCTTTGAGCGTCTCGCCATTGGTACCGAGCCACTTCACCTGATACTTGATCTTCTCCACATACTCAAGAGAGATGGCGATCGTGGTATCCCCCGACTCAGGGTCAAAGGGCGCCATAGTGAATTCGCCGGACAGCTTGTAATTGCCGAGGCTTTGAGCCGGTGTCAGCTGGATGCCATGGTTCACGAAGTGGCCCAGATAATCGCCTTCGCCAGTCTCAGCCTTCGCCCCAGCAATATCCCAGAGAGGGACAGAGAGCGTACCCACATACTTCCCGTTGGTCAGCTTGAGCGTGGCTTCGGCGCTGTTCTCATGTAGGCCCTTGATGGCTTCGCCCTCTGCGGTGCACTCATAGGAAGACGCGTAGCCGATGGTCATCTCTTGCGGAAGGTCAAAGGGAAGGGAGCCGGACCCATAGGGATCATCATTGGCAAAGCCTTCAGGCGTGATCTCAACGGTGTATTCCCTATTGACCACATTGAGAGGATCCAGTTTCCAAATGGCATACAGGGTTTGGGTGGTCAACTCACCATCCCTGCAATCTATATTGAAGCGAGTGGAGGGAATGATGTTCTGAGGGTCGTTAGGGAAGTAGGACCAACCCTGGAACGTATACCCCTTGCGGGTGGGCTGAGCAGCCGACAGGTCGAAGAACAAGCGCCATTCCTTGTCAGAATGCGCTGTCATGGTAGCAGGGAGACCTTCGACATCGGTCCCCATGGCCTCGAAATCAAGCTGGGCGCGGTACCGCCATTTGTCGGTCACGATGTCATCCGCGCCGGGCATATAGGTGAGCCTGACACCGGCCCTCCTGAGGTTCTCTTGAGCTTCCTGCTCGCTAAGCCAAGAATCATCATAGGAGATCTCACACCACCGCATCGATATGTCCTCGTACATGTGCGCCTCGCCACCGTAGAAGGGAGAGTACGCATCAAGACCGACTACACCCAAGACATTCGTCCACAGCTGTGAGGCGGCAGGAAGACGGAAGCCACCTTTAGCACCTCGTATCACCGTTGCGGTGATGGTCTTGGTCTTCGGGTCGATGCTATTGATGTAGTACTCGGTCTTCAGGTCGATGTTGTTGGGCCCTTCGGCGATGATCGTTTGGCCTACCGTCACATTCGCCCCTTCGACCTTCTCCCACACGTTCCCAGAGAAAGGATCGACGAAGCGCGGGTTATCCAGAGAGAAGGTTACCGGGAAATTCTCGAAGGCGACATTGCTGCTCGCTGTTGTCTCAGTGCCTCCCGTGACGGAGTCCATGAGAGCAGTGAGGGTTGCCAGTGCTTCGGAGACACCTTCGTAGCCCTCAAGGCCAGCATTCTGCACGGCCTCATAAGCATCCATAGCCTTCTGTCCCAAAACAGCGAAGGCATCGGCATTGGCCTCATCTACCGGACCGAAAGCCTCCAGGGCCTTTACGGCATCGAAGAACGTTTGCACTTCAGCAGGTACAGCATCCTCGGCAGATACAGCCTCGTCAGCAGGAGCAGCTGGAGCCTCCTCGGGCTCTGCTGCTTCCTCGTCTTCTGTAACGGCTGGGGTCTCATCTTCAGGCTGTGGTTCAACGGCCGGGTCATCCGTCTCAACGGGATCCAACACGGCTGGCGCATCATCAACGATGGCATCAGAATCCACGTCATCGATGACTTGGGTGATATCCGAAGCAACCTGCGAATCTGTTGCCTCTTGGCTGTCGGTGGATGCCTTGATGCCCGTCAGAGGCGTTACGAGAAGGACGGTCAACGCTGTGGCGACCACCTTCCCTGCAGCGGATCCGCGGACGTTCAGCAAACGCTCCAGCAGTCTCATGATCTTCTCCTTGCTCATCCCCTAGGCTTCCCCATCGCATCGGCCATGCGGGGCAATGGGCTGATGCGGTTCGATGGGTGTGATTATATCGGGTTTAACGCTTCGGTTACAGCTCATATACCAGCTGGAAGGGGGGGGTTGGGGAGTTAAGGAATGCACCCCTAGGGGATTCGTACTGTCAGGCCATTGTGAAGCGAACTAAAACCCCTTCTTGTACAGGGACTTGTCGATGAGCCCAGAGTCTCGCCTATAAGGAGCCCATTCATCAAGGCAAGAGATGGTTTTTTCGGGTATTCCAAGCCTGCCTGGCGAACACCAGGTAAATGCCATGCAGGAACTCAAAAAGCAGTCTTTTCCAGAGCATTCGAGGCACGCCGCTTGGACACGCGAACCAACTGATCCCCTACCAGACTGAGCAATAACCCACCGATGATGAGTGCGATGAGCGACATCTTCCCCATCCATGTGGAAAGGCTCGTACCCACCGTCCCTAAAAGGGGTACGCTGAACACTACCTTGCCGATCACCTCACCATAAGGCACCGGAAGGATATCCATACCATTGTTGGCATCGCCCTTCGTTTCGAGTTCCTTCGACTGGGGGTCATTCGCCACCACCCGATGAGTGATGACCGAAGTGCTGACATCTTGCTCAGAAAGCCGACCCCGATAGGTGACCACATCACCTCCGGCCAGATCCGCCGGATCAGCAGGCTCCACGAATACCAAGCTGCCAACCGGAATAGCTGGTTCCATAGAACCCGTCATCACCGTATACAACGAGATGCCTAACAGGTTCGGCATGACTAGCAGAGCACAAAGAAGAGCGCTGATGACCAGGTCAAGCACACCTAGGATCAACAGCGCTCTGCCAATGAATCTCATGATACGAGCTTCAGGATCATTCAGACGATCAAGGGATCACTGAGCCTGCTCGTTCTTGCGACGCATGCGCATGAATAGGGCCAAGAATATGATGAAGCCCGCAACGATGCACCCGATCAGGGCGGGCAACATCCACCCGAGCGGATTCCCGCCTGCATTGGCATTCGTATCCGCTGGGGCTTCGCCCGCCGCAGCCAAGGGCGTCTCGTTGTCATCCAAGCTCAGCTCATCGATGGGAGCCGCCAAAGGCGTGCCATTCTCATCCAGGATGACCGTGCCATCATCGGCGGTGACCTCAGGAGTGGTGCCATCCTCAGCCGGGGTAGCGGGCGTGACGGTAGCCGTAGCCCCTCCCGGTGTCACCACCTGGATGACCCCACCCGGCAGCAAGATGGTGCGCACGCCGGACACATGACGATAGGTGAAAGCGATGACATTCTCGGCCTCATCATTCACCAGGGTCTTGGTCTGCATCACCGCATGGGGGACATAGCCTTCAACATAGCCAGCAACCGGCGCTACCTCATCGCCCACGTTGCCCCAATAGGTGACCGGATCAGCGATATCCGTCCCCGCCTCGTTCACGAAGCGCACCGTATACTGAACGCGCTCGCTGGTAAGGCCGTAGGCAACGACGTAGTCGTAATCCTTATCAACCTTAACGCTGCCCTGCATCTCTCCGTTAGCATCGGGCTTGGCCACGAAGTATTTCTCGTACCCATTGTTCTGCTCAGCCGGACGGATGCCCTTCGCGTAATACTTGCTACCATCCTTGATGGCGATCTGGACGCCATCGAAGCTGACGGAGGCACCCGGTGCAACATCGAACGCGATCTTGTCGGTGCCGTTGACGGTGCCCTGCTCACCTGCATAGAGGGTAACCCGATAGGTCTTCTCCGGGGCTCCTTCATCGGCGAAGGCGGGAACTGCGAACACTCCCACAGCCAGAGCCAGGGTCAGTGCCCCGGAGAGTAGCTTACTGATCATTCTCATGGCTTGCTCCCTCCAAGGAACGCGCAGAGCGCTTCACGTCATTCATATAGCTGGCACCACCCGCAGCCAACACGATGCATCCCAAAAGGAAGCACAGGATGGTCAGAAGCGGGATGAGGTCACCGGTCTGCGGCAACGGAGTGCCGGACAGCTGATGCTCATAGCGGTTCGGCTCCTGCTCGTAGACGATGGTCTCGGTGCCCACCGGTTCAGCTGCATACTGGATCAGCGCACCGGCATCGGTATCGAAGTAGTTATTGGTGTGGGTCTCGCCATCAATGGCCATGGAGAGCGTCATAGTCTTCTGCTCCCCCGGCCCGAAGGTGCCTAAATGGAAGTAATCTTCCATGCCCGATTGCTGGGTGGCGTTGAACAGGCCACCGGACTGAGCAGCGCTATCAGTGCTCTGGTCGGACTCGCCCACCGTGGGAGCAGCCTGAACGTTCACCGTTTGCGGAGCAGGGGCAGAAGCATCTCCCCCCACCGTATCGTTGGTGAACAGGGGCTCTCCTTCATAGGTGAGCTCGTAACGATAGTAGCCACCATCATTCATGCCACCATCGAGGGTGGCTTTCTTGCCCTCCATGGTCTCAACTACCTGGTTGCGTACCCACCAGTCCACGTCCTGATCGCAATCATTGATCAGAGTGATCTCGAAGGTAGCCTCATCTCCCGGCTGCAGCCCGCTGATCGCATCAGTGATGGAGCCGTCCTCGCCGCGGCTGCCTTGAGAGACCATGTTCGTGCCGTCAAAGGTGACCGTCCAGGGGATGGTCTCCGTAGCATCCTCTTCAACGATGCCAAGCGTAGCGATATCCACACCCCAGGCGCTCTTCGCGGCTTGGGCAGCATTGTGGGTCTGGATGGAATCTACCCGAGCCTCCAGGTTGATCTGGACCTCATCCAGTCCAAGGGTCTTCACGGCCGTTTTGAAATCGTCCTTCGCAACATCAGCCTTCAGGCCCACCTGAGTCACCAACTCCGGGCCGTCGGCTCCCGCCGCCAGCACCTCCGGGAGGTAATAGACCAAGCGCTCGTCCGTGGATTCATCCTCGGACTTCACCCAGCCAGCATCATTGATGGCGAGTTCGATGAGCGTGGGATCAAGATCTACCTTGGCTGCCTGCTCATCGGTCCAGTACTTGTAGATGTTCACGCGAACGTATTCATCCATGTTGGAGGCATTGCGAACAGAGATCCGCTCGTCATACATCTTGCCCGGGATCATCTGAGGATCGCCCGCCAACAGCGCAGCCTCATCGGCAAGCAGCGATGCAGACTGGCCATTGCCTCCTGCAGCCTCGCCGATATTCACCTCTTGCAACTCATTGGTGCCCGTTTTCTCAGTGAGTGCCACACCCAAGTGCGTCTGCTCGATGTCTGCCCGATGCTCTTCGCTGTAGGCGGTCAGCTGGGCTTGGGTGACATTCACTGCACCCGCCAGCCCAAGGGCACAGAGGACCACTGCGGCGAACAGCAGGATCAGCGTCCGTGCCGATATCGCACGTTTGCTCTTCTCCATTAGTTGGCCTCCGTTCCGTTATCAACCTTCATGGTGAAGCCCTTGAGAGCAACACCATCTTTGGGAAGGACCTTCATATCAGACACCTTGACGGGAACCTTGCCATCAGCTGAAGGGAAATCCCCTGTATAGCTGCCATCCAACTGGTAGATGGGTACGCATTCCTGGACCACAGTCACGTCGAAGGTGGTGTTGGCGGTCTCTTCGTTCACCGTCACCTGGGCGAAGAGATCAGTGGTGGCCGCATCCATACCCATCAGCGGCTCTGCGTAGTACAGCCAACCATCATCAGGATCCAGCTGCGCCCACTGATCGCCTGTCACCGTCACGGATACGTTCTGCCCAGCATAGAAGAGCTTCACGCGCACCAGGCATGGAACGTTGGTGGTGTTCTTGATGGAGATGTGCTTGCTCAGCTCATCCTCATCCTTGCCTTCGTCGATGGTGGTCTTCGGGTCCACCGAGTAGGGCAGCGAACCTTGGGCGTTGGTGGTATCAGTGTAGTAGGCGAAAGCGCTCCCCACCCCCACACTGGCACATAGGGCGCAAGCCACTCCAGCAAGAGCGATGCGCCGGGCGAGACTCCTCTTCTTCATGATCATCTATCCCCTCTGCTCGTCTTACTGGTTATCCGTAGAGGATCCAGAGCTCCATGTGCTCGTGGAGATCTGCCCCTGATAGGTATAGGTACCATCTTGTTGGGTATAGCGGTTCACTGCACCGGTGCCGAAGATATCCTCATCGGAGAAGGTGTTCTCGAAGGCTGCGATCACTTGGTACAGATCGCCAGGCGCCAGCTTGCCAGCATCCCGCAGAGTACCTTCCCAGGTTGCCTGACCTGTGTAGTTGCTCCCCGCGAACGCCACTTCTTCGATCACGAAGTACATGTTGGCGTCGAACTCCTCTGGCAGCGTGTAGGTTTGGGCAGCCATGCTCTCGTTCGGGTCGAAGGTCATGGTGATGGTGTTCTCATAGGCCGGATCAGAGCGGTCCCAGTCTTCGCTGATATACCCAGCGATGTTGAAGATGACCGTTGCCGTGCCCGCCTCAGCGTCGAAACCATTCGTGAAGGATTTCGTGATGTTCAGCTTGGCCTTGGGATCAGGTTCCGGATCCTCCGGCTGTGGAGTATCAGGCATCCAGCGGCCGATGTGCGTGAAGCCGTTGCAGGCAATGCCGCCGCCGTTGGTGTTGGAGTGATTGAAGCCGATGCAGAGCTTAGCCAAGGAACGAGCCGTATTCTCGTCCTTCTCTGCAGGATCAGCCGTCAGGGCCATGATACGACCGGCATAGGCCCGAGCCACTGCCTTCGCTGGGTCCACTTCGCGCTCCTCAGGGAAGTCAGTGATCTTGGCGATGGTGTAGTTCCCCGAGCGCTTCTGGTTGGTACCCCAGATAGTCTCCTCAAGATAGTAGGTAGTCCCATACTCAAGACCATCAGTGATCCTCTGGTCAGCATCATTGGTGACATAGCCACCGTATACGTTGCCGTTCTCATCCTTAGCCACTGAGGCAGCCTTATCATCAGATATCTTCTTCAGGAAGACATGATAGAAACCACCGTCTTCGACGGAATACCCCTTATTGCCTACCGGACGACCGCCCTCATCCTTCTCAAGGTCGGTGACCAACCCAGCGAACCCTTCGAAGGCGAACCATTTCGCATCGGTGCGATGAAGCTCAACGAATGCGCCCGCTCTCAATGAATCAGCGAACGCTTTGGCATCACTCTCACTGACATCCTTCAGGGTGAGGCGGTACACGTCTTCAGGAATGGCATCTCCCAGGAGAGCCTTGTCGGCAAGACCATTGAGCTTGCTCCCATCCAGAGACAACGTACCTTTCGTGCTCAGAGTCTTGTCTTTATTCCAACCTCCGTCTACAGCTCTAAGCCACGGGCTTTCGTAGTTCATGTAGCCTGTCCAGTTAGAAGCACCGCCGCCCAGCATGTTAGCGTAGACCGTGCTCTCGCCGGCGTTGTAGTAATCGTTGGAGTAGGTGACCTTATTCTCGGCACCCTCATTGAGCTTCCCGCTGATGTCATAGCCCCAGTTGTCGCCGATGCCGACCTTATGGCTCGTAGACTTGCCCTCATGGGCGGTGTTGCGGAAGATGGCAGCTGCATTGGTGACCATCATGCCGTTCTTGCAGCCCGCAATACCGCCACCCTGGCCTTCGGCCGTATTGCCGGTGACCAGCGGATTGACCACGTTCACATAGCCATGGTTGGGGCTGGCATTAGCAATGAAGAGACCGCCCCCGCCGTAGCCGAACTCCGTAGCAGTCATGTTATTCGTGATGAAACCAGCGTTGATATAGGACTTCTCCCCGCCTTCGTAGCCGGTGGTGAAGAGGTACATGCCGCCGCCTTCATCCGTTGCGGCATAGTTACAGGCGACGATGCCATCGTTCATGTTGAGAGTGGCCGTCACCGTATGGTTCAACTGTGGCATGAGCAGACCGCCGCCGGCATCGGAGGACCAGTTGCCATTCACAGAACCCCCGTTGATGACCACACGACCGGAAGAGCAGATGCCCCCTCCACCGATAGTGGCCCAATTGGCCCTCACATCACCGCTGTCTTTCTTGATCTCCCTCGTTGTGCGGTTGTTGGTGACATTGGCATTGCCAGCCAAGACGATGCTGTCTGTTTGAGCCGTGGTTGCTCCATAGAGGCCACCACCATCATGCTTAGCTTCGTTGCTGGCAACGAGAGCATTGCCATCTATGGTGGCCTGAGAGCTGGTGAGGTAGATGCCGCCACCGTTCTGGTTTACCGGCCTATTGCCCCCCCCCGGACCAAGAATCTCCTATCTTGATCTCAGTGGCCTTATTGGCAGCCACCACTGCGCCACCCGTCACGTTCACCACCGAGGACGCAGCATAGATGCCGCCGCCATTGCCGGTATTCTCAGCCCCCATGAACTGAACGGAGTTACCAGCTACCACCGCAGACTTTTGGAGATTGACCGTGGAGTCGTTCGCAGAGATACCGGCGCCGTTGCCGCCCACGAGCGTGCACCCCACGATAGCACCGCCCTCGATGCTCACGGTAGACCCATTGGTAACGACTCCATGACCTTTGCCTTCAGCGGAACCAGCGTTCGTCAGGCGACCACCGGTCACTGTCAGCGCGCTCCCCCCTTCAACGGAGACGAGAGAGCCGAAGTCATTGCCCACCACGGCACCCACACTGGCGGGAATGGTGACCGTCCGCTCTACGAGGACCTCAGAGGTGATAGCGTTAAAGGAATCCTTGCTCACCGTGCGCGTCTCATAATAAGTAACAGAAGCTCCATCCTTGCTGACGCTGCAAGAGCCTTCCTTGCCTGCGCTCTGGGCATCAGCAGCACCGATGGTCTTCGGTGTGAAGGCAAGCCCCTCGTTCGGATCGGTTATGGTCAGGCTGCCGCCGTTCTTGACCATGAAGAAGGCATCCAGGCTAACATTGTTCACGTTGGCGATGGTGTGCCCATTCAGGTCAAGGGTGACTACCTTGCCATCAACCACAGCCGGAGCCGCTTCGATGGTCATGTCGCCCAGGGTAAGCGCGTCAACAGTCACATCGCCTTCCAGGGTGACATCTTCACCCTCATCAAATGCCTGCATGATGTCGAACCAGACCATGTCACGCTCTTCGGTCTGAATGGTGATGGCAATCTCCGCGGCTCCTTCCAGATCAGCAGCAGAGATCGTGAGCTTCTTGGCGTAGGGAGTCTCCTTCAGGATGTCCTTCACGGGATCCTCCAGGGTCAGTTCCTTTTCCTCTACAGCCCCTTCGGTTGCCGCAGGAGCTTCAGGGGTAGCCGACACCTCCGGAGCACCTTCGGCAGGATCGGCAGAGGCGGCCTCATCGGCCACAGGCTCAGAGGCCGCTACAGCCGCGGGGGCCTCCGCAGCAGCGGTGATGGTTGCCTGGGCAGCAGTGATGGCGCTGCAGACATCGGGAAGGAGGATGAACTCAAGGGCTTGGCCTTCGTTGCCCTCAGGGATATCAAAGGTTGCCTTCTCAAGGCCCCGGACGGTCACGGGCGCTTCATCAAGGCCCAGGAACGTGATGCGGGTCTTGCCGGGCTCCACAGGCTCGTCCTGAGGCTCCTCTTCGGTGCCCTCTTCATCCTCAGCCAGGCCCCCTTCGCCCTCAGCCACCGGCTCTACAGCGGCATCCTCTTCTGAGGCGGCTTCATCACTTACAGCGCCTTCGCCCTCCGTGACCTCAGAACTGCCTTCGGGGTCATCCCCCTCAGCGGGCTGTACCTCTTCCGTAGGAGCACCATCGGTATCAGCCAGGGGAAGCGTGTCGTCCTCCCCCGTGCCGTAGGCAAGGGTGCTGCACACGAGAACGAGCGTGATGGCTATGAGGGCCACCACGAACTTCCCCATGCTGGTTTTCCAGAAATCTACTGCCTTTTCCCAAAGACCCATGTAGTTCACCGCCTTCTCACGAGCGCTTGTGCGCCGCGCCTGCCGATCAGATGATAGGCAGGAAACGATTCGAGCACAGATTGCCTATATTCTGATTACAATCTCGTGCAATTTTCGCATTCGCGTATCTTTCTTTCAATCTCTGCAGAGGTCTATATCGACTCTTTTTCATATCTTTTTCATGTCATTGCACTGTCATTCAGGGTTAAATGTAACCAAACACCACAGAGAACCCCTGAAACGCTGAAGAAAGGTTGACGTAGATGGGCATGCGCCTTTCATGCCCATTCCCGCTCTCACGGAAAACGGGCATCCAGTTCGGATGCCCGTCTATGACTCCGTCATCCCGATTGCATGTATCACATGCCCTCCGCTTCGAAGCGGGTCTTGAGGGCTTCCTGATGAATGGCATGATTGAGCGCCGTCTCCCGAGAGATGGTACCGTCCATGACCAGTTCGAACAGACCTTGATCCATGGTCTTCATACCCTCTTCGGCCCCCGCTGCGATGATGCTGTCTATCTGATGCGTCTTGCCCTCGCGGATGAGGTTCCGGATGGCAGGCGTGGCGATCATGATCTCGAACACCGGGACGATCTTGCCATCCAGGGTAGGCACCAGCTGCTGGCTGATGACCGCTTGCAGGACCATGGAGAGCTGCATGCGGATCTGGCGCTGTTGGCTGGCCGGGAAGGAGTCGACGATGCGATCGATGGTGTTGGCGGCGCTGGTGGTGTGCAGCGTGGAGAACAGCAACTGCGCCATCTCGGCCGCTGTCATGGCCGCTGAAATGGTCTCTGCGTCACGCATCTCACCGAGGAGCAGGATATCTGGAGACTCGCGCAGAGCGCTGCGCATGGCCTCAGCGAAGGTGGCTACATCGGTAGGCACCTCGCGCTGGGTCACGATGCACTTGTCATGGGAATGGACGTATTCGATGGGGTCTTCCATGGTGATGACATGGCCCTCACGGTTATGATTGATGTCATCGATCAGGCAGGCCAGGGTAGATGATTTGCCCGCACCCGCAGGCCCTGTGACCAGCACGAGCCCTTTCTGCAGATTGGCGATGCGCATGACGCTGTCAGGGATGTTGTAGTCAACGGGGTTCGGCAGCTGGAAGGGGATGACGCGAATGACGGCGCCAAGGGTGCCCCTTTGGCGGAAGATGTTCGCACGGAAGCGCCCCACACCGGGAATGGCGAAGGAGAAGTCATCGTCTTGGTTGTGGTTCTCCTCGAAGCGCTGAAGGGACCGATGGGACAGCTGATAGATGGCGGCGACGATCCGCCGGGTATCCGCTGGCTTCAGCGGAGCAGAGCTCTGACGGTACTGATGCCCATCAGCACGGTAGGTCAGGGGAAGACCGGCTTCGATGAACACATCCGAGGCCTTGAATTCCACCATGCTCCGCAAGAATGCACGGAGCTTCTCGATCTCAGCTTCGTCCACGGGCGCATCAGCCGGTGCGACAGCCTGAGCGCGGTTGACCTGGGCTGTTGGGGCAGGCGCTGCCGCTGCAACTTCAGGGCGAACGGAAGCCTGAGCCTCGGGTATCTTCGTCGTCTTCGAAGATGACGCGCCGATGGCGCTCTGCAGAAAATCTTCCAGTTTCATAGAACCCTTCTCCTTCATACCGTCTTCGAGCGAACCGTAGGCGCTCATGGCCTGCTATATCAGCTCTTCGCTCCTGTTCCCGTAGTTCATCTCCGTCTTTCAGTTCCCCGTCCAGAGCATCTCATTGCGCACAGCCTCATTCCAAGACCGGAACGTCTCCCATTGGAAGATGGTGTAAGTCCCATCTGGATACAGGCCGATCATGCAAGCAAGATTGAGGCCACTCGGTGTCTTCAGGGTGAAGGTGACGCCTCCTGTGCAGCCCTCCATGGACTCAGCCAGGAAGGGATTGATGGTTGGCTCCTGGGATGCCGTCTGACCTAACCCGAAGGGGCTGTCATCAAGGGTGATGCCACTTTGCCCCGAAGCTTTTGACGAAGAAGCGCTGTTGGGGGTAAATGTCTCAAGGGACGCGGTCAATCCCACCGCCTGGGAAGTCTCGAGCTCCTCAGCGGCTGAGCAGATGCGCTCAGAGGCATCGGAGATGGTACCCGTCATACGGCTCGAGCGGACATGGCTCTGGCGCACATTCGCCAGGATGCCATCCACCTCCGAGAGCATGTATTGGGCTGCGCTCTCCTCAGCGTAGAACTCTTGGCTGGTCTCAGCCTGCCGGGCAGAGAGATTGCCGGATGCCTGGGCCGTTACCACAGACAGAACGCCCATGACTGCCAGGCAGAGGGCGATGACCAGCACGAGCAGGTTCAGGGAGCCCATGCGCATGGATGTCCTACGCGCCATGATGAACGCCCCCTTCCGAGACGTATCGGGAGGTAGACAGGGTATAGAGCTCTTCGTCCTGGAGGCGAACGGAGATATGAGCACGATGGAGCACGCCAGCGCCCTGAGGCTCCTCCTCTTGAGCGCACTCCACCTGGAAGCCATCCACCTCCTGAGCCTGTGGCATGGAGACCGGATCGGCTTCGAAGCGCTCGGCTGCATTCGCAGCGATGGTGATGGCTCGGTTCAGGTCTGAGGCCTCTTGGCCCTTGACATAGGAGAATCCCAGGATGGCCATGACCACCGCTACTAGCACCATGACGCAGAGCAAGAGCAGCATGGCTTCTATCATGAAGGTATTGCGGAAGGTGGCCCCTTCTGGAGCCTTAGAAACGATACGGAGGGCGACCCCCTTTGACCGGTCAACACGGCTCATGCGGCTATCCCTTGTCCGATGGCGCCCCGGTCAGCAGCATGGAGATAGATATCCGTCGCGCCTTCATCCGTTTGAATGGTGAGCAAGCTGTTATCTATCTGAAAGCCGAAGCTGTTCGTAGCCATGACCACTGTAGCCGTGGTGGGGTTATAGGGCTGTCCCGCCAGGACATATTCCTGCAAGAGCTCCCCTTGGCAGAGATAGAAGCGGGTGACGAAGGTGCCCGCATCCACCCGTTCCACCATTGCCAATGCCGGACCCTCCGGCCCTTCATCCATACGAACAGAATCGTAGCTATCAAGGCCCTTGATGCAGTTGACGATGGCCCCGTTCGCAAAGCGCAGATTGTCTGACTGGCCTTTCTCGGTGACCAGGCCGCTGTACACACGCACGCCCGCCACCAGGGAGAGCAGCAGAGCCACGATGAAGAGGACGAACAGCACCAGCGCCGTTACCCGTGCAAAGATGTTGTCCTTCATTTCAGCTCCACCACCACTGACGGCGGGAGATTGGCCGCGAAGCTGTCATAGAAGATGCGGTAGGTGTCTTGATTCACCGTAAGGCCGTAATTCTCCTCCAGGTATTCCAATGAAGAGGGGTAAGCGCCCTCTATAGCAAAGCACTGCTTGGCAGAATCCAGGATAGATTGGCGCACGGACACGGTGCCCTGCTCTTCGGACTGCACCTTCGCTATACCTAAAGACATCCAAGCGAAGATGAGCACCACGATGCAGAGGACGGCGACCACCAGCCCCAAGCCCAGCGATGAGCCTTGGGTCTCCTTCTGAGGCATGTCCACTGCGTTCGCCACCAGACCGAACCCCTAACCGATGGATCCCATGATGCCGATCAAGGGAAGCATGACGGCGATGAGAGTGAGGGCAACGGCTATGGTGACGAAGGCAGCAAGCGCCGGTTCGATACGGTCTATCAAGGCATCGAAGCCGCCAATGGCATCATCGAAGAGCTCATCGGATAGGCTCATGAGAGCGTCGTCCAGCTGGCCGGAGCGCATGCCGAAGGTGAGCATGCGGACGTGCATGGGGTCGTAGACCTGGAAATCCCCTACGGCCTGGATGAGGCTGCGGGCGCGGATGGGCTCTATCATGGCCTGATAGGCAGCCTTGACCCGCTTGCGCAGCTTGTCGTGCTCGATGGTGTTCAGGGATGCCGCCATGGCATCATCGGAATTGACGCCGCTGGCCGTGTACACTGCCAAAGTAGAGGTGAACCGTGCCTGGGCCAGTTCGAAGAAGGGCTTCTTCGTACCTGGGAACCTCTCGAAGCTGTGAAGCAGTTTCAGGCGCCCCTTCGCGCTATGGCTGCGCACGAAAGCCACGAGCACCATGAGGGTGCACAGAACGGTGATAGCCAGAGCCACCCAGCCGATGCCGATGCCCACATCTACCATAGAGAACGAAGATGCCGCCAAGCCGCCCGCCATGTTCTGGTACACATCCAGGAACACGGGCAGGATGGCCGCCACGGTGAAGCCCAGCACCACGCTCATGACACAGAGGATGATAGCGGGATAGGTGACGGAGGAGCGGATCTTCAGGAACAGCCGGTCCTCTTCGTCGTAGTAGTTCGCCAAGGCCTTGAGCGTGTCTTCCAGGTGTCCTGTGCGCTCACCGGCTTTGACCATGTCTATGGCATAGACAGGGAACGCACCTGCTCCTTCCATGGCCTGAGAGAGCTTCTTGCCATGGATGAGGTGATCGTAGACGTGGAGGCAGGTCTTCTCCAGCTTACGCTCTTCGCTGTTCTCAGCAAGCATGTGCACCGCTTCATCAGTCTGGATGCCCACCGACAGCATGAGCGCCACGTTCTCGAAGAACGTCTCAAGCTCAGCGCTTTTCAGTATGGTTTCGGCCACCGTGCCTTTCCTTCCCCTTGCATCCCCTGATGCCATCCGCGGATGCGCGGCCTCAGTAGGTATACCTCGTATTATACGTAGTGCCATCCCCTATATAACCAGCATTGCCCCCCTGAGCGGAGGCGAAGGTCAAGTCTATCCGAGTCCATTCGTCAGGACCCACCGTGATCTCAGCTGAGACCCACTCCCCGTCAATATATACCATGTTCCATGCGTGATACACATCGTTGGGCGAAACATAGCCCGTCACGATCTGGCAGGGGATCCCCAAGCTGCGGAACATAGCCGCCGCCAGCGACGCATAATCGAAGCAGATACCCGTCTGGGCAGCGAGGGTGTCATCTGGATTGGGGACATAGCCCGTGGTGTTCGAAAGCTGTTCCGCCTTGGCGGTGTCATAGGTGATGGTATGGGTCATCCAGTCATAGATGCTTCGGACCACATCCCCCTCATTCGTGGCATCTCTGGCAAGCTCGAACGCCTTCTTCACGCAGGCGCTATCGGCAGTGAAATCACAGAAGACGTTCGGATGCAGATAGGGAGCGAACTCGCTTTCCAGCTGCACGTCCGCCGTTGTAGAGGCCACTTCTACGTAATTGCTGCCGCTGGTGTTCTGCATGATACGGAACGAATAGGTGCCGTCTCCCATGTTGAGAGGTGCGATGAGCGGAGCCCCTTCGGTGGACATGTCGTAGTTGTAGCTTTGGTCCCCTTTGGTGATCAGCAGCTTCAAGCGGCTTGAAGCCGTGGCGCTGGCGCCCACATAGCCCTGGGAGCAGGTAGAGGTGTCAATGGCGGCATTGGCGGTGAGCTGGGAGGCGGCCTCATCGAACGTGGCAGTGACCACTGAGGACGGCTCGGTATAGGGGGGACCGGACGTAGTGCCATTCCCCTGATCAGAGGATTGGGCAGCTGGCTGGCCCTCAGAAGCGGATCCACCACTGGGCCGCGCTTCAGAGGAACCGCCGCAGCCAGTCAACAGAGCCAGGGCGCATAGGGCCATCAAGGCCGTCAGAGCAACCTGGAGAACCCTGCGCCGCACGAAGATGCGCCCCTGCGTCACCGCGAACCGTACCTTTGCGCCCTAGGCGCGGCTGCCCGCGGAAGCCTGATCAACGGGCTGGGTGCTGATGAGCCGCTTCGCGAAAGCGGGAGGATCCGCTTCCAGAGACGTGATGGCATTGCACCCCGTCCGGGTGGTGGACTCGATGTAATAGCCGTCAGCCAGGTACATGCCCACATGGCCCACAGTGTTGTGATCGTCTATGAAGAACAGCAGGTCTCCCATGTGGAGATCGGCGAAATCAACGTCTTCACCCTGGGTGCACTGATAGTAGGTAGTGCGGGGAAGCTGCCACCCCAGAGCCTCGCGATAGGCCAGTTGCACGAAGCCGGAGCAATCAAGCCCCACCTCAGGGTCGGTGCCACCCCACAGGTAGCGCGTGCCCAGATGAGAAGCGGCTTCTGCCACCAGATCTGCCAGTGTGCGCTCTTCTGCCACCGTGTCACCTGTTTCTGGATCAGTGACATCCACGGTGAGCGAACGAGTCAGCTCGTAGGGCAGCGGCGCGTCATAGCGGACGAGGTCATAGTCGGCCACCAGCTGCTTGATGCGGGCGATGTAGCCCTCATCAAGGGAGCGCGCGGTCCCGATCAACTGGACCGCCTGTTCCCAGGTGACTGCGTTCGCCTTGGTGGGAGCACCGGAGCGCACGGCATCTTCGCCCGTGAGCTGCTGGGCATGGTCCTCCAGGGAATCCATCATGGTGTCATAGGTGCGATAGGCGCCATCAGCGGATCCCTTGATGTTGAAGAGGTTGTTGTTCGGAGTCTCGGCCTGGAGGGCGGTACCGGACTCGGATTCGATGACCGCTTGGGCGATCATGACCGACGCATAGAGGTCATGATCTTGAGCGACCTGACGCGCCTGCTCCCCGACCGCGGCGATGAACTTAGCGGTGGTGAGGTCTTCGGTGTAGTGGGTCATGGTGAAGGAGGTGTCTCCCTCATAGGACCAGGCAGGATAGAGAGCCGAGAGGTCAGAAGCGTCTTCCGTAGGTTGACCGACCTCTTCGGGGCCTGGGCTCACCGGAGCTTCAGGGACTTCGGGAGCTTCAGGGGCCGAAGGCTCCTCAGGGACCGAAGCGGTGGGGTCATCTGGGCCAGCCGGGATCCCAGGGCTCGGGTCAACATCCCCTTCGCTGTCTTCGCCTGGAGCTGGATCAGGGTCGACAGGGGCAAGCTCAGCCATCAGGGCCTTCAGCTCTGCGCTCAGATCGGGGGAGATGCCAGTCAGAGCAACGAAGTCAATGGTGAGGAGTTCGTCATAGGTGGGAGTGGTGCCTGCCAGGTAACGGTCGACCACATCTTTCCCTGCATAAGAGGGCTCTTCGACCGGAGCTTCTTCAGCGGCAGTCTCATCAAGGACAGCGGCCTCTTCAAGAGCCGCATTCTCTTCCAAAGCCTGAGCCTCAAGGGTTGCCTGATGAGCTACGGGGATAGCGCCCATGGCCAGCAGGAATGACAGGCCTCCCACAGCACATTTTGCGGACAGAGAAAGGCGCTTCGTGCTTTCCTTTGATCTGGAGATGTCTTTCACCATAGGTATCACCTTCCTTTGGGTGACATCCTATCATGCCTGACTGGGGAACTTGAAGGGGGTTTGTGCCCCCTTTGCGGGATATGCGCACAACAAGAGTTGCCCCGAAAAAGCGCAGGGAGATGAAGCTCGTATGTCAGAGGTGTCGTAGTGCTAATTCATCGCGTGGTTCGCAACGCGACTATGCACTTGGTCGCTGCTTTGCGGCGTGCGACCGAGGATGTTGTCTTGGAAATCATCGACATCCTGCGAGAAGCCCAGACGGCGACGAACAACAACAACTCCATAAAGAGCCGTGACGACTACACCACTGGCCATGAGCCAGTGGGTCCAGCAATGGGGCCTATCGAAAGCGCTCAAAGGGGTCTCATCGTCTTCGATAGCCTCTTCGGAAAGCAGAGCCTCATCGTCTACCGCCGTTGCTTCCACAACTGCAGCATCCACAGCATCCGCTTCACCAGCCCAGGCAACGTCAGAGGATACCCCGGATAACAAGAGGACCGTCAACATCAACAACGAAAGGCCCGCGAAGCTGAGCCTCTCCCTCAGGATTCGCCAAGCGCGCTGATCTGATCCGATGCTCTGGTGATTCATGCCGCTTCCCCTTCGAAGGCTGACAGGCTGTCTTGGTCTAGACCGCATTATCCACCCTTTCAAGGGTGGAAAGCCACTGAAGACCAGCGAATAGACGGTATAATGATAGGATAATGATAGTGTATTGCGTGGGTTGAGCCTATCGACGGTACTGAAACGGGAGCGAGGGTCTCATGGGCACATACAGCATCACTGTCCATCGCACGAAATGGAGCAATGACCTGCTGCCCCTTGTCTGCGGCATCAGCAATGCAGGAGGGGGCCGATTGATCATCCCCTCAGAGGAGAAACGACACGCGCTCAGCATTCGCCGCATGCGTCGTCCGTTCGAATCCATCCCTTCCACCGTTCTGCAGGAATTGGGAATATCCTGCACAGCAGAACCCGTGATGGAAGGGGCGGTGCTTAGCCTTGAGGTGAATATCCCTGCCTCAGCGGAGCCGGTAGCCTACAACGGCATCTACTATCTCTATACAGACGAAGGAACAGAATCCATGAGCCTGGTAGAGCTCAGGGAGCGCACTCGGACCACCTTCCTCCCTGGACAAGAGGAGAACAAGGGAATCGCAGGAAGGCAAGGCGCTTCTGCCTCAAGACCAGCAGAACTCGTCGGTCAAACCTTCGAAGAGCGGTCTATCGCAGCTGCCGAGGAGCTCGACCTGACCATCACCGATGAGTATGTCTTGAAGGTGCTGAAGACGAACGGGCGCGTTCCGGCTCTGCGCATCGCTGACCTCCTGAAAGTGAGCGAGAGTACCATTCGTCGCTCCCTCAAGCGCCTCAAGGATCACGGATTCATCAAGCGGATCGGCTCCAACAAGGCAGGGTATTGGAAGGTGCTGCGTTAGGAAGCCTCCCCGTGCTGCAGGGCGGGTTGCATCCTGTTGCATTCTCCGGGTTGCTGCGTCGGGCCGAGCCAGCTCGGCCCCTACGGCAATGTGCCATGCTTTGCGTTGTTGCATTGGGCCGAACACGTTCGTCCCCTACGATGGATTTGTGACATTGTCATGGGGACCACGCGACGTTCCAGGTTGCCGTAGGGGCGGACCTCAGGTCCGCCCGATGTTGTGCGTGGTCTTCGCACAACGCGAGATCACCGAAGAGACGACTAACCGCTCAAAAGAGCAGTAAGCTCTTCGCGGCTCTTGAAGGGCTTAGGGTGTTCGGGGGTGCGAACCTTCACCAGTTCACCCATCCACTGTTTCCCCTCTTGCGAGAATCGGCTGGTACGAACCACATAGTTGAAGCGAATATGCGAATCCTTGGGGACCTCTGCCTTGACCATGTCATAGCGAAGGTTCGCAAGCACCTGCTGAAGGGCAGATACCGTGTCTTCATCCGATGGCACCCGCACGATCCCCGACTCAGAGGTATAGATGAGCCCCGGAGCCAAGAATGCCGTGCGCACGCTTTGGCGGCGCTTCTCCTCAGCCAGCTTGATAGCAACGCAAACGCCGAGGATGACCACCCACCAAAAGACGGTGATGGCTAGGTCAACGCCATGGATCAGATCGAAGTCGAAGTGATGCCACATGATGAGGAACAGCACAGATGCCCCAAAGAGGATAGCTATGACAAGCCAATTTCCCTTTCGCATGAATGCGATCCTGTTCCCTGGAAAGCCAGTACCCGTGCTGGCATTACCTCTCCATTATAGGGGCACATCCATTATTTGCCACCCAGCATACAAAGCCCGACACCGCTTACGGAAGCTGTCGCCAAAAGGGCACCGCACAGCAAAGCAAGGGTCGCGAACGTAGGCAACCCCGCTTCTTCCCAGATGCCTGCCGTACCGGGCTATTCCAGGTGTCACAGGGGGGCTGATCCAGATCAGCCCCTACAACGTATGGTTCATCCGGGTGCAGCATCGGGCGGACCACGGTCCGCCCCTACGGCAACCTGGCCTGCATGGTTCCTCCGATGGGAACCCTGGCGCACATGTATGGGTTCACCCGATGGAAACCTGGCACACGATCCGTAGAGGCCGAGCTGGCTCGGCCCGACGCAACAACCCAGATAATCATGCAGACATGCACGGGGCACAGCCCCCACCCCGCTGCGCCAAGCAGCGGAGATAGTTAGGCACCGTCGACGAGAAGCAGAAGAAGGATCAGATGGCCCATTGGTCAAGCATGCGCAGCAGGTTCTTGATCTCCATGGGCTTGGACATGTGGTCGTTCATGCCTGCAGCTTTCGCCTTCTGGATATCCTCTGCGAAGGCATCAGCGGAAAGCGCTACGATAGGCAACTCGGCCAGATCCGGCCTACCATCCTTTGCAGCGGCACGGATAGCCCGCGTAGCCTCATACCCGTTCATGACAGGCATCTGGATATCCATGAAGACCAGGTCATAGTGGCCTGGCTCATGCCGCAGGAGCGCATCAAGGGCCTCCTGGCCATTCTCAGCGTGATCTACCTGGGCACCCGTCATACCGATGATATCGAGACCAATCTCAGCAGCCATGACATTGTCTTCGGTCAGAAGGATGCGCTTATTCCGGTAATCCGCCTTCTGCAGTTCCTTGCGCTCGTCATAGCCTTCCCCATCAACCCCCGTCACGAGGCTTTGCATGACGTGAATCAAGCGAGAGCGGAACAGCGGCTTGGAGATGAAGGCATCAACCCCCGTTTCGCGCGCCTCTTGCTCTATGGAGGACCAGTCAAAGGCAGACAAGATGATGATGGGTAGGTTCACATCTGCCATCTGACGGATGTCTCGCGCGGCTTCGATGCCGCTCTTCTCTGGCATCTTCCAATCCAGAATGACCGCTGCGAAACCGTCGCCGCGGTCATGATGCTCCCGCACGGCCTCTACCGCCGCGTGACCGTTGGTCACGTATGTTGCCTGCATGCCGATGCTCTCAAGCAGCTCAACGGTGCTTATGCATGCGTCTTCGTCATCGTCAGCCACCAACACGGAGAGCCCTTGGAGGCTCGTCAGATCCTCATCCTTCGGATCCCGCAGCTTCAAGAACACCGTCACGCGGAACGTTGACCCTTCGTTCAGCTTGCTCTCTACCTCAACGGTACCATTCATCAAGGAAACGATGCTCTTCACGATGGCCATGCCCAGCCCCGTGCCTTCCACCTTGGTGGTACGCGAGTCATTGGCCCGCGAGAAGGGCTCGAAGACCCGCTGGACGAACTCCTCATCCATACCGCAGCCCGTATCCGTGAAGGTGAACTCGTAGCAGCCGCTCCCATGGGTGGGCGAGGGCTTCTCAGTGATATTGAATCCGATAGTGCCCCCTTCGGGCGTGAATTTGATAGCGTTGCCCATGATGTTCATGAAGACCTGCTGCAAGCGCATCGGGTCGCCGATCACATGCTCATGCTTGATGTCGGCGATATCCACCTTGAGCATTTGACCCTTCGCCTCTATCTGAGGGTGAACGATGGTGAGCAGATTCTCCACAGTCTCAGCTATATCGAACTCTTCATCCGCGAGGGATATCTTTCCTGATTCGATCTTCGCCATATCCAACACCTCATTGATGAGGCCGAGCAGGTGCTTGTTGGAGATGGTGATCTTGTTCAGACAGTCCTTCACGCGCTCCGTATCGTCGATATGCATAGCAGCAATAGCGGTGAGACCCATGATGGAGTTCATGGGAGTGCGGATATCATGGCTCATGGAGTTCAAGAAATCGCTCTTAGCCTTAGAGGCTTGGTCCGCCGCCAGATACGCATCCTCCAACGCCTCTCGAGCAGCCAGCTCCTGACGCTTGATTTCGGTCACGTCCTGAATGGCCAGAAGCACGCTTTCGGCCGTGTCCTCGCTATTCCGCTCAAGGCAGATAACGGAGATCTGGATCCAGACTAAGGTATCGGGATCATCAGCATTCTTAATCTGATATTCCACCTGGAGATACGGGGTATCCACGGTCAGATCCTGCTGGATGAGATCAGGGTCCAAAGCCTTCGCAATGATGGCCTGGTTAGCTTCATCGCTCGCACGTCCGACCCAATATTCACGGAACGTGTCGATGTCCCCTTCATGCTTGAACTTGCCCGGTAAACCTGAGGATTTCAGATACTCATAGGTGCCGTTCTCGATGTCGAGCCGCACGAGCCGCTGGAACAGATTCGTGGAGGCATCCACGATGCGAGTGGCCTGGGTCTTCTCGAAGAGGAGTTGCTTCGATTGACGGCGAGACTGCACCAACAGCACCGCCACGAAGAGGATGATGGCGGCTGTAACCCCAAAGATCAGCGTGACGGCAGCTGCAGCGGCATTGCTGACCATGCCGTTGGTGAGACTGGCAGGGAACGACCGTAGAACCATCCATGAGGTGTTCTCGATATCCATCAGGTATGCGCTTCCCATACCCGAAGGCGTCTGGTAGGAGAAGCCGATATCGGTATTGGTGGCAAGAGCCTCCTGGAGCTCTTCGAGGGTGATCCCTTCTAGCTCTTCGCTCCTATAGATGTCGGCTACGGTCTCATAGTTGTTCTGGGTAGTGGCGGAGCTGGCGATGATGGTACCATCGCTGTCACAGAGATAGGTGGAGGTTTGCTCGCCGAAGAAGTATGTGGTGAGCATCTCGGCGATATGGACTTCCGTATAGGAGCCCATCAAAACCCCCACTACACCCCCTTGGTATTCGATAGGGGTATAGAAAGCCACCATAGGTTCTTTGTCTATGGAGGACGATTTGATGGAGACCACCCCTGAATCTCCTGTGAGGCCTTGGGGGAGGAGCTCATCGGCGCTCAGTCCTTCCACCGCACCTCGGTCATCATAGACCCGGCCATCCTTGCTGACCAAGATGATGTGATCGAAGGGAGACGAGCGCAGGATATCGGGAAGATCAGCCGGGTTTACCTGATCAGAGGTCATGCGCGACTGATAGCTGCTCGCCTCAACATCGATCATCATCTGGGCGTTGAGAAGGAGGTCGGCAACGCGACGAGACGTCTGCAGCGTGGTACCCTCCAGGTAGCGCTGGTTCTGATCCATGATGCGCTCTTGGGTGGCGGTCAGGAACATGAGGAACGAGAGAACGATGATGATGACTGCACAAACGGCAGCAACGACACGATTGCGCGTCACTAGCCCCAATCTATTCGCTGCCTCCGTTGCCGTCATAGGCTGAGTGCCCCTTCTCCTCTGCGCGAAGGGCTCTGCAGCCCTTCTCCCTCTTGTCAGATCTGCGCGAACGCATCCATGGTAGTGCGGTATGCAGTCTCAAGCCTCCCGAAGAGTTCGGGCACTTGCTCCAGAGGGCCTGCAGGCACCCCGGCGTCATCAAGACGCAAGACCTCAGAGAGCTCACACGAAGCCTCATAGAGCGGCATGAAACCCATATCCCGACTGTTGCCCTTCATGGTGTGGGCAGCTCGGAATGCCTCTTCCATGTTGCCCTCATCCAGAGCCTTCTGGAGGTTGTCGAATAACGGGCTCTGCTCGAAGATTCCGATGAATTTGATGATCCGCTCGTCGGTGACGAGTCGCGAGCGGACATCCTCAAGATCGCCGCCGAGCTGTGCATAGCATGTTTCCAGTGACATCTATCCCATCTCCTTCTCTGCGGCCGATCAGGGCCTCTTGCCTATCAGCTCCGTTTGACGCGGACTGCTTGGATGTTATCCTCTTCCTGAGCATCTATGGCCGAAATAGCCGATAGCGCCTCCGCTTCGGACAGCATCCGCTCGGCGAAGATATAACCGCCACGCCCTGCCGCCTTCATTTGGTAGAGCGCATGGTCGGCACTGCGGAACAGGTCATCATAGGAACCCTCTTCACCCTTGGCTGTTGCGATGCCTATGCTAACAGAAACATCGATTCCGTCGTATTCGCCGATGACTGTCTCATAGATGCGCTTGACCAGAGACTCTGGCTCGATGCTACACTCCATGCACACGAAGAATTCATCGCCCCCTACGCGGGCCACGATGTCATTGCCACGAACGCTGCCTTCCAGACGTTGAGCCAGGTGGAAGAGTACCTTGTCGCCAAAGAGATGACCGTGCGTGTCGTTCACCATCTTGAATTTATCCATATCCAAGATGATGAAGACGAAGTCCTTCTCAGGGTTGAGCTTCATGCGCTCCTGCACGACCTTCTTAGCGTAACTATGGTTCAGCAGACCCGTAAGAGAGTCATGGGTAGCCCTGCGCTGAAGGTCAGCCATCTTCTCGTGATGCTCATGGATGTCTACCACCTTACCGATAGAGCCCAGATAGACCTTCGGGTCATCGGCGCTCCAGTTCGCATGGGCGGTGATCTGGAACCAGCGCGGCTCGCCTTCTACTGAGGCTTCGAATTCCATTTGGATCACCGGCTCTTCCGGTGTGGTGCCATGGAGCGCCTTCCGCAGGCTCTGCAGGTTCTCCATTCCGAAGATGCCGTTCAGCGCCTCATCCTTATAGGGGTCCTTGATCACCTCAGGCAAGCCCATCTTCGTCTCGGCCCAATCCGAGAGCACGGCCATGGGCGGGTCTTCGGTGTATTCGTATTGAAGCTCGTTGGACATGGAAGCGAAGAATTGGTACTTCATCCGCTCGTAATCCAGCAGTTCCAAGGTGCGGCTAGAGGCTTCGCCTTCTTCGGGGATGATGGCAGCCTCTACGATCTGACCGATCTCACGATCAACCCCGACACTGGGGGAGTTCAGCTTCAGCTGTTCATGGATCTCATCAGCCACCTCCACGAAACACTCCAAGAGGAACGGGTTGAAGCTGCCACATTCCCCCGCGAGGATCATGTCCATGGCCTTCTCATGGGGGAAAGCATCCTTATAGACACGCTTGCTGGTGAGGGCATCGTAGACGTCCGCCAAGGATACTGCCTGCGCGGAGATGGGGATATCATCCCCCTTGAGGCCATCAGGGTAACCCCCGCCGTCGTAGCGCTCATGGTGCCAACGGCAGATCTCGTAGGCGGTGCGCACCAGAGGATCCTCTTGGCGAACAGGCACATCTGCAAGCATGGCCGCTCCCACTGAGGTGTGGGTCTTCATGAGCTCGAATTCCTCATCAGTCAAACGGCCCGGCTTGTTGAGCACAGAATCAGGAATGGATATCTTCCCTATATCATGAAGACTAGAGGTCATGGAAATGCGTGAGATGTCTCCCGGCGAGAGCTTGTAGCGATCAGTCTTCTTCGCCACTTGATTCAGCAGGATCTCGGTCATGGTGGAGACATGCATGACATGCAGCCCGCTCTCGCCGTTACGGAACTCCACGATATGACTCAGGATGGAGATCATCAGATTGTTGGCTTTTTCGCGCTCCAGGATCTGATCGGCCACCATGCCCACCAATGCCTTCTGCTTCGCGAAGAGGAGGATGGTGTTATTGACGCGCCGTTGGACCACTTTCATGTCGAAGGGACGATTGATGAAATCCACGGCACCCAGATCGTAGGCCCGCTCAAGATAGGAGGAGGCCGTTTCTGAGGTGACCATAATGACGGGCATGTCATTGATCCACTTGTTCTTGTTCATGACCGCCAGCACATCGAACCCATCCATCTCCGGCATGTTGATATCCAACAATACCAGAGATATCTTGGTGCCCAGCTTCTGCATGGCAGCCACGCCCTCAAGGCCGTTCTCAGCCTCCACGATCTCATAGGTAGGGCCGATCATATCAGCCAAGATCATGCGATTCTGCATATCATCATCCACGAGGAGTATGGTCTGCTTCTGCTTGACTTGGGCCACAGAAGGAATCTGCGTGGCCTTTGCGATGGTGTCCAGTTTTATCGTCCCCTTCTGCTAGGCAATATGGAGGCGGTAACCCCTACTATCTGATTGCGATCTTGCTCGGGTCATCATCAACCTTCGCAACGAGAGTCTTGTTGATGAACCGTTGATTTTTGCGTACGGCATATCATACCTTGGGCAGGCCTGGCTTTTCAATGATGATAAGCAGACAAAGCGTTCCTTGAGGCAGCGATCCGGTCGCTCTCTCCTCTTAGATCGGATAGTCGTCCGCAAGGATCGAATGGCGCAGGATCCTCGATGCTCACCGAGCAAGAGGCTTCACGCAGGCCTGAGCCTTTCCCCTCTGCTTCGCCTCATAGAGCGCTGCGTCGGCCTGGGCATACACTTCTTCGAAGGTAAGGGGGCCTCCCCTACCATGCACCGCGCCAATGGAGATGGAAGGAAGTGGGCCCTCAGGCTTCCCGTCATCGGTGTGGCGCTGAGTCGCGAAGGGGCCGCGCGTGAGATGCTCGATGATGCGCTTGAGAGGGGCGCCGTCCTTGAGGCCTTTCGCGAAGATGGCGAACTCATCTCCACCCAGACGCGCCACCACATCTTCATGACGCATGACATTGGTGAGGAAATCCGCCAACTCGATGAGCACGCGATCCCCCTCCGGATGGCCGTAGGTATCATTCACGCCCTTGAAGTCATCTATGTCTATGAGGAAGAAGGTGAACGGAGCCTCCTCATTGCGCAGTGCGGGCTCTATGCGATTCAAGGCAGCCGAGCGGTTGTAGAGTCCTGTCAGCCCGTCCTTCTCTGCTCGCCGCCGGAACTGGGATTCGCGTAGAGCCATTTCATGAGTATCCAACAAGCGGCCTACGTGGCGCACCGCATTGTTATCCTCGTCATAGAGCACCACAGACTGATAGCGATACCAGACGGGTTCTCCGTCAGGTCCTTCAGTGGAGGTCTCGAAGTCAACCAAGCTATCCGGCGTGATGGCTTCCATGAGCTCGGACAGGTCAGTGGTATGGATATCCAGGTGGCATTCCTTGTGACAACGCCGCTGTACGACGAAATCCTCCTGGCGAGGCTCCCGAGCGAAGCGATCTTTGAAGTCTCCGAAAACCTGCGCATAACCCGTACCGCATTCGATATCGAACACCACGTCGTTGCTGAGGGCCGTGAGGATGTTCATGCGCTCATGAGCCCGTTTCAGCTCCCGCTCGCTGATGATCTTGCTGGTAACATCGACCACTAGCACATAGAACCAACGGCGCCCTGCAGAATCCGTGATGAGGCGCCCTCGGTCATCCACCCAAACCTCTTCGCCATCTGCCCGGTTCAAGCGGTAGACCACCTCATCCGTATCCCCTACAGCGATCTGCTGCTCAATGGACTCCAGTACGCGCTGCCGATCATCCGGATGCACAATACCGCTGAAGCAGCCGCCTGTGAGCTGGTCGAACGCCGCCTTATCAGCGCAGCCCATGAGCAAGATGAGATCCCTGCTGACGTAATCTATCCGACCAGGCTCATCGGCGCTGTACCGAAAGATGCCTCCAGGGATGTTCTCGAGGAAATGTCCGAAGGCCTCTTGGGCGGCACGGTTCTCAGCGTCGTGAAGGTCGAACGGATCAGGATGCGTTGATTGCGTAGAGTCTGTCATGACGGAGCTTCTTCCCATATGTTGCAAGATGATTGCAAGCCTTATTCTCGCACACCGTGAAGATATCAACCCAAAGGGATATGATAGGCCCGTCAAAAGGAGGCGGAAAGGAACCATCATGGCGAATGAGAGAGCGCAGCAAGAACGCAGGTCTGATACCGTACGCGAAGAGCGCAAAGTGCAGGCAGCCAAGCACGAAGGGCTCATGAAAGGCGCTTTCACAAAGGATACCGAAGATACCGTGGCCGCCGCCGTCATCTACGAGGAGGGCATAGGGCGCGAGACTCCTCTTCCCGATCCAGCCCCCTTCGAGACCACGGAGACGAAGGTGGTCACCAGCTTCGCGCCCGAGGCCATACGCTGCCACGGCCAAGGAAAGGTGGCTGTGGTCGATCCGGCATCGTTCACGCGCCCAGGCGGCGCCTATGAAGACGGCGCCTTCGGCCCCGAACAGATCCTCTGCTCTGAGAGCAATCTGTATCAGGTGCTCCAAGGCATTCGGGGCACATACCATGACAAGAACAAGGACTACCGCCGCGGCATGCTGTTCACCAGCCGGGCCGCATACCTACCAGAGGTGATGTTCCTGCAGGGTGGCAATGTGAAGAAGGCGGATGTCATCGTGGTGGCGGAACCCGTTCGGGCACGAGCCCTGGAGAATCATCGCTCTGAGCGGGAGTGTGATAATGAACTGGCAGGCAGGCTGGAGACCATTCTGCATATAGCCGCAGACCAAGGAGTGGAGACCCTCGTGATGGGGGCTTTCGCCTGCGGGCGCAACGGCTATCCCACCTCTCAGGTGATCGAGCTCATCCAGACATGGATAGCAGAGCATCCCGGGATCATCGGGCGCATCGTATTCGCTGTGCCTCGAGCCTTCGTGGATGACTTTCGCGCTGCCTTCGACCCCGAGGAAGAGGAGACGGTCATTGCTGAGGAGATGCTGGAAGAGACCGATACCGACGAAGATGACTGGCGGTCTGTGGAGCTTCCGGAGGGCGTGACCCTACGGTAGAGGTTTGCGGTATCATCCTCATCGCACAAATACACACGAGGAGACGTCCCTATGCCGCATACCATCGATCCGGTCTTCACCCCTGAGACGCTTCGCACCCCTGATATCCTGCAACAGGTCTTCGACGACCACCTCGGTGCGCTTCCGCAGCTCCAGCTGACAGGCAAGGTTGACAGCAGCCCGAAGACCGCCGCCATCATCTTGGCGGGCGGCACCGGCGAGCGCTTCGGCCGCGAAGGCGGCAAGCAGCTCGTGGAGATAGCGGGCAAGCCCATTCTCACCTGGTCTGCTGAAGCTTTCGATGCTGTAGGGGACATCGGGTTGATCGTGCTGGTATGCCCTGAAGACCGCCAGGAAGAATACATCAAACGAGCGGTCGACCCCTTCCCCTTCGCTACCCCGGTAGTAGTGGCTCCGGCAGGCAAGCTCCGTCAGGAATCCGCCTTCTTAGGACTCGAGGCCGTCCCCGATGACTACGAGTTCGTCGTCCTGCACGACGGGGCGCGCCCCCTCATCACGCCCGAGCTCATCCTGCACACCATAAACACCGTGAAAGGAAATCTGGACGCCGACGGTGCCGTGGTGGCTCATCCCGCCATCGATACCTTGAAGATCGTTGAAGATGGTGTGATAGCGGGCACCCCCGATCGTCGCGTGTTCTGGAACGCTCAAACCCCGCAAGTCTTCCGCAGCGGCATCTATCGCCGCGCTCATATGTCGGCGCTTTCGGACGGCTTCGTAGGAACCGATGACTCCTCACTCATAGAACGACTGGGCGGACGCGTTCTGGTAGTAGAGGGCAAGCGGGACAACATCAAGCTCACCGTACCCGAAGACCTGACGCTCCTAGCTTCAGCCGTACGCACGCTGCTTTCGAGCGAGGCTTAAGGGGGCTTCTGTGGCAGAACGCATCGGCTTCGGTATGGATGTGCATGCCTTCGCAGACGGCAGGCGGCTCATCCTAGGCGGGGTGGATATCCCCCATAAGCGCGGGCTGCTGGGACATTCAGATGCCGATGTACTGGCCCATGCCATCGCCGATGCCCTCTTGAGCGCTGCGCGGATCGGAGACATCGGCAAGCTATTCCCTGATACTGACCCCGCCTTCAAGGATGCTGATTCCCTGAAGCTGCTCGCTGAAGCTGCACGGGCCGTGCGCGAAAGCGGCTGGCTCATCACAGATGTGGATGCCACCATTGCCTGCCAGGCACCGAAGCTCTCCCCCTACCGCGATCAGATGCGTGCGAACCTGGCGCAGGCATTGGGCCTTGACGTGGACCAGATGGGTGTCAAGGCCACCACGACCGAACATCTTGGCTTCGAAGGCCGCGAAGAGGGCATCAGCGCCTACGCTGTATGCCTGCTTGAGAGAAGTGAGGAGCACCCATGATCCGCTTGTACGATACGAAACAGCACAAGAAGGTCGACTTCGTCCCTCTGCATGAGGGGGAAGTGCGCATGTATGTATGCGGCCCAACGGTATACAACCGCATCCATATCGGCAATGCGCGCACCTTCATATCCTTCGACATGATCCGGCGCTACTTGGAATGGCGCGGCTTCAAGGTGACCTTCGTACAGAACGTGACCGATGTGGATGACAAGATCATCAATCGGGCTGCCGAGGAAGGGCGCAGCGCAGCCGAAGTGGCCACCGAATACACCGAGGCGTTCATTGCCGACATGCATGCTGCGGGTGTAGCTGATCCCACCATCCGTCCCAAGGCCACCGAAGAGATCCCCGCCATGATCGAGCTGGTCCAGGCCTTGGTGGATAAGGAGCATGCCTACGTGGTGGATGGCGACGTCTACTTCTCCGTACGGTCCGACCCCCATTACGGCACGCTTTCCGGTCGCAACATAGATGAGATGGAAAGCGGCCATCGGGAGCTGCGCGCCGATGGCCAGGGCCTTGAAGACCGCAAGCGCGACCCACTGGATTTCGCCCTCTGGAAAGCGGCGAAGCCGGGAGAGCCTGCTTGGGATTCACCGTGGGGCAAAGGGCGCCCAGGATGGCACATCGAATGCTCAGCCATGTCCCATAAGTATCTGGGGCTTCCTTTCGACATCCATGGCGGTGGCCAAGACCTGGTGTTCCCGCACCACGAGAACGAGCGCGCTCAGTCTGAATGCGGATGCGGGACCGCCTTCGCAAACCACTGGATGCATTCCGGCATGCTGCAGGTGAATGCCGAGAAGATGAGCAAGTCTTTGGGGAACTTCCTCTTGCTCCATGAGGTATTGGAAGACGCTCGTCCCGAAGCGCTGCGCATGCTCATGCTGCAGACCCATTATCGCTCTCCCTTGGATTTCTCAACGGAGCGCATGGATGAGGCTGATGCGGCACTCTCGCGCATCGAGAACGCGCTCTCTGCGGCCGGCTGGGCTTGCGCGAATGCCACAGACGGTGCACCGGACGCCTTGGATGGTGCGGCGCTGCGCCAGAAAGCAGAAGCCTGCCAGGCAGCCTTCACCGAGGCCATGGACGACGACTTCAACGCTCCTGCCGCTCTGGGCACCCTCTTCACCCTGGTCACGGAGATGAACTCCGCACTGGCTGACAAGACACTCTCCCTGGTTGATGCCGAATCGGTCGTATGCGCAACGGATGCCATCCGCGCGTTGATGGGAGTCTTGGGGATACCGCTGGCAGAGGGTCAGGGTGAGACGGAATACCCCCTTGAGGTGACAGCCCTTGCCGCTGATGTGGCAGGTTACGGTGGCACTGATGCCATGGAGGCCGTGGAAGCGCTCATCGAAGCACGGGCACTGGCGCGGTCCCAGAAGGATTGGGCGAAAGCCGATGCCGTACGCGACGGGCTCATCGGGCTAGGATTCGTGATCGAGGATACGCCCCAGGGCGCCAAGGTGACGTTCGAAGGTTGATGGGGTGCAACGTAGGGGTCGAACGTGTTCGGCCCCTACGGGGAAAGCTGTTCCGGGTGCAACCTTGGGCCGACCGTGGTCGGCCCCTACAGGCATCCTGACCTGCAGGTTCGTTCCGAACGGTACGCATGAAGACCTTCGTAAGGGTCGATCGAGATCGACCCCGAGGCAACAGCTTGCAAGGTCTATCGGAGGGTCTAGCCGCGGCTCCTAGGGCCTAGGCGCCGCCCTCCAGCGTACCGGCTGGTGCCTTTGGCGATGACACGCCGGTATTGCCCAGATCGAAGTTCGTGAGCAGAAGCTCTGCCTCGCGAGCGATGGAATCACGCTTGCGCGGTGCCGGGATGGAACCCCGGCCCTTCCGGAATGCGAGCTTCGCCTTATCCCCTTCGCCCTTGACGTCCACATCGATGACCGAGCCACTGGTCCAGCGGCCCTCCAAGATCTCCTCAGAGATGGGATCCTCCAACAGGCGCTGGATGGCACGACGCAGCGGACGGGCACCGTAGGTGGTGTCTGTCCCTTCCTTCGCGATGAAGGAGACCGCCGCCGGGGTCAGGTTGATGGTCATGTTCTGAGATATCATGCGGTCGCGCAGATCGGCCACCATGAGCTCGACGATCTGAGAGATCTGCTCTTCGGTCAGGCTCTTGAACACGATGATCTCATCCAAGCGGTTCAGGAACTCAGGCCGGAAGAGCTTCTTCATCTCAGACATCACGCGGCTCTTGATCTCATCGTCCGAGAGCCCTGCCTGGCCGTCAGGAGAGAACCCGAGGGACGTGGACTGGGCGATATCGCGAGCGCCCACGTTGGATGTCATGATGATGACGGTGTTACGGAAGTCCACCGTACGCCCCTGTGCATCCGTCAGACGGCCCTCTTCCAAGATCTGGAGGAGGATATTGAACACATCTGGGTGAGCCTTCTCTATCTCGTCGAACAACACCACAGAATACGGGCGCTGGCGCACAGCCTTGGTGAGCTGACCGCCTTCATCGAACCCCACATAGCCCGGAGGCGAACCCACCAGCCGGGAAACCGTGTGCTTTTCCATGTATTCGGACATGTCGAAGGAGAGCAGCGCCTCTTCAGAGTTGAAGAGGAACTCTGCCAGAGCCTTGGAGAGCTCTGTCTTACCCACACCCGACGGCCCTAAGAAGATGAACGAACCAGCAGGTCGCTTCGGATCTTTGAGACCGGCACGCGAACGGCGGATAGCCTTCGAAAGCGCTGTGACCGCTTCTTCCTGGCCGATGACGCGCTCATGGAGCACGCCTTCCATGCGCAGGAGCTTCTCTGTCTCCGCTTCGGTCAGATTAGACACCGGAACGCCCGTGCTCATGGATACGACATCTGCGATATCCTCCAAGGTGACGTTCTGTACGGAACGAGAGGTATCCTCTTCCCACTGCTTCTCAGCCTCCTCGCGCTTGGCTTTGACCTCGGCCTCTTCATCGCGCAGCGTTGCAGCCCGCTCGAAATCCTGATCGCCGATGGCCTTGTCCTTCTCTTGGCGAATGCGACGCAGCTGATCATCCAATTCGCGCAGCTCAGGCGGCAGCGTCATATTGCGGATGCGCATGCGAGCACCGGCCTCATCCAATACATCGATAGCCTTGTCCGGCAGATAGCGGTCTTGGATGTAGCGGTTGGAAAGCTCCACCGCCGCATGGAGCGCTTCTTCCGTGAAGTGCACCTGATGGTGGGCCTCGTACTTGTCTCGCAGGCCCTCCATGATGCGCACGGCCTGCTCTTCGTTGGGCTCGTTGACGGTGAGAGGCTGGAAGCGCCTCTCAAGGGCAGAATCCTTCTCCAGATGCTTGCGATACTCCTCAAGGGTGGTGGCACCGATGATCTGGATCTCACCGCGAGAGAGCGGGGGCTTCAGGATGGCCGCCGCATCAATGGAACCTTCGGCAGAACCAGCACCGATGATGGTATGGATCTCATCGATGAACAGCAGGACATCCCCTGAATCCATGACTTCTTTGATGACCTTCTTCATGCGCTCCTCGAATTCGCCGCGATACTTGGAGCCCGCTACCAGAGCAGACACATCCAGCGTGATCAGGCGCTTATTGCGCAGAAGGTCCGGTACCTTATTCGCCACGATGAGCTGAGCTAAGCCCTCAGCGATTGCCGTCTTGCCCACGCCCGGCTCACCTAAGATGAGCGGATTGTTCTTTTGACGACGAGAGAGGATCTGCATGACCCGTTCGATCTCTGCGGCACGACCGATAACCGGGTCGAGCTCGCCATCCTTCGCCTTCTGGGTCAGGTCAGTGCCGAACTCCTTCAGCATGCTGTCACCGCGCTGACCCGTTGGATCGAATCCGGAGCGACCGGCCATGACTGGCGTTTGCCCCACGATATCATTCATGGTAGAGCGGATGTCATCCGGCGTGACGCCCATGCGCTTGAGCACGTCCACCGCCGTGCCATCCCCCTCGCGAGCGATGCCCAGTAAAAGGTGCTCTGTGGAGATGTACGACTGCCCCATCTGCATGGCTTCTCGCAGGGAGTTCTCCAGCACGCGCTTCACCCGAGAGGTGAAGGCCAGGTGACCGGAGACATCGGCATCTTCGTCAATGGTGGTGGTCTGGCGGATGTTCTGCGTCACCCCGTCATGGGTGACGTTCAGCCGCGCCAAAGCTTGAGCAGCCAGGCCCTCGTTCTCGGAGATGAGGCCCAACAGGATATGTTCGGTGCCCACGTAAGGCTGGTGGAGTGCGCGGGCTTCGTCTTGGGCCAAGACGAGCACCTTCCGCGCTTTGTCCGTGAACTTCTCGAAAGACATAGGGGTTTCCTCGATTCTGATGTGCTCGTCGAATTTTTGGGCATATGTTAGCACTCTTGGGGTTTGAGTGCCAAAACATCCGTTCGAAGAGAATCACAGGACGCACACAGTTGGAGGGATCCGGCCTCCTCCTTCGTCTCAAACGGTATCCTTACTCGAAAAGGAGGCTGATGTGCAGCGCATAGGCATCATAGACTTAGGCTCGAACACCGTCCGACTGGTAGTGTTCGACGTTGAGAAGAACATAGGAAAGCAACTGAAACCCCGCGAATTCCGAGAGATCCTGAATGAGAAAACGGTGGCTGGCCTCTCTTCCTATGTGATGGAGGGTACCTTTACGGACGCAGGCATCGAACGGGCCGTAGATGTCCTCAAAGACCACCTCAAAAGCGCTAAGAACATAGATTGTAAGGAGGTGCGCGTCTTCGCCACCGCCGTGCTGCGTAACTGCACCAATAGCACCCAGGCCCTCGATGCCATCGAAGAGTCCACCGGGCTCACCATAGACCTCATCTCCGGCGAAGAAGAGGCTCACCTGGGTTTCGTGGGAGCCTCCATCAGCCAGAAGATGGAGCAGGGCATCCTCGTAGACATCGGAGGCGGGTCCACGGAATTCACCCACATCGAAAAGGGTCGCGACCTCATGAACGTGAGCGTGCCCCAAGGCTGTGTGTCCTCCTACGCTGACTACGTCTCCCTAGTGCTGCCCACTCCCCAAGAATGCCTGCGCATCCAGGAGGTATTCTTGGATCAGATAGCCCCCTACAAATGCATCCAGACCACCAAGGAAGCCGCCATGTACGGCATCGGAGGCAGCGTGCGGGCTGTGGCGAAGATGCTCGGGCGAATGGAGCAGTCCGACAAGGCACTGAAGCAGATCACGCCCGCCAACGTCGATGAGATGCTAGACCTCTTGGTCAAGGACCCGTCCACCTTCGCTCATCTCGCCGTGAAAGCTGCGCCCGATCGGGTGCATTCCCTGGTACCCGGCTGCATCCTGCTGCGCGAGATGATGCGCGCCGGAGCCGCTGAGGTGCTCACCCTTTGCAAATACAGCGTCCGCGAAGGTTATCTGCTGGAACACGTGCTCTCCTAAAGAGTGCGAAGCAGCCTCCCTCCGGGCGTGATCCCAGGGGGCATATCGGACCGAGCGCGCTCGGTCCCTACGGCAACCTGACCCGTATCTGTACTGGAACGTGCAACGTTTGAATATGCGTTGCGCGAAGATCGCGCGCACCATGTTCATTGCGGCACCTGCCGGGTAGCCTAACGTACAGGGTTCACTCGGGTGCAACCCCGGGCGGACCACGGTCCGCCCCTACGAGCAATCTGTCATGCATCTGTGTTGGAACGTGCAACGTTTGAATATGCGTTGCGCGAAGAGCGCGCAACAGATTCATTGAGTCACCAACCGGGTAACCTGACGTACCGGATTTATCCGGGTGTCACAGGGGGCTGATCCAGATCGGCCCCTACAACGCATGGTTCACCCGAGTGCACCTGGCGTACGATCCGTAGGGGTCGAACGTGTTCG
>CAJUQK010000019.1 GCA_910588205.1 uncultured Eggerthellaceae bacterium
ATTCCGCAGGCCGAGAAAAGCGTGATATAAGCGAAGCATCACGTCTTTTCGAAGGGCGAGGCCTAAGGCCGAACGCCCCTTGCGGGGAGGGGCGTTTATCTCAGGCACGAAAAAGGCGGAACGCGTGAGTTTAGGAACGTCCTAGAATCACGCATGTGACATTTGGACCGTCCCCTGTCATACGGATAAGGTTGCCCCGGGTGCAGAGAGGGATCGTTACAGGGCTGCGCAGAGGGCATCCAAGAGCGTGATGGCGAAGTGCTGGGCACTGCGGTCTTCACCAGCCCCCTCCCAGCTTTCCCCCGGCACTACGATGCGAATGCGTAGCGGATGATTGCTTCGGGCGCTCTGAAGCGCTCCGGAAAGGCGAACCGAAAGGGAATCATCATCTATATAGGTGACCGTGGGGACGCCGTCCCCTTCGGCCTTCATGGCTATCTGCACCAGCACCATGGATGCATCCGGCTCCACCGAAAGCGCATCAGCGCTCACCAGTCTGCTGGCCGGATTCGTGGCCAGGGCCAGGTTCGACATACGAGAGGCCACTGAACGGGTGAAGGGCGTCATGCCGAAGAGACAGAGCGCATGCTCTTCCAGTACTCCCGCAGCTCGAGCGAACCCGAGGTGCTTGCCCTGAGAAAGCGATCCTTTTCCTGCCCAAGAATGCTCCAAATGACGCAAAGCCGTGTACGTGTAGGCCCCAGCGATCCCGTCAGACGGAAGCCCGAGGTTCATCTGGAACTTGCGAAGGGCATCTTCGGTATGGGCACCGAACACCCCATCTTCGCCGCCCACCAAAAATCCGAGGGCTCCGAGAGCCTGCTGGAGCTCTTCTACATCATGACCTCGGAAATTAGGCATACGCAGGTAGAGCGTACGGTCTCCCAGATTGTAAGAGGCATCCACTAAAGCCTGCCAGACCTCGGCATCCACCTCTTCGCGCATCTCCAGCCCGAAGGCATTGCAGAAGGCACGCACCGCATCAGCCGTAGCGCTACCGAAGGTGCCATCGACCGCCGCTTCAGGCAAGAGGCTCAACAACGCCAAGCGCTGCTGTACGTCTTCAACAGCAGCCCCGGTATTCCCTTGGGTGATGGTCTTCATGGGTGCCCCTAACGCAAGCGGTTCACGAACCAGTCCGCCATGGACTCCAGCATGTTCCGAGCGTCGCTGGGCTCCAGCATCTCGTTCAGCCGGACCTTCGCTATCTCAGTCAGGTTCTCCGCATAGGAGCGGGCATGATCGATGCTACCTGCCTGGGTCATAAGACCCACCGCCTGGGCCAGCACCTCTGGATCCTTCGCGCGGGAGGAGAGGATGTCTATCAAACGCGCCCGGTCGTTCCCCTCCAGGGTCTGCAAGGCATGGACCACCACCAGCGTGCGCTTGCCTTCGGTGATGTCGTTGCGGAAATCCTTCTTGGTGCTCTCCTCGCGACCCACCAGGTTCAGCAGGTCATCCTGGATCTGGAAAGCAAGGCCTGTATCCAGCCCGTAATTGCGAAGGGCCTCTATCTGCGCTTCTGTACCGCCGCCGATGATGGCGCCGATAGCCAAAGGCACCGCTCCCGAATAGTGGGCCGTCTTATGGGTGGCCATGACCAGGTAATCCTCAGGAGTGATGTCGTAGCGGGCATCCCGCGCCCAACCGATATCCAGCGCCTGGCCTTCCACCGTGCGCCGCGTCATCTCCACGAGTTCTGTCACCACACGCACCTTGGTGGCATCATCCAAAGCCGAATCGCGCATGACGGTGCCATTCACCAAGGACAGAGCCAAGTCTCCCATGTTGATGGCAAGGCCCAACCCTTCGCTCAAGTGAAGGCACGGCTCCCCTCGGCGCAGCTCCGCATCATCTGCTATATCATCATGGATGAGGGCGGCGGTATGGAAATGCTCGATGGCTGCCGCAGCCGAGGTGGCTAGATCAGCATTGCCGCCCACCGCTAAGCAAGCGGCGAAACAGATCAAGGGCCGATGACGCTTGCCGCCATTGTCAGAGTAAACGCTCAGAGGACTATAGAGATAGCGATCCATATCTGGATGCGTACCCTTGGGTATGAAGCTGTTGATCAGCCCTCCCACACGGTTGGCGTAGCAGTCCAGATATTCTTCGAATGTGGTAGGCGGGCGCTCGACAGAGCTCAAGATCTCAGTGATGGTTTCCATATCCCCTGACTTACCGGCTGTGTCTTTGGTCTTCTGCCGCCCATGATATCATTCCCTGAAGGATGTCCGATTCGCTGGCCGTGAACTCTCGGACGGCGAACACGTCCATGACCTCTAAGAGGATGAGCAGCCCTGCCGTGATCACCGGGGCGCGTCGAGGGTCAAGCCCCACGACTTGCTCCCGCTCCTCCTCCGTCATGGCTGCCAGGCGCATCGTCAAGGCTTTGAGTTCCTCCCGAGAGAGCTTCGCTCCGTGCACCTTTGCTGGATCATAGACGGTCAAACCCTTCTGCATGCTGATGGCACTGGTGGCAGTGCCCGCCACTGCGAAAAGAGATGCCCCGCGCAGGTCCGCAGGCACCGTAGCCACCCAGGGTCTCAGCTGCTCTCCCATCCAGGCTATCGCAGCGTCCAGCTCCGAGGGAAGCGGTGGATCAGCGGCAAGGAAGCGCTCCGTCACCCTACGACAGCCGATATCGAAGGAATGGAAGACCCAGGGTGCCTGCCCTCCCTGACCGAAGGAGACCTCGGTGGAACCGCCACCCACATCCACCACCATAAGTGGCTCCCCTAAAGGCAATGCCAGAGAAACGCCTCGGAAGGTGAGCTCAGCCTCTCGCTTTCCGCTGATGACCTCCAATGTCAGCCCACGCTCTTCGAAGACAGCCAAAAGGTCTGCAGCATTGGCCGCATCCCGGGCGGCAGAGGTGGTGACTGCCTTCGTTGCCAGGACCGGATCTTCAGGGGTGGACAGCTCATCTCGCAGGCGAAGGAACCCATCCAGCGCCTGCGCCACCCGGCAGATGGCCTGATCGCTCAGACGCCCGGTAGCATCTGTCCCTTCTCCCAGGTTCGTGACCTCATAGGCGCGGGCTACATCATGGACTTGGACACCGTCCGCATCGGCCACTAGAAGCCTGCTGGTCACCGTACCTATATCTATGGCTGCGAAGCGCTCCACGGTTTCCCTTTTTCTCCTAAAAAGCCGCTACCTAACCTCGGTCGTAGAGGAAGAGGACATCCAGCACACCGGAATACCAGGTTTCCGGGGCCGGAATGCTGCCGGGGGGCACGTTCGCATGAAGATCAGGCTTTGCATCCACGTCCAAGCCGATGACGCTTGCCGTCTCCTCATCCGGTTTGATGAGCCCGAATTCGGTATGGGCCTTGTCCTCCAAGCCGTCTTCGGTGGATAGGTAGTCAACGGTGGACTGCAAGGCCTCGTTGCGCTCTTGAACGGCAGTGTATTCCGCAGAGAGGCGATCCCTCTCCCGAATCTGCTGATAGTACTGCTGAGCCGGGGTGTAAATAGAACCTACCAGCATCACAGCGAAGAATGTGAAGGTCACCGCCATCACCGTTCGCTTGGTATGGCCAGAGAGCTGCGGAAGCTTGAAGCGGGAAAGGCCAGGGATGCTGATGCCACCGAAGCCACCTGCACCATGAGACCCCCGGGCCTTTGCGGCCTTCTTCTGGGAAGCCGTCATCTTCGGTTCGTGGATGGCCGCCCGGGGCCCCTCAGAGCCGCCCGCAGGAACATCCATGCCACCGTAAACCTTCTCGAAGGCCTGCTCGGCTTGAGCCTTGGATCGTGCCTTGCGTGCATCCCCTACGCGCTTCGCCAGCTTCGCGAAGGCGCCCCGGGGAGCGTCTGCACCCGCGCCTTCCTCTTCTTGCAGGTCCTCTTCGGTGAAGAGCGCTTGGCGCGGACGATCGGATGGGGCCTGACGGGTCATGCTGCCATCAATAGCCTCTTCGCCGAAATCGAGCCGGAAGATATTGCTCAGATTCTCGCTGTCTTGCGTCCGCGACAACCCCGCTCCCTCCTGGGTGCGCGTAGGCCTACGGGATGCCGATAGCCGGGCATTGCGACGGACCTCATCGAAAGAAACGATGTTCGACTGTTGAGCCACGAAGACGCTCCTGTTGCAACTGGTTCGGTTAAGGTGTGTTCATGCAATGAAGCTAAGGGAAGGGTACCATCTTCCCACGCGGTTTCCAACCCCTCAAGGCCGTTTACAGATCAAGCCCATCTATGAACGCCATCCATTTCTCGAAGGATTCGTCACTGATAGCATGCTCCATCATGCAGGCTTCCTCCTCGGCGGTCTGAGCGTCTATGCCAAGCCCTCGATGGAGGAACTTCGTCAGCGCTTGATGACGGTCGAGCACCTTATGCCCGTAGACGTCTCCCTCCTGAGTGAGTGTGATATCTCCGTAATAGGGCTGAGTGACATAGCCCTTCTCCTTGAGAACGGTGACAGCCTTATTGACCGATGCCTTGGACACACCCATCTTCGCCGCCACATCCACTGCCCGAATGGACTGCTTCTGGCTGCCCCCGATCATGACCATCGCCTCCAGATAATCCTCATGGGAGGTGGATATCTTCTCCATGGGCCTTATCCTCTCCTGATGTTTGGGTATCCTTACCCGTGCTCCAGCTGATCCGTAGCTAAGAGCCATTCCTCCTCCAATGCCGTCAATGCCTCTTGGGCAGCGGCCACGTGCGCCTGCGCCTCTGAAAGCGCCACGTAATCAGTGGGATCCACTGCCTCCATAGCCGCTTTCGCATTCTCTATCTTACCCGTTGCCGTTGTCATCTTACGCTCTAAGGAGGCAACGAGCTTCTTCAGCCGCTGTTGCTCCTTGTTGGAGAGACTCTGAGCAGGAGCGGCGGCATCCTCCTTCGGAGCCTCTGGCTGCTTGGGGGCGGGATCAGGCTGAGCGCTTGCCGCAGTGAGCTCCAGATATTCGTCCACACCGCGCGGCAGATGGCGAAGGCAGCCACCCAAGAGGGCGAATTGGTGATCTGTCACCCGCTCCATCAGGTAGCGATCATGGGTCACCAAGATGAGCGTCCCCGGCCAACCGTCCAGCATGTCCTCCACCGCAGCCAACATGTCTATGTCCAGGTCATTGCCCGGCTCATCCAAGATGAGAACGTTGGGCTCCTCCAGCAAGATCATCATGAGGGCGAGTCGTCGCTTCTGACCTCCTGAGAGGTCTGCCACCGGTTCGTTCAGATCGGCCTTATCGAAGCCGAGCCGTTCCAGGAGTTGTGTGGAGGTGGCCTCCTTGCCATCCAACATCGTGCGATGAGGAAAGCGAGCCACGGCTTGGCGAACCAAGTCTCCGTCGAAGGCCCGCAGGTTATCCAAGTGCTGAGAGAGCACCGCGAACCGCACGGTCTGCCCTATCTTCACCCGTCCCTGCGTAGGGGCAAGCGCCCCTTCTATGACTCGCAAGAGAGTGGTCTTCCCCGCCCCGTTGCCGCCTACGATGCCGATGCGGTCACCCGGCCCTATCATCCAGGTGATGTCTTCGAGCACGGGAGGATTCCCATCGAAGGCAACCGATACCCTGTCCAGGTCTACCACCTGCTTGCCGATGCGCGCCATGGCCATGCGCTTGAGCTGGATATCATCCCGCAGCTCTGGCACGTCAGCAATCAGCTCTTTGGCTGCCGCCACATGGAACTTCGGCTTCGTTGCCCTGGCACGCGCGCCCCGAGAGAGCCACGCCAATTCGCGTCGAAGGGCGTTCTGACGCTTCTGCTCAGCCAACGCGGCCAAGCGTTCCCGCTCTACCCGCTGGAGGATATAGGCGGAGAAGCCCCCTTCGAACGGGATCACACGCCCTGCATGCACTTCCCACATGGTGTTGCAGACCTCATCCAAGAACCAGCGGTCATGAGTCACCACCAAAAGCGCCCCTGCATCCTTGCGCCAGCGGCTCTTCAGATGCCGAGCCAACCAGGTGATAGCACGGATGTCCAGATGGTTCGTAGGCTCATCCAATAAAAGAACGTCCCAGTCTCCTGCCAACACACGTGCCAGGTCCACGCGACGACGTTGACCGCCCGAAAGCGTGCCCACCTGCGCGTCCCAAGAGATGTCTTCGAGAAGATTATCGAAGATGGCACGGATCTTCGCATCCGATGCCCAAAGGTATTCGGGGATATCCCCCACCACCGCTTGGCGCACCGTGTCATCATCATGCAGCTCATCGGCCTGGGCCAGGTGCCCGACACTCACTCCGCCCGTGCGGATGACGCGCCCTGCATCCACCTCCCGCGTGGTTGCCAGCACATTCAGCAAGGTTGATTTCCCGTCTCCGTTACGCCCTACGATGCCGATGCGCTGACCTGCGTCCACACCAAGGGACACGTCTTCCAGCACCGTCTTCGACGGCATCTCTACCCGCACCTTCTCGCAGCCCAACAGGAACGCCACCAGACACCCTCCTTGTCTTCGGGAAGAGTATAGCAACCAGTGCAACCGTCGAGGAACCCAATGGCTTGCTGTGCATCTGAGAAGGTCTTACCTATAGGGGGATCTACATGCGCATCTGAGAGAGTGTCCGGGGGCGGATAATGCCAACGGGCACCGGTCTATGACCAGTGCCCGTGAGCTGTGAGCCTAAGGAAAAAGGGAGAGAGGAGGAGAGGAGAGCCTTCCCCTTAGGCTTTATGGAGAGTCGCTGTCATCTTTCTGACAGCTTCGCAGGTATCGCATCCATCCTGGCAGCTTGAGGAGCCCTTCTTGCACCCCTGACAGCCGCCGTCGCAATGGTCATGGCAGTCGCACATCCCACGGGTCACCAACCGACGCACAGCGAGAACTGCACACCCTAGGATGACCGCCAGCAGGATGATCGTTGACGCACTCATCGGGCTCCCTCCGCATTGAGCTTACCCTGAGCCGAAGCGTTCTGCCCTTCATTGCGCCGAGACATAGGCCGGAACAGCTGGAAGAGCATGAACGCCAGCACAGCGAAAGCCACCACCGTCCAGAAGTTGAAGGTCACGTCCCCCGTGGCCAGACCGCCAATCTGATAGATCATCAGACCTGTGCACCAACCGAAGGCGCACATGTATCCGATGGCAGCCCAAGTCCACTTCGCTGAAGCCATCTGACGGCGGATGGTGCCGATGGCGGCAAAGCAGGGAGCACAGAGCAGGTTGAAGGCACAGAAGGCCATGATGGCAACGGAGGAGCCACCCAGCATGAGCCCGAAGCCTTCCCATAGGGAGGGGTCGGTCTCGCCCACCTCACCCAACTGGGTGAGGATACCCACCGTAGCCACCACATTCTCTTTGGCTACGAGCCCCGTGATGGAGGTGACGGTGGATTCCCAGTTGCCGAACCCAAGTGGCACGAACAGCCATGCCAAAGCATTGCCCAACCCCGCCATCAGGCTATAGTTCAAATACCCTTCCATCTCAGCATCCAGCAGCCCGAACTGACCCTCGTGCACACCGAAGTTCATAAGGAACCAGATGACGATGGTGGACAGGAAGATGATGGTTCCCGCCTTCACCACGTAGCTCTTCACGCGCTCCCACATGGAAAGCAGCACGCTTTTCACCGTGGGAAGATGGTACTGGGGCAATTCCATGATGAAGGGAGCTGCATCCCCGGCGAAGGCTCTGAGCTTCTTCAGCATGATGCAGCTCACGATGATGGCGGCAAGACCCAAGAAGTAGAAGAGCGGCGCCACCCACCAAGTGCTCTCATAATCGCCGCCAGCCAAGGCACCGAACACCAGCGCGATGATGGGCAGCTTCGCGCCGCAGGGGATCATGGTGGTGGTCATGATGGTCATGCGTCGGTCCTTCTCGTTCTCGATGGTCTTGGTGGCCATGACCGCAGGCACACCGCAGCCGCTGGCGATGAGCATAGGGATGAACGATTTGCCAGACAGGCCGAAGCGCCGGAAGACGCGGTCCATGATGAAGGCTACGCGAGCCATGTATCCACAGCCCTCCAAGAAGCCCAAGAACAAGAAGAGGATGATCAGCTGGGGGATGAACCCGATGACCGCCCCAACGCCCGCGATGATGCCATCAACCACAAGGCTGATCACCCAAGGAGCCGCATCCACGGATTCCAATGCCTCGGTGACCACAGGTGAGAGCCCAGGTATCCAAAGACCATATTCGCCACTGGATGGATCAGGCTCTTCTTCAGCCAATGTCTTTAGCTGCGCTTCGCTGACCTCTGCCTCTTCGGCTGCCGCCACGGCCTCTTCCCATTCGCCCACGGCTTCCTCATAAGCAGCTCCTCCGGTATAGAGCCATCCATCACCGGAGATGCCATCATTGGCCCAATCGGTCACGATACCTCCGCCCAAAGACACAGCGAAGTAATAGACCACGAACATGATGGCTATGAAGATGGGAATGCCCAGCACACGGTTGGTGACCACCTTGTCTATCTTCTGGGTGGTGGTCATAGCCGCCTCGGTGCGCTTGACGCACCCTTCACATACCTGGGCAATGAAGTCATAGCGGGCATTAGCCTCAGCGGATTCCGGGTCTTCTTCGTCCTCTTCGAAAAACGCTGCATAGCAGGGCTCCGAGGCCGGGATGCGCCCTTGCTCTGCAGTCGCACGCGCGCGGTCTACAAGCTCATCGATGCCCGTGCCTTTGAGCGCGGATATCTCCACCACCGGACAGCCTAATTCCTCCGAGAGCTTCGCGACATCGATCTGGTCTCCCCGCTTGGAGACGATATCCATCATGTTGAGGGCCACGACCACCGGCACATCGGTATCAAGGATCTGCGTTGTCAGATACAGATTCCGTTCGAGATTGGTCCCATCCACGATGTTGATGACCACGTCCGCCTCCCCGCTGGTCAAGAAATCGCGCGTGACCACCTCTTCGGGAGAGTAAGGGGAAAGCGAGTACACACCCGGCAAGTCCGTGATCTCCACGGCTTTGTCGCGTTTGTACTTGCCCGCCTTCTTCTCTACGGTGACACCGGGCCAGTTCCCCGTGTATTGGTTCGCCCCCGTAAGATCATTGAAGAGCGTCGTCTTGCCAGAATTGGGATTACCAGCAAGGGCGATATTGATGCCCATCCTCCTTCATTCCTTTCTCTTCAGCTGCTCGTTCTCAATGTATTTGTTAACTGTGGGTAACTCATTGGTCTGAAAAAGGCACTTTTACAGTGCCACACAACCCCGATCAGAACACGTTGCTCTAGGAGACCAACACGTTCTTCGCCTCGTCTTTACGCAGGGAAAGCTCGAACCCACGCACCGTGACCTCGATAGGATCCCCGAGAGGTGCCACCTTGCGAACGGTCACGCTGGTGCCCTTCGTGAGCCCCATATCCATGATGCGCCTCCGGACCGCGCCTTCTCCTGCCAGACCCCGTACGCGAACCGTAGCCCCGATGGGTACATCCCGCAGCGTCTTTTCCTCTTCTGCCATGACCTTCCTTCCTAAGCTGTGATGACCTTTTGAGCCGATGCCTTATCCAGTGCCACCTGCGAGCCTTTGATCTCTACGATCAGGTTCCCTGCTTGCTGAGCGACCACCTTGACGTGCGCTCCGGGCACGAAACCGATGTTCTCCAGGTGTCGAGGAGCGTCCCCCTTTCCACGAACCTTGACCACGTGGCCCACTTGACCCGCTTGCAGGAACGAAAGCGGCATCTGCTGCACAGAGGCTCCTGCCCCTGCAAAGCGCGGCAATGCCGCATCTATCACCAGAGCGTTCTGCATCGGAGTCCTCCTTCAAAAGAGTTTCCTTCGGGTAACTAAAAGTATACTATCACTAACTTTCTCGAAAATGGTAGAGACATCTAACTTTTTACAGCCAACGCATCCGTAAAGCATTCTTCGCCTTACCCTTACAACTCTGTAATCCTGAGAAAAGCTCGTTATGTTACTGTGATTCCCATGACCGAGACCACTCCAACAGACTTCTCCCTTCCTGTCGGCCTGACTGTCGAAGAGGCCGCTCAGCTCACCGAAGCGGGGAAGGTGAACGTAGACGCAAGCGTGAAGACGCGCTCCCTGCGTGAGATAGCCCGAGATAACATCTGCACTCTCTTCAACTTCGTGAACCTAGTGCTAGCCATCCTCGTATTCCTCACGGGGTCCTACAAGAATATGCTCTTCATGGTGGTCATTCTCGTGAACGTGCTCATCGGCATTGTGCAGGAGATCCGGTCAAAGCAGCTCACAGACAAGCTGGCCATCGTCGTAGCCGCCCATGTCCAGGCGGTGCGCAGCGCCACCCTGACCGAGATCCCCGTTGATCAGATCGTATTGGGAGACGTCATCCGGCTCTCGCGCGGAGATCAGATCCCTGCCGATGCCCAAGTAGTAGAGGGAACATGCCAGGTGAATGAGAGCCTGCTCACCGGAGAGAGCCGCCTCGTCCCCAAAGCGCCAGGCGATGAGCTCATGAGCGGCTCCTTCGTGAACTCCGGTGTCGTGTTCGCTCGGGTAATCCATGTGGGAGCAGACAACTACGCTGCCCGAATCTCCGCCGAGGCCAAAGAGCATAAGGTCGTCAACTCCGAGATCATGCGCTCCGTGAACGGCATCGTGAAGTATGTGAGCATAGCGCTGTTCCCCGTGGGAGCGCTCTTGTTCTCAAGTCAGTTCTTCCTGCAGCACCTTGATTGGCAAAGCGCCATACTCAGCACCACCTCGGCTTTGGTGGGCATGATCCCCGAAGGGCTCATCCTCCTGACCTCCACCGTGCTGGCCGTGGCGGTCATCCGACTCTCCCGGTACAAGGTGCTCGTCCAACAGCTCTACTGCATAGAAACGCTAGCGCGGGTAGACGTGCTCTGCCTAGACAAAACGGGCACCATCACCACCGGTGCCATGCGCGTGGCCGCCATCCAGGGGATTGGAAGCGGTCCGGCAGAGCTAGCAAGGCAGGCCGCTTCGGCTATCGCCTTCGCCGACAAGAATCCCAACGATACCGCCAATGCCATCCGTGCTTATTTCGAAGCGGACGAAGAGGCCCTGGGGGGCCAAGTAGCCAAACCCGTAGCAGGGGCACACCCCATCCCCTTCTCTTCGGATACGAAGCTCTCCGGCGTAATACTGCCAGACGGCACTGCCTTCGCCATGGGCGCCGCCCAGTACGTGTTGGCTCATGCCCCCGAAGAGCTGGCTACCCTCCAAGCCCAGCTGGAAAAGCTCACCGAAGATGCCCGGGTGCTCCTCGTGGCCCAGGTGGCCTCCTTTAGCGAAGAAGGCCATATTCAGGGGCCTGTCACGCCCTTAGGCTTCATCCTACTGGAAGATGAGATCCGCTCCACTGCCTCTCAAACCGTCCAGTATTTCAAGGAACAAGGAGTCGCGCTTAAGGTGATCTCAGGTGACGACCCTCACACCGTTTCCGGTATCGCTCAGAAGGTGGGCATCCCGAATGCAGACCAGTACATCGACTGCTCTCAGCTCAACACCGAACAGGATATCCGCGAGGCCGTGGCCCGCTACAGCGTCTTCGGTCGCGTCCGTCCCGAGCAGAAGAAGGCATTCGTGCTGGCGCTCCAAGAAGAAGGTCACACGGTGGCCATGACCGGGGATGGTGTAAACGACGTGTTGGCGCTCAAGGCAGCGGATTGCAGCGTGGCCATGGCGTCTGGCTCCGACGCCGCCCGCAATGTTGCCCAACTGGTGTTGGTGAACAATGATTTCGCCTCCATGCCAGAAGTGGTGGCCGAAGGGCGTCGCTCCATCAACAACCTCCAACGCTCGGCATCGCTTTTCCTGGTGAAGACCATCTTCTCCATCGTGATGGCCGTGCTGTTCATCTTGCTCCCCTGGCAATATCCTTTCATGCCCATCCAGATGACGCTGGTAAGCGCCATGACCATCGGACTCCCCTCCTTCGTGCTTGCGCTGGAGCCCAATCATGACCTTGTCCGCGGACATTTCCTGAAGAACTGCATCATGCGTTCCATCCCCGGTGCTATCTGCGTGATAGTCTCCATCTTGGCAGTGAGCGTAGCAGGGTATCTTTGGTTGGGCCTCTCCTATGCCCAGATCTCCACCCTCTGCGTACTGATCACGGCTCTCATCGGGGTCATGCTGGTCATTCGGCTCTCCATCCCCTATACCCCCATCCGCGCCGCATTGCTCGTCGTGGTTCTGGGTGGCCTGGTGCTGGGATGCACCGTGGCGGCCCCGCTCTTCAACATAGCCCCCCTAACCGAGACGATGTGGATCATCTTTGCAGTCGTAGGCATCGTGGATGTCCTAGCCTTCCAGCTGCTCTTCAATGCCTTCGACCGTCTTCACAAGACACACCAAACGAAGGCGGCTTGAACCCCACTTACACACTGCCACTAAACCCCCTTTCTCCCTTCGTCGTATAATGGAGACGCGTCACCCATATCACCGAGATGCAAGGGGTCTCTTTTGAAGAAAGCGCTATTGCTCCTCTTGGGCATAGTCGCCGTGTGCTTCATCATCGCCAACGTTGATTACTTGGCAGACTTCTTCAATACCATGATGACCGGAGCGCTCGTGCCCATGGTGATAGCCATCCTGCTTATGCTGGGACGCCATTTCGTCCAGGCCGCCTCCTACGATGCCGCCTTTGATGCTGTCGGTCATGCCACCGGCTTCTGGCATAACGTGGTGCTCATCTTCTCCCTGGTGTTCATCAACACGTTCTGCCTCTTCAGCGGCGCGACCGGTGTTGCCTTCATCATCGATGACGCCCATCGCGAAGGGTGCGACGCAGGCCAGTCCACAGGAGGGGCCATCCTCTCCCAGATCGGCTACTTCGCCGCCGTCTTCGTCATATCGGTCATCGGTTTCATCACCATGTGGATATCCGGCCACATGAATACCGTGTTCCTAGTGGGTGGCTTGGCCCTGGCGATAGTACTCGTGGTGCTCTCCAGCCTGTTCTTCATCGGACATCTGAAGCCGCGCATCCTCTACCGGGTGTTCCTGGTGTTGGAAAAGCTCATCAACAAGGTGCTCGGGCTTCTCAAGAAGGCACTGAAGCCCGGATGGGGTCGCACTATGGCCCATTCGTTCGTAGCTACTTCAGACCTTCTGGCGAAAAACCCTAAGGGGTCGATCATCACCGTTGCCTATGCTTCGTTCTCAGCCATCTTGAACATGGCATGCTTAGTGGCCATTGGCTACGCCTTCGGATTCGAGAACGTAGAAGCCCTTGTGGCCGCCTTCGCGGTAGGCGCCATCTCTGTCATCCTGAGCCCCACCCCCCAAGGCGTCGGCGTAGTGGAGGCCATGATCACCGCCATCCTCACCGCTTATGGTTGCAGCGTAGCCACAGCAGCTGCCATCGCCCTGGTCTACCGAGGCGTGATGTTCTGGATCCCCTTCTGCATCGGCGCCGTCCTGCTCTCCCAAGCAGGATTCTTCAAGTCGAAGAAATCAGCCACGGAGATGCAGAAGCAAAAGGACATCGCCTGGATATCCGGTACGCTCGTCTTCCTCGTGGGTGCCGTCAACATCGGTGCCGTGTTCTTCCCCGAGGCCTTCACCCCTTACACCATGCTCGTCTCATGGATCGACATGAGCGCGCTCATGGTGGGTATTCCGTTGATCCTCTCTTCAGTGGTGCTCATGATCTGCGCCATCGGATTGATACAGCGCTTCCGCACTGCCTGGGCACTCACCCTAGGCGCCCTCGTCCTCATCGGCGGTTGCGAATTCCTATTCCAAGGCACCTGGAAAGTAGGCGTGGCTTGCATCATCCTATTCGCCTGGCTCTTCTGGCAACGAGCAGCCTTCGACCGACCGTTCTCACAGAAGGCCCTTCAGGCTGACATCGAAGATTGGAAGCGCAGACGCCAGCGGAAGAACTCCCAAGCGAATGCGAAGGCTGAGCCAGAGGGGTCAGCCCAAGATGAACGGCCTGAGAGTACCTGGGAGCAGCAGGCTGACCGCGGAAGAGAGATAGGCCGAGAAGTGGTCAACCAACAGATGCGCAACACCACCCAAGCTAACGAAAGCCGATCTTGAGCGGCTGTCCTAGTCGGGTCGATCACGATCGATCCCTACGGATCATGTTGCATCTTCTGTCGTAGGGGCAGACCCAAGGTCCGCCCAGCGTTGCACCAGCAGACCGCGGCAGGTGGATCTGCGGTCTTTTGGTCGGGTTGACAGGGGTTCGCTCGCGTCAAGGCCAGGCCGCTCTGCGGTCGCTATGCGAGCCTTGACCCTCGCGGCTAGCATGCGTAGGATCGCATGCTAGTGAACCTGCCCAGGTCCAAATCCTCGTCGCTTCGCTCCGGCCTGCTCCCGCAGGCTGTCAACGCCGCCTGCAAGAACAAGAAGAGAACCCGTAGGTTCTCTTCTTTGATCTCTGGTCGGGTTGACAGGATTTGAACCTGCGGCCTCTGCGTCCCGAACGCAGCGCTCTACCAAACTGAGCCACAACCCGAAAGTGCGTTGGCTATGATAGCACACTCTTTCGTATGGGTTATCATCTATATAGTATGTCAGGTTTTCATCATTTCGGTTTCGGCTGTCGCCCGCGCCGCTCGTCTTACCCATCGCCGCTACCGGCGTCGATATAATGGGCGGCACATTGCTGAGGGGCCCGATGATGAGGCCCAAACGGACCTAGGAGGCAACAATGGGTAGGATCATAAGCTTCGTACTTGGTGGCGCTATCGGTGCAGTGAGTGCTCTCTTGCTGGCACCACGTTCCGGTGAAGAGACACGCAACATGGTGGCCGATCAAGCTAGCAATGCGATGAACAATGCGCAAGAGCTTGGCGAACAGGCGGCTGACGCCATTCAGAATAGCTTCAAGCAGGCAACCGAGAAGGGTCAGGAAGTGGTTGAGAACGTGAAGGACGCAGCCACCAAGGGTGCTTCTGAGGCCATGGACAAGAACGACGAGTTGCGTGAGAAGATCGAAGCTGCTCGGGAGCGCATCGCCCAGCAGGTGAAGGACAACGCCCAATCAGCAGCGGATCAGGCGAAGGATGTCGTCGACCATGCCGCTGAAGGCGTTGACAAGACCGCTGAAGGCGTTGACAAGACCGCTGACAAGGCTGCGAAGGAAGCCGAGAAGGCCGCAAAGGACGCAGGGGCTAAATAGCATCTTCGCCAGTCTGATCCATCTGGAGGAGCGTGGTCGCCCACGCTCCTCTTTTTTATAGGATAAGCACCGTATAATGATGGAAACTCCATCGATCGAAGGGTTGAACATGACAGACACCACTGCCTCCTCCATCCATTTCGGAACCGATGGCTGGCGCGCCATCATCGGGGACGATTTCACCTGCGCCAACGTCGTGAAGGTAGCCGATGCCGCCGCCCGCGTCTTCAAGGCTGCATCCATTGAGGCAGGAGCCGCCCCTGAAGAACCCGGAACCCTCTATGTAGGCCATGATTGTCGCCAAGATGCCCACGCCTACGCTGCCCTCGCAGCCCAAGTAGCTGCGGAGCACGGGTTCCGCGTGATCCTGACGAAGGATCACTGCCCGACGCCCACCCTCTGCTGGTCGGTAGCCCATGACCCTCAAGCCGTAGGCGGCATCATGCTCACCAGCAGCCATAATCCAGCTGAATACCTCGGTGTAAAGCTGCGCATGGCGGATGGCGGTGCAAGCCCGAAGGACTTCACGGATATCGTGGAGGAAGCTATCGCGAACACCGATGCCCACGGCTTCGATGACCCCGCTATCGCTCTGCTGGCCCAGCTCTCCGTAGCCAGCATCCAAGAGGCCTTGAGCAACGGTAGTAGCCTGACTGACCTGGTCAGTGAGATACCTGCAGAAACGAAGCCCGTGCACGTGTGCGACCTCATGCCTCCCTATCTTGACTCCCTGCGCCAGCAGGTGGATGTCGATGCTATCCGTAATGCGAACCTGCGCGTGGTGATCGATCCGCTCTTCGGCGCCGGGCGCCACTACTTGGCGGACCTGCTGCGCGAGATGGGCGTCACCGTGGAAGAGATCCACAACGCCGAAGATCCCACCTTCGCAGGGCTCCATCCCGAACCCATCCAGCCCTGGGTGGACGAAGGCTTAGCGAAGGTAGCCGAGCTAGGCTACGATGCATTGTTCACCAACGACGGGGACGCTGACCGAATCAGCGCGGGAGATTCCCAGGGCAATTTCGTGAACCCGCACCGCATCATCACCCTGGTCACCCAGAATCTCGCCAGCCGTGGCGGCCGCGGTCGCGTCGTTTCCACGGTCACCGCTTCTCAGCAGCTGGCGAACGCCTGCGAAGCCCTGGGGTTGGAATTCGTCACCACCCCCGTGGGCTTCAAATGGATCTACGCTGAGATGGAGAAGGGTGGCGTACTGGTAGGCGGCGAAGAGTCCGGTGGCATCGGGCTACCCGGTCACGTGAAGGAACGCGATGGCCTGCTCATGGCCCTGTTGCTCACCGAGATGATGGCAAAGGAGGGCAAAGACCTGGGTCAGCTGGTGGAAGACGCGAATGACCGCTTCGGCCGCTTCGCCTTCACGCGCCGAGGCCTGCGACTCGAACCTGCCCAGGAAGCGAAGGCAGACGTTGCCCTTGCGGGGCAGCGGATACCCGAAGAGGTCCTCGGCAAGGCCATCGCTCGAACGGATCAGCGGGATGGCCTGAAGCTCATCTTGGAAGACGGCTCCTGGGTGATGATGCGCAAATCAGGTACGGAACCCCTCGTGCGCATCTATGCAGAAGCCCCAACGGATGAGATCGTAGAGGCTCTCTTGGATTGGGCGGAGGGCTTCTTGTTGGCTTAGGCCCAAAGCCAGGCCTGCTATACTTTATCGATTGATACGCTATAGAGGAGTTGGTGGCATGAAGTGCCCAAAGTGCGGCCGCGAGAACACCCCAGGTGCGCCCTTCTGCGCAGACTGTGGGAAATCCCTATTCCCAACGGACGAGGCTCATGAGACTGCCTCTTCTCCTACCCCGGACCCCCTGTCGGCAAGAGAAGCCCTTGCGAGCGAACCGTCAGCAGAGCCCTCTACGGATAGCCAAGAAGACGAGCTCATCCTGGCCATCAACGAGAGCGCAAACCCTGAAGTCGTCATCGATGACCCACAGACCGATGCGCTCCTCTCTGCCATATCAGCTGGGTCCATCCGGCTGGAATCAACCTCAGACGAGGATGGCGAACCGGTGCTCACCACAGTAGAGTCCTCTTCGGTTGTTGCCTCCCCCGAGGAAGAGGCAGACTTCCCGACGAACCCTGATCACCGGGGATCAGGCCCTCTCCTGAACCCTGCTCCGCAATGGGAGCCTGTATCAGCTCAGACGGCTCAAGCCCCCGAGCCTACGGCCGTATCCCAACCCCAGGCCGCACCTCAACCTGAAACCGCTCCAGATCCTGCGCCGTCTGCTGCCTCTGCGGCTGACCCGGCCCAAGCTGCCCCTGAAGCCGCCGCCCAGGGCGCCCCTATCCCAGAGCAGCCCATCATCCCGCCTAACCCTGCACGGGTACACCCGTCCCCCATGCAATCCGGACCCGAAGCCCAATACCAGAAGGGTTGCCTGGCTGCTGCCTGGGGAGACATCATGCAGACCAAGGGCTGGTTCGGCAAGGTACTGCTCTTGGGCCTGGTAGGATGCGTTCCCATCCTCAACTTCTACGTCAACGGCTATGCCATGCGTTGGTCACGGGAGTTGTTCTTGGGCAAGGTGGCCCCCATGCCGGATCGCATCTTCGGGAACCGCATGTTCATCAATGGCTTCTTCGCCTTCATCATCGGTCTGCTCTTGAGCATCGTCGGAGGTCTGTGCAGTGCACTGCTTGGAGCGGTGCCCATCGTGGGAGCCATCTGCGGCGTAGCCATCTATCTGATCATCGCTCTGTTCCAGTACATCGCCGTCCTGCGCACGGCTATCGCCGACCGTCTGGGAGCAGCCTTCGATATCGCCCAGATCTGGCGTACCTGCTGGAGGAACCTGGGAGCGCTCCTCTGTGCCACCATCGTCCCCATCCTCATCTACACCGCAGTGGTCTTCGTCATCGTCTTCGCCCTCATGGTGATCGTGGGGTTGCCTCTGATCGGGACCATCGCCGAGATCGGCGTTTACGGGTCCTCGAGCTATGCAGCCGCGCTGCTGAGCCTGATGGGGGCTCTGATCCCAGTCTTTCTCATCTGCTATATCGTAGGGTGCTTCCTGGACGCCTTCCTTACGCTGCTTACCACGCGTGCCACGGGTCATTACGTAGCCCGCTACGCCCAGGACTGGAAAGCCGAACAGGCTGTCATGTCCACAGCCCATATCAACGGCATCTAGCAGCACTCACGCGCTTGCATCAAGGGACCTTGCGGGCGGCACTCGTGGCCGCCCGTCTCATTCATCCATGCTAGAATACCCTCCACGGGCCCCCGTAGCTCAATGGATAGAGCACTGGTCTCCTAAACCGGGTGTGTAGGTTCGATTCCTATCGGGGGCACCATCCTAAGCCCGCCGTGAGCGGGTCCTTTATTACAAGGAGCATCATGGCGGACATCCAACTGAGATTCGGCAAGGATATGCTGGTGGTCAGCTCTCCTGTGGAAGAGCAGCTCTTGACCCAGGCAGATGCGCTCCCCTGGGATGAAGATGGCGAAGAGGGCTTGGCAGACCTGACCGCCGCCAATGTGCCCTTCGTGCAGACTACAACCGTACAACCCTCCCCTGACGCAGCCGAGAGCGGCGCTGTAGAGCTCTCCTTGCTCATCGAACCAGAAGTCTTCGAGGATGCCTACCGCCTGGAACGGGCTGTAGGCGCGAATTGCTTGGTAGCCCCTACGGCTCACCTCACCCCGGCACGCCTGGCCCACGTACGCTTGCAGGATGCCGCTGCTGATCTGGCTCGTACGGCCATCCAGGTGATCCAAGCCCACGCCCCTGAGCATGGGCTGGTAGAGTTGAACCCTTCAGGGCTTCCTCTGGATGCCGCCTCCAAGGCATCGCTGCTCGAGAACCGCTCCCAATATGAGCGCGCCGCCCGTCTCTTCAACGACCTGCCCTTCGACGCATTCCTCTTGAACGGATTCGTGCGCATCGCCGATCTGAGATGTGCGCTCATGGGCATCAGGAAGGTGAGCGATGCCCCCATCATCACCTGCGTTGACATCAACGCTCAGGGGATGTTGGCTCCCCTTGAGCCTGCATCCGGCTCTCGGTCCTTCCTCGTACGCGAAACGCTGGAAGAAGCCCTGGCCGTCATGGCTGAATACGGTGCGAATGCAGTAGGCTTCCGCACCGATGCCGATCCATCGGTCGTTACCCAACTGGTCCAGCGCGGCCTCCAGAGCGTCTACCTCCCCCAGATGGTGCAGCTCTTCGTTCGTCCTGATGGCCCGTACCACACTCCTGATGATGCCTTCGATGCCGCCTGTGCCCTAGCTGATGAGGGCGTCCAGTTCCTCCGGGCAACAGGAGCCGCTACGCCCGTCTTCACCGGTGCCCTGGCAGCAGCCGTCGCCGGTCATGACGTGCAGCATCCTCCCGCCAATGAGCAGGGCACTGATCCGGAAGCTCCCTCCCCTGCCGATGCGGACCGTCTGCGGCAGATCGTGAACAGCGCTCTGGGCATCAACGGAATCGAGCGCCCATGACCGGCTCGAACATCCAGCGTTCAGACCATTACGGTGCGCTGCAAAAGGTTGTGGATAGTCTCTTCGAAGAGGACGATGCTCCCTATCTGGAAGTGGCTGATCCCGATGCGGCTTTCAAGGTATCTCGTTTGCAGGTGGTGCTAGCCGCTGAAGCGGCGGACCTTCCCGAAGACCTCCTGCGCGTCGTGGCGCTCCTTCCACCAGGGGAATACACGCGCCTGCGCCTGACCACTCAACTCAACTCCGCCATCACCGGCCACGCCTGGGGACAGGTCTACGGCACCGTCTCCTAATAAGCGCAGCTAAGCAAGCGCTCAGAGTGCTCTGAGCTTTCATCTCCTTTACGGATCGAAAATATCTCGAAAAACTTCCTTTGTTCGCTTGTTTTCCCTCGAACTTATGGATACTATATATACCCGCTGAATCGAACACCTACCACAATATATTGTGCTCAGTGTTCAGAACTCAGTGAATACGCTGTGGAAACCCTGTGAACCACATCAAGGTTGGGCAGCGTAAGGCAAGTAAAGCAGCGCCGGTTGGAACATGCGCAAAACCAGTAGAAAAGGAAGCAGGAACATGCCACAAGCCATCATCAAGCGCGACGGCCGCACCACTGAATTCCATGTCGAGAAGATCGCTTCGGCTATCGAGAAGGCCTTCCAGGCTTGTGCTGCTATGCAGGATCGCAGCACGGCTGACATGATCGCCGCCAAGGTGGCCAAGAAGCTTGATGAGGGTGCTATCGAAGGCACGCCTACGGTGGAAGGTGTGCAGGATCTGGTCGAAGAGACGCTGATCGAGAGCGGCTTCGTCCAAACGGCAAAGGCCTACATACTCTATAGGGCGGAGCGCAACCGCGTTCGCGATGTCAACTCCCGCCTGATCCAAACCCTGAAGGACATCACCTTCAGCAAGGCGGCTGACTCTGATCTCAAGCGCGAGAACGCCAACATCAACGCTGATACCGCCATGGGCACCATGCTCAAGTACGGCTCGGAATCTGCAAAGCAGTTCTATGAGATGTGCGTGATCGAGCCGAAGTTCGCCAAGGCCCATCGTGAAGGTGACATCCATATCCACGACATGGATTTCTACACGCTCACCACCACCTGCTGCCAGATCGAGCTGAAGAAGCTCTTCAAGGATGGCTTCTCCACCGGCCATGGCGTACTGCGTGAGCCCAATGACATCGCCAGCTACACGGCTCTGGCCTGCATCGCCATCCAGTCCAACCAGAATGACCAGCACGGCGGCCAATCCGTCTGCGACTTCGACTACGGCCTGGCTGACGGCGTCCGCAAGACCTACCGCCGCTTGTTCAAGAAGCATCTGGCTGAAGCGCTCGACCTGCTGACCTCCATCGAAGATGAGCGCACCTTCGCTCAGGACGTGCTGGCTGCAGTGGAGAGCGAAACGGGTGTCGTGGCTTCCCTTGACCTGAATGAGGCCTACGAGCAGAACCTGACAGCCAAGCTGGCCGAGGCAGGCATCTCCGAGGCGGATATCTCCACCATCCTGGCCTACACCCAGAAGAACGCCACCCGTGACACCGACCGCACCACCTTCCAGGCCATGGAAGCCCTCGTGCACAACCTGAATACCATGCATTCCCGCGCAGGGGCCCAAACCCCGTTCAGCTCAGTGAACTACGGTATGGACACCTCCCCTGAGGGCCGTATGGTCATCAAGAACATGCTGCTGGCCACTGAAGAGGGCCTGGGTAACGGCGAGACCCCTATCTTCCCGGTACAGATCTTCCGGGTGAAGGAGGGCGTGAACTACAACCCCGAAGACCCGAACTACGACCTCTTCAAGATGGCCATGCACTGCTCTGCGAAGCGCCTGTTCCCGAACTTCAGCTTCTTGGATGCCCCCTTCAACGCCCAGTACTACAAGGGCACCCCAGAAACTGAGATCGCCTACATGGGCTGCCGCACCCGTGTCATGGGCAATGTCCATGATCCGAATCGCGAAGTGACCCCCGGCCGCGGCAACCTCTCATTCACCTCCATCAACCTGCCGCGTCTAGCCTTGCGTGCCAAGGGAGACATAGACCTCTTCTTCGACCTGCTGGATGCCAAGCTGCAATTGGTCACGGGTCAGCTGGATGAGCGCTTCGAGATCCAGGCTCGCAAGCGTGTCTACAACGCTCCGTTCCTCATGGGCCAGGGTGTCTGGATTGATTCTGAGAACCTAAAGCCCCAGGATGAGCAGCGCGAAGTGCTCAAGCACGGCACGCTGACCACCGGCTTCATCGGCTTGGCGGAATGCCTCGTTGCCCTCACCGGTAAGCATCAGGGCGAATCTGAGGAAGCTCAGCGTCTCGGCCTTGAGATCGTGGGGCACATGCGCAGCTACTGTGACCGCATCTCCCAGGAGCGCAAGATGAACTACACGCTCATCGCCACTCCGGCTGAGGGTCTCTCCGGTCGCTTCGTCCGCATGGACCGTGAGCGCTTCGGTTCTATCCCTGGTGTGACTGACCATGACTTCTACACCAACGGCTTCCATGTGCCGGTCTACTACAGCATCTCCGCCTTCGACAAGATCGAGATAGAAGCCCCCTATCATGCCCTCACCAACGGTGGCCACATCAGCTACATCGAACTTGACGGTGACCCAACGGAGAACCTTGAGGCCTTCGAATCCGTTATCCGCCATATGAAGGAAAGCGGCATGGGCTATGGCTCCATCAACCATCCCGTTGACCGTGACCCCGTCTGTGGCTACAACGGCATCATCGGAGACAGCTGCCCGAAGTGCGGCCGCTCCGAATCCGAAGGCGACATCGGCTTCGAGCGCATTCGTCGTATCACCGGATACCTAGTAGGTACGCTGGATCGCTTCAACGATGCCAAGCGTGCCGAAGAGAGCGAACGCGTCAAGCATCAGCTCTGATCACCGGATAGAAGGATAGAGGCAAGGGGCGCGGTTCCAGACTGCGCCCCTCTTGTAGATACATGGACCTATCGAAGCTCACAGATGCTCTGGAAGGATGGCTGAACACCGTCCTTCATGTAGATTGGCTCAGCACCGCCATCACCATCTTCATCGTCTTGGTGGTGACCAGTCTCACTGCCCACGGGCTGAGCAAGCTCATCAAGAAGCTGTTGCATGTAGAGAAGAACCTGCTCCCCGCCTACAGCATCTTCGTGAACATCGGCCGCGTGACGGTCTGGATCATCGGTATCTGCGTCATCCTCGCCAGCTGCTTCGATGTTAATGTGGGAGCTGCGGTGACCGCTCTCGGCGTGGGCGGCATCGCCGTATCCCTGGGCTTTCAGAGCACCCTCTCTAACCTCATCAGCGGACTGCAGATAGCCATATCGAAGCTGATCGTCCCGGGAGACCATATCAAGATCAGCGGTCATGAGGGAACGGTCACTGACATGACCTGGTGGAACACCACCATAGAAACAGATCAGGGCAACAAGGTCATCGTGCCCAACTCCATCATCAATACCAGCGCCCTTGTAAAGATGGCCCCTGAAAGCGCATCGTCTCAGAAGGGTGCGGTGATCACCGATGTCCACTGAGCTGCGTCTCTTTGGCACCGTCCAAGACACCATCGTAGATGGCCCGGGGTTGCGCTATGCAGTCTTCGTGCAAGGCTGCACCCATGGCTGCCCCGGGTGCCACAATCCAGAGAGCCAGCCCGCTGAGGGTGGCACGGTGAAGCCCGTTGCAGACGTGCTCCAAGATATCCGTACCAACCCTCTGATCCACGATGTCACTCTCACTGGAGGGGAGCCCTTTCAGCAGGCTGCCGCGTGCGCAGAATTGGCCCAGCAGCTCAAAGCAGAAGGCTATGGCATCTGGACCTATACCGGTTACCGCTTCGAAGACCTCATGACCCGCAAGGACCCTGGAGTACACGGGCTCATCAATGCCTCAGATGTGATCGTAGACGGTCCCTTCGTTGAAACCCTCAAGTCTCTGGATCTGGAATGGCGCGGGTCTTCCAACCAGCGCCTGATAGATATCCCCAAGACCCTGGCTCAAGGCGCTGTCGTCCTCTGGACGCCCCCCACCTATACCTTGGAGCGCCCTCCTTCATGGTAGACCGTTTTAAGTTGGACTTCGTTGCCACACTCCGCCAGCAAGGCAATGAAAATGCGAAGCGTGTCTGCACGATGACAGTCTGAAATTCAAGTCTTTTTTTCGAAAAGCCCACCGGTATACTCGAAGACGAGTCCTGCCCCGCCATTTTCTGCGATGGACCGATGCATTTACCATGGGAGCTCTAGATTGCGGGCGGAATGGAGATTCGTGCCCGTTGGTACGAAAGCCAGGAAGCCCGCTGCGAGCACCCACCTATCAAGGTGGGTTCATCCTGTTGGTGCGGGCAGGGCGTTATCCCTGGGTTCTGTTCTGGGCTATCCTTCTGAAGGCCCTGGGGTATCTCCCCCCGAAGACGGAGCAGGGCCTTTGGACACTTCAATGGTAACGGTAGTTCCCTTTTCCACCCGCTGGCCGCCGCTGATGCTCTGTTGCATGACCTGGCCCGCTGGTGTGTTCTCGGAGTAGTTGGAGATCACGTTCACGTTGAGCCCCGCATCTCGCATGGCGCTTTCGGCATACTGCTGAGAACTACCCACCACGTTCGGTACGCTCACCGTCGTGTCTTCCTTGCCCTTGGAGACCACGACGCTCACCGTCGTGTCCTTCGGCACCTTGCCGCTATTGGGAGACTGGCTGATGACGCAGCCCTCAGCTACGGAATTGCTGTATTCGCTGCCTGCCTGAGAAAGCTTCAGGCCTTCTTTCTCCAGCCGGGCACGGGCCGCATCCAAGGACATGCCCGTCACGTCAGGCACTTCCACCTGATCTGTTCCCTGAGAGATGACCAGATCTATCTTGGAGCCCTGGGGAGCCTTGGTCTTGCCGGAGGGGGTCTGCTTCATGACCTTCCCCTCTTCTACCGTATCAGAGTACTCCTTGGTGGTCTCACCCACGGAGAAACCAGCTACGGTGATGGCCTTGCGCGCCTCGTCCAGCGTCATGCCTGTCACCTCGGGCACGTCTATCTCTTCGCTGCCCTGAGACACGTCGATGTTGATCTTGGAGCCCTTCTCGGCTTTCTCCCCGCCCTTGGGGCTCTGACCCACGACAGTACCCGGTTCTGCACTGTCATCGTAGACGTTCTTGACCTCGCCCACCTTGAAGCCTGCTTGCTCTATCTGCACCTGAGCCTGATCAGCAGGCAGCCCCGTGACATTGGGAACGTCCAGTTTCTCGCCCCCACCCAGGCCAAAGGCGAAGATACCGCCCGCGATGAGGAGGATTGCTGCGATGACGGCAACAGCGATGCCTGCCTTCTTCTTACCAGACATGCCCTGCTTGTCATCCGCACCGCGATAGCTACGCGCACCCCCATTGGCACCAGCAGCATGAGCACCGCCCACCGCAGAGATGGGCATCGTCTTCGTTGGATCAGCCCCAACCCCCACTGCAGGCATCACGCGGGTCTGGGCGCTGCTCAGACCGTCGACGTTCATGATGGGAACCGTAGCCGCAGCGCTCAGGGGGCGCCCGGCCAGGAAGTCGTTCAAAGCCTGGCGCATGTCGTTGGCCGTAGCGAACCGACGCGTTGGATCCTTTTGCATGGCACAGAGGATGATGGTCTCAAGCTCAGGAGAGATATCCGGGTTGACCTCCCGAGGCGGCTTCGGCTCATCCTGCACCTGCATGAGAGCCACGCTCACCGCATCAGGACCGTCGAAAGGAAGCGTGCCCGTAGTGGCTTCATAGAGCACCACACCGAGCGAATAGATGTCAGAGGCCGCTGAGAGGTCCTTGCCCTGAGCCTGCTCCGGCGAGGCGTAATGGGCGGTGCCCAGCACCACCTGGGTCTTGTCGGCCGTAGAGTTCTTCGCCCGGGCGATGCCGAAATCCATCACCTTCACGTTGCCGTCTGGCTGGACCATGATGTTCTGAGGCTTCACATCCCGGTGGATGATGTCCTGTTGATGGGCAGCCGTGAGCGCCTGACAGACCTGAGCACCGATCTTGGCCACAGTGCGCTGGTTGAGCGCGCCTCGCTGCTGGATAGCGGTCTTCAGGTCAGAACCGCGGATATATTCCATGACGATGTAATAGGTGTCATCGTCATGACCCCAGTCATAGACGTTCACGATATAGGGGCTTTGGAGATTCGCAGCAGCAGCAGCTTCCTGACGGAAGCGCCGAGCGAAATCGGGATCATCGGCATATTGTGGAAGCATCACCTTGACGGCAACCACGCGACCGAGGGTAGTGTCAGTTGCCGTGTAGACCTCGGCCATCCCGCCGATGCCGATCCGTTCGCCCACTTCATAGCGTCCCGCGAAGGTGCGGCCGGTCATGGGACCTTTTCCAGTCACATTGACTCCTTAGGTACACATCATCTTGTTCGTTTACGCTGCGTTTCAATGCGTGCAGAACATGATACCACGCTCCACCCAGCATGACCCATCAATGAAGAAAAGCGGCATGCCTCCCTTACACATCTGAAGCTGTTCGGATATCAATGGCGGAAGTGCCTATGGCCCGTGAAGACCAGAGCAACACCCTTCTCGTTGGCCGCTTGGATGACCTCTTCATCCCGAATGGATCCACCCGGCTCTATCACCGCCGTCACCCCAGCATCGGCCAGCACATCGAATCCGTCACGGAAGGGGAAGAACGCGTCGCTGGCTGCCACGGCACCCTTTGCCTTGTCCCCTGCCTGCTCCACAGCGATGCGGGCCGAATTCACACGGTTGGGCTGTCCGCCACCCGCGCCTACGCTGGCGTTATCCTTGGCTATCAGGATGGCGTTGGATTTCACGGACTTCACGGCCTTCCACGCGAAGAGGAGCTCTTCCATCTGCTGAGGCGTGGGCTGCACGTCTCCGGCCACTTCGAAGGTCTCCGCTCCCTCGAGCACCGAGTCAGATACCTGAGCCAGTAGACCGCCTTCAACGCTGCGATACTCCACGGCCTCCCCGGGGGCATTCACACCGCCCGTAGAGAGCAGGCGGCAGTTCGGCTTGCTGGCGTACATCTCACAGGCGTCCCCAGAGAATTCAGGAGCCACGATAGCCTCGACGAATTGCTTGTTATCGAAGATGGCAGCCACGGTATCCCCCGTCACCGGACGATTGAATGCCATGACGCCACCGTAGGCAGAGACCGGATCGCACGCATGGGCCCGCTTGTAGGCCACGGTCACGTTCTCATCAACGCAGACGCCACAGGGAGTGAGGTGCTTCACGATGACGCAGGCAGGCTGATCGAACTCGCGCACCGCAGCCCAAGCAGCATCCAGATCGAGGTAGTTGTTGTAGGAGAGCTCCTTGCCCTGGAGCTGGAGCGCCTGAGCCAGGGTGGTAGCTGCATTCGGATAGTCATCCCGGGTGTAGAAGGCGGCCGCTTGGTGGGGATTCTCACCATAGCGCAGAGACTGCTTCTTCTTGAGTCCCAGTTCCACCGAGGAAGCGAACTCATCTTCCCCAGCCTCAGCGAGCTGCGCGCCCATCCACCGAGAGATGGCTCCATCGTAGGCCGCCGTGGTGGTGAACACATCCAGCGCAAGCCGCTGCCGGGTCTCATAGGTGGTGCGACCATCATTCGCACGCATCTCTTCCAAGATGTCCTCGTAGGTATCAGGACGAGTGACCACGGCCACGCTGGCGAAGTTCTTCGCCGCAGAGCGCAGCATGGAGGGGCCGCCGATGTCTATGTTCTCAATGCAGGTGCCGAAGTCGGCCCCGGATTCCACGGTCTTCTCGAACGCGTAGAGGTTCACTACCACCATATCTATCATCTGGATGCCATGCTCTGCTGCCTGGGCCATGTGACCCTCATCATCACGCTTGGCCAAAAGGCCACCGTGGACCCGAGGATGCAGAGTCTTCACACGGCCGTCCATCATCTCAGGGAACTGCGTGACCTCATCGATAGGGGTCACGGGCACCCCCGCATCAGCGATGGTTCGAGCCGTGCCGCCCGTGGAGATGATCTGGCATCCGAACTCGTCCACGAGGGTCTTCGCAAAGCCAACGATGCCGGTCTTGTCTGTCACGGACATCAGAACGCGCTTGATCTTCGGACTTTCCATGGATCTCCCCTATCTTCCCAATGACTTCTCGTGCTTTTCCTGTGCTTCAACGCTATAGCGTGAGCGATAGCGTACATCGATGAGCTCCGCCACGATGGCAATGGCCAGTTCGGCGGGAGTCTTCGCCCCGAACTTGAGGCCGATGGGACGCTTCACGCGCTCCCAGTCCTCTTCAGTGACGCCTGCAGCCAATACCAGGTCATGGACCGTGGAATTCTTCCCCGCGCATCCCATCATACCCACATAGGCTACGCGGTTCTCCAGCGCCCAGATGCAACTCTCGGGATCGAACATATGACCCCGCGTGAGAACGCAGACGTAATCTTTTGGAGAAGCCGCTAGATTCGTCAGCTCATGGAAGTCTCCACCATGGAGCATCACCCGCTCAGCCTCAGGGAAGCGCTCTTCATTGAGGTAGGCACCATCATAGTCAACCACCTTCACCTCGAAGCCCACGTGTTGGGCGAGCTTTGCCAGATCAACGGCTACATCCGAAGCTCCCAAAAGCCATACGCACACCGAGCTGAACAGGGGCACGCTGGTCCAAGTGAGCCCCTCGAACTGCTGATTGTGCATGGAAGGGCCTCGGGTCACATCCTTCATCTGAAAGGCATCCCGGGGGCTATACGGATGGGCAGCCACGATCTCCTTCGCGTCATTGCAGAAGAACAGGAAGGACTCCCCGTTCGCAGAACCCTCTTCGCCATACTTCTTCGTGACCTCATTATCCGTGTTCGCCTGAGCAGCATGAGCGTCATAGACCACCTTGAAGCCAAGCCAAGCCAGCTCTCCTGCATCTATGGCTTGGAGCGCCCGCTTCAGCACAGGGATGTCGGCCGCCGTCATGGCCTGGGCTATCTGTTCTAGGGAATCTGGGCTCAGATGATCGTTACCCGCCGTAGCTTGCATGCTGAAAGCGGGGATATCCTCGGCTGAAAGCACGGGAGCATGTCCCGCCTCCAATTCTTCGATGACCCGCTCAAGGACTTCACGTCTCATGCGATGCAAACCTTCCTCTCATCGTTGATGCTCACGCGTCCCTCAGCCAGCAGGCGCAGGACCTCCGGATAGAGAACATGCTCTGTAGCATGGATGCGCTCCTCCAAGGAGTCTATGGTGTCGGTCTCGAGCACAGGGACGGCACGCTGGGCCACGATGGGCCCCTTGTCGTAGTCTTCATTGGCGAAATGCACGGTGACACCGGTGACCTTCACCCCGGCTTCCCATGCATCCTGGATAGCGTGGGCTCCCTTGAATGAAGGCAGCAGTGCTGGATGCAGGTTGAGCACTCGATCAGGGAATGCATTCAGCACCACGGGCGTGAGCTTGCGCATGTAGCCCGCCATCACCAGATATTCCGCCCCGGCTGAGCGCATCTCATCCACGATGCGCTCATCGGCCGCCTGAGGGTCAGCATAGACGCTGCGATCAAGGACGCAGACGGGGATGGCCGCCCGCTCAGCCCGTTGAATGCCGAAAGCATCCGGACGAGAGGATATCACCTGCACCACTTCCACGGGCAAGCCATCTTCGACGGCATCTAGGATGGCCTGAAGGTTGGTGCCGCTACCAGAGAGCAGGACTCCGATCCTCAGCCTGCTCATCGGTAGACCACCTGACCTGCTCCAGGGATGACCGAACCGATGATGAACGCCTCTTCGCCAACCGATCCGAAGTGAGCCATCAGCTCATCCGCACGTGAGGCATCAACGATGAGCACCATGCCCACTCCCATGTTGAAGGTCTTCAGGGCCTCTTCCTGAGAGAGGTTCGCTGCATCGCAGACGAAGCGGATGATGGGAGGCTCAGGCCAAGAACCCAGCTGCACCTGTGCATCCAAAGTGGCCGGGAGAGCCCGATCCAGGTTCTCCGAGATACCGCCTCCGGTGATATGGGCCAGGGCATGGATGGCACCAGGAAGCGCCTGGATGGCATCTAGCACCGGACGCACATAGATGCGCGTGGGCTGCAAGAGCGCCTCCAAGATGGAAGCCCCCTCCAGCCACTCCCGCGGAGCCATCAGTTCTTCCCGCTCCTTGCCTTCGATGGCCACCTTGCGCACCAACGAATAGCCATTGGAGTGGATGCCCGAAGAGGGCAAGCCGATCAGCACATCCCCTTCGCGCACACGAGCCGGATCGAGCATCTGCGGCCGATCCACCACGCCCACGCAGAAACCGGAGAGGTCATAGTCATCAGGATCCATGACGCCAGGGTGCTCAGCCATCTCGCCGCCGATGAGCGCGCACCCCGCCAGCTTGCAACCTTCAGCCACACCCTCCACGATAGCGGATGCAGCGTCTGCGGTCAGCTTGCCCACAGCCATGTAATCCAAGAAGAAGAGGGGCTCAGCCCCCGTGGCCAGGATATCGTTCACGCACATGGCCACCAGGTCTATGCCAACGGTGTTATGCACTCCTACCATCTGGGCCAGCTTCAGCTTCGTGCCCACGCCATCAGTGCCGCTGACCAGGATAGGATCTTCCATGGTCTTAGCTGCAGCGATGCTGAACAGCCCTCCGAAACCGCCGATGTCTCCGATGACCTCAGGACGATAGGTCTCTTTGACGGTGGCCTTGATGGCATCTACCGCCCGTGCGCCCTCTGCCGTATCCACTCCCGCGCTTGCATAGGTGACTTCTTCGGCCATGGGCACTCCTTGATCTGATGGTATGAGGATATCCCCATTCTAACAGGGGAGAGCCGCTTTACAGCAGGCGTTCGTCCACCATTCCATGGACGTTCGCAACGTCCTCCTCATCCACCAAGGCGTTGCCCTTCGTGATGTCAGAACCCGCAGGCAAGAACTCCTCGACCGTACCGAAGGTGATGAGCCTGTTCTCATGGTCAGGCTGGCTGCACGTAGAGAATGCGAACACCTGCTTGATCTGATCTACCGACGGAGCAGGCGGGTTCGCCACGACCAGGGAGTCAGCCAGCCGTTGGCTCACATAGGCCCTGAATTCCTCCTGAGTGGGGAAGTTCGGGATAGCTATATCCGTTGAGGCTCCCGGGACCTTGTCCAGGGCGAACGTGGTCACGCGGAAGTTCCCCTCCGGGGTAAGCACGTAGACCGTGCGGTTGGCATTGAAGATGGCTTCATCCTCATAGGTGGCGAAGTGGGCGAACATGGAGCCATTGTTCAAATGATGGCCGTAGACGATGTTCACCTGATCGGTCCAGAGCGGCGAATTCGCTCCCGACAGCATGACGGTGCCGTATTCGGCGCCGAAGGTCCCCACGGAATTGTCTCCGAAGGTGCGCTTGAGATAGTAGTTGTCGTCGTTCTCCCGCCAGACGATGGGGTAATTGATGACGCTGTTCGGCACATAGATCCAACCCACCACATCCGGGTTGATGGCCCGAAGCCCCTCCCAATCTATCTGGAAGCTGCCAAGGGAAACAATGCTCCCGTCTCCCTCGTCCTGGATCTGCATATGCTCCTCAGCCAGCTGGTCGTATTCGCTCTGCCCAGCCCAATAGGTGTAGAAGATATAGCCGATGCCGCTCACCGCCGCCAGGAGGACGACTAGGGACAAGATGAAGAAGACGCGCCAGATGCCCCCCCGTCGCGCCCCCTTCGAGTAGCGGCGGTCCGCATGCTGCTCAGCAGAGGTCGTCTGCACCGGATTCACTCCCCCAGCTACAGCCTGCCGCTGATACGGCTGCTGGTAGACCTGTTGGGGAAAGGGCTGCGGTTGCTGCGACTGAGGCTGGAGCGGTTGCGGCTGCCCCTGGGAGCGGGGATCATAGGGAGGGTGCGCCATGGATATCTACCGTTCCTACTTCTTCTTCATCTCGTCGATGAAGCCCTTGGCGACGAACGCCACGATCAGGATCACAATGATGGCTATGATGACACCGATCATCCATGGTTCGACCTGCATTCCGAACAGTTCCATGGGAACCCCCTTCGTCTATGGTTCTCTGTTTCGCCCATGGTAACACCGATGGGCCTGATACAGAACGGGGCGAGGTATTCCTACCTCGCCCGTGCGTTCTCGCTCGGCAGGACCGATGCGTCCCTTAGAGCTCCTCTAGGTCGAAGGAGAGCGGCCCTTCTATCCGACAGCTGTAATCCCCCTCGGCATCTATGTCTATCAGCACATGGCTCCCGTCATGCAGCTCTCCGGTGATGACCGTTTGCGCGATACGGTCAACGATCTCACGCTGGATGAGCCGCTTGAGCGGACGAGCACCGAAGACCGGGTCGAAGCCGTCGATAGCCAGATGCTCCATGGCGGCAGGAGTCACGTCCAGCGTAACGCGACGCTTCGCCAACCGGTCGCGTACCTCCTCCAGTTGCAGGTCAACGATAGGCTCGATGGTGGAGATAGACAGCTCATTGAAGGTCACGATGTCGTCGATGCGGTTCAAGAACTCCGGACGGAAGGTGTTGCGCAGGGCATCGTTGATCTTGTTCGTGAACTCTTTCAGCTTCTGTGCGGCGGCATCGGCAGTCATGTTCGCGATGCCTTCCATCATCTCGCCCATGGTCTCACCCGCAGCTTCGTTGGCATCCATCTCTGAACTCTCAACGGCATGGTCGCGGATGATCTGGCTGCCTATGTTCGAGGTCATGATGATGATGGAGTTCTTGAAGTTGACCACACGGCCCTGGCCGTCCGTCAAGCGCCCATCATCCAGCACTTGCAAGAGGATGTTGAACACATCCGGATGAGCCTTCTCCACCTCATCCAACAAGATGACCGAATAGGGGTGACGGCGCACCGCTTCGGTCAGCTGACCGCCCTCGTCATAGCCCACATACCCAGGAGGCGCACCGATCAAGCGTTGCACGCTGAATTTCTCCATGTATTCGGACATGTCGATGCGAATCATGGCTTTTTCGGAATCGAACAGGTACTCTGCCAGCGCCTTCGCCAATTCCGTCTTGCCCACGCCGGTGGGACCCAGGAAGAGGAACGAACCGATGGGCTTTTCGGGATCAGAGAGACCCGCTCGGTTGCGGCGAATGGCTCCGGCCACCACGTTCACGGCCTTGTCCTGGCCGATGACGCGCTTCTTGAGCTCTTCCTCAAGGTCTACCAGCTTCTCCATCTCACCCTGCATCATCTTGGTCACGGGGATGCCGGTCCATGTGGAGACGACGCTTGCGATCTCTTCCTCTGAGACCTCTTCCTTCAGGATGGCCCCTGCCTCTTGGCTGGCCTTGAGCTGCTCTTCGGCTACATGGAGCTGCTGCTGCAGTTGAGGAATGCGCGCATAGCGGATCTCAGAAGCCAGAGAGAGGTCACCGTCGCGGGTAGCACGCTCCTCATCCAGCTTCGCCGCATCCAGTTCTGCCTTCAGGTTCTGGACGCCAACGATGACATCCTTCTCGTTCTGCCATGCGGCTTTCTGGGCATCCAGCGCTTCGCGGGCCATGGCGATATCCTGGCGCAGCTTCTCCAAGCGTTCCGCCGAAGCGTCGTCTGACTCCTTCATGAGCGCCTGCTCCTCGATCTGCATCTGAGTGAGCCGCCGCTCGGCCACATCCACGTCTTCCGGCATGGAGTCTATCTCTATGCGCAAGCGGCTAGCCGCTTCATCCATGAGGTCGATGGCCTTATCCGGCAGAAAGCGGTCGGAGATATAGCGGTCGGAGAGCTCCGCTGAAGCCACGATGGCTCCGTCGGTGATGCGCACGCCATGGTGGATCTCGTACTTCTCCTTGAGACCGCGCAGGATGGCGATGGTATCTTCCACCGTGGGCTCGTTCACCATAACAGGCTGGAACCGCCGCTCGAGCGCCGCATCCTTTTCCACATACTTGCGATACTCGTCCAGCGTAGTAGCACCGATGGCATGCAGTTCCCCGCGAGCAAGGGCGGGCTTCAGCATATTGCCTGCATCCAGCGAAGAATCTCCGCCGGCCCCCGCGCCTACGATGGTGTGGAGCTCGTCGATGAACAAGATGATGTTACCACCGGCTTCCTTCACTTCGCGCAACACTGACTTCAGGCGATCCTCGAATTCACCGCGATACTTGGCGCCAGCCATCATGGCTCCCAGATCGAGGCTGATGATCTCCCTGTCCTTCAGGCTGGAGGGGACATCTCCCGCCACGATGCGCTGGGCCAGCCCCTCCACGATGGCCGTCTTGCCCGTGCCCGGCTCGCCGATGAGCACCGGGTTGTTCTTGGTGCGGCGCGAGAGCACCTGGATGGTGCGGCGGATCTCCTCGGAGCGGCCGATGACCGGATCCATCTTCCCTTCCCTAGCCTGCTGAGTGAGGTTCTGACCGTACTGCTCCAAGGCTTCGAACTGGGTCTTGTCGGTCTGAGAGGTAACGCGGGTGTCCCCGCGGAGCGCCTCATAGGCCGCTTCGATGTTCTTGCGCGTGATCCCCGCCGTGGAGAGGAGCTTCCCGGCTTCGTCATTGCCCTCGGACAGCGCGATGAGCATATGCTCAGAGGTGGCGTAGGAATCTCCCAGCTTCTCTGCGATCTTCACTGAGTTGTCTATGGCCTTGATGAATGCCTGGGACGGTGCCGCCATGGGCATGGCGGAGCTTGATGCCTTGGGCATCTTCGCAATGGCGTCTTCGATATTCTGCGAGATCCATACCGGATCAGCGCCGATGCGCTTCATGATGGCGGCGATGTTGTTCTCATCGGCATCCATCAGCGCCTTCAAGAGATGTATCGGCTCGATCATGGCGGCATCGGCATCGGCAGCGACGCTCATCGCGCTCTGCACCGCCTCTTGCGCCGTGACGGCCAGCTTGTCAAGCCTCATATCGTTTCCTTTCGATACACATGAACTTCGTAGGGAAGGGGCCTTCGACCCCTTCCGCTTAGCGATCAGCTACTTCGCGAAGAACCTCACGGTCTGAGCCGTGTTCGTCAGCCAATGGAACACCGGAGGCAGATCCGACATGCGCACGAGCGCATTCACCGGAGTGTTCGGATCCAGCTCAGCCACGCGCCGGGCCAAGCGGTGATAGCGCTTGTGCATGCTATCCAGCTCTGCCGTTGCCTCATCCAGCTGGTTCTGCAGGTCTAGGATGCGCATGACACCAGCCAGATTGATCCCCTCGGCTGTCAGCTCGTTGATCAGCTCCAACCGATCGATGTCAGCCTGGGAATACATCCGCGTGTTGCCACTGGTCCGCTGAGGCGTGACCAAGCCCTTCTGCTCATAGGCGCGCAACGTCTGCGGATGCACTCCGGCCAGCTCTGCCGCAACGCTGATCATGTAGAGGGGGCGATTGCGGTCCGATGCGGCTACCATGGCCGCACCGCTTCAGGGGTTGCAGCCAGGAAGTCTTCCATGGCCTGCTTCTGCTCATCGTTCATCTCTGTAGGCACGGTGACGCGCACGCGGATCCTCAGATCACCGAAGACCTCTTGGCCCTTTGCCTTGATGTCCTTCGCGCCCTTGCCCTTGATGGTGAGCACCTTGCCGTCCTGCGTACCCGCGGGGATCTTCACGCGAACCTTCTTGCCATCCGGTGCGGGGACCACGATGCTGCATCCGAGCGCTGCCTCTGCCACGTTGATGGGCAACTCGAGGATGACATCAGCCTTGTCACGCTTGAAGTAGGGGTGCTCTGTGATGTGCGTGGTGATCAGCAGGTCTCCCGCCGCACCACCATTCTGGCCCAGGCCACCCTTGCCCTTGTAGCGCAACCGGCCGCCTTCGCGCGCTCCAGCAGGAACCTTGACTTCGATGGTGTCCGCCTCTGATTTGCCAGGGATGCGCACCGTTACCATCTTCGTGGTCCCGTTGAATGCCTCGTCGAAGGTGACATCCAAGGTCACAGACATATCCTGACCCTTCTGAGACCGACTGCCGCCGAAATCCCAATCGGAGCCGAACGCCCCTTCACCGTGGCGGATGCTCTCCAGGATGTCCGACCAGTCTATGCCGCCGAAGCCACCGCCTCCGCCTGAGGTATAGGTATAGGTGTTGCCGCCCGCGCCCCCGAAGATGTCCTCGTAGTTGAACCCGGCGCCGCCACCTTGGCCGCCCCAAGGGATCTGGTTCTCGTTCGCAGTACCATACTGGTCGTAGAGGGACTTCTTCTTCTCGTCCGAGAGCACCTCATAGGCCTCGTTGATCTCCTTGAACTTGGCCTCGTCGCCGCCCGCATCCGGATGATGGGTGCGAGCCAGCTTGCGGAATGCCTTCTTTATCTCATCTTGGGAAGCTGTGCGCGGAACGCCCAGCGTTTTGTAGTAATCAGGTGCAGACGCCATAACGCTCCACCTCCTTCTTCCTATCCGATACTTCTTTCATGGTGTCAGGCCGAAGGTTCCGGCCCACGGACAGGAACGAATTCCTGTCCCTAGGATTCCTCTTCGGGCTTCTCTCGTTTGGGACCGCCCGTGGTGACCGTCACCATTGCGGGACGCAGTACCTTGGAGCCGATCTTGTAGCCCTTCTGGTACACATCGTTCACGGTCTCATCCGGTTGATCGGGATCTTCCACCGTGCCCACGGCCTGGGCTTCCAGGGCCTCGAAGGCCTCGCCCTTCGGGTCGATCACGTCCACGCCGTCCTTCTTGAGCGTGTCCACGAACTTGGTGAGCACCGCGCGCACGCCTTCCAGGAGCCCCGTTTCGCCGTTCTTCTCTGCGTAGTCGATGGAACGCTCCAGGTCATCGATCACCGGGATCAAGCTGGTGACCAGCTTCTCGGCAGCCAGGGCCTTCTGAACCTCCTGCTGCTCCTTGGTGCGCCTGCGATAGGTGTCCCATTCGGCATGGAGGCGAAGATACTTGTCCTTCCACTCCGCTGCCTCACGCTGGGAATCCGCTGCCTGGGCTTCGGCCTCTACCTCATCCAGGGCGTCATCCACGATGGCTGCGGCCTCTGCCTCCAGCACCGCTTCTTCCAGCTCTTCCGCTGTCACTGCTCCAGACTCCACAGCGGCCTCCGGAGCGCTCTTCTCAGCCGTTGCCTCATTCGCAACGGATGCGCCTTTCGGCGCATCCGCATGAGCGTTGACGGAAGGAGCGGCTGATGATGTCTTTTGCTCAGCCATGATCCGCTATTTCCCTTCGTCCTCGTCTTCGACCACCTCGTAGTCGGCTTCCAGCGTGTCATCAGCCGGAGCGGTCTCTGCCGCTGCCGCCCCTGCACCTGCTGCCGCACCCTCGGTGGAATAGACGACCTCTGCCAGCTTGTAGCCAGCCTGCTGCATCTTCTCAGTGGCAGCCTTGATGGCATCCAGGTCAGTGCCCTGGAGCGCGGACTGCGCCTCAGCGATGGCGGATTCCGCCTCGGACTTCGCATCCGCCGGAACCTTGTCGCCCAGCTCAGACAGCGTTTGCTGGGTGGCGCCTACCAGAGCCTCGGCGTTGTTGCGCACCTCGACCTCTTCCTTGTGCTTAGCGTCTTCTTCAGCATGCTGCTCTGCGTCCTTGACCATGCGATCCACTTCGTCATCAGACAGAGCAGTGGAGCCGCTGATGGTGATCTGCTGCTGCTTGCCCGTGCCCAGGTCCTTCGCAGAGACGTTCACGATGCCGTTCGCGTCGATGTCGAAGGTGACCTCGATCTGCGGAACACCACGGCGAGCAGCCGGGATGCCATTCAGCTGGAAGCGACCGAGTGTCTTGTTGCCTGCCGCCATCTCACGCTCACCCTGGAGGACGTGGACCTCAACGGAGGTCTGGTTGTCCGCAGCGGTGGAATAGATCTCCGTCTTGCGCGTGGGGATGGTGGTGTTGCGCTCGATCATCTTCGTCATCACGCCGCCCATGGTCTCAACGCCCAGGGAGAGCGGAGTGACGTCCAGCAGCAGGATGCCCGTAACATCACCAGAGAGCACGCCACCTTGGATGGCAGCACCCATGGCTACCACTTCGTCTGGGTTCACCGTCATGTTCGGCTTCTTGCCCGTAAGCTGCTCTACCAGTTCCTGTACAGCCGGCATACGCGTGGAGCCGCCGACGAGGATGACCTCATCCAGCTCACCGGTCTTGAGACCTGCGTCCTTCAAAGCCTGCTCGACCGGCTTCTTGCAACGCTCCAGCAAGTCCTTCGTGATCTGCTGGAACTCAACGCGGGTGAGCGTGTAGTCAAGGTGCTTCGGACCGTCAGCGCCTGCGGTGATGAACGGCAGGTTGATGTTGGTCTGGGTGGTGGAGGAGAGCTCCATCTTCGCCTTCTCCGCCGCTTCCTTCAAGCGCTGCATGGCCATCTTGTCTTGGCGCAGATCGATGCCGGTGTCTGCCTTGAACTTGTCAGCCAACCAATCGATGATGCGCTGATCCCAGTCATCGCCACCTAGGTGGTTATCTCCAGCGGTAGAGGCTACCTCGAACACGCCATCGCCCAGCTCCAGTACAGATACATCAAAAGTACCGCCGCCCAGGTCAAAGACGAGGATCTTCTCGTCTTTGTCAGCCTTGTCAAGGCCATAGGCCAATGCTGCTGCCGTGGGCTCATTGATGATGCGCTCGACATTCAGGCCAGCGATCTTGCCCGCATCCTTCGTAGCTTGACGCTGTGCGTCGTTGAAGTAGGCCGGAACGGTGATGACAGCCTGGGTGATGGTGTCACCGGTCTGCTTTTCAGCATCTGCCTTCAGCTTCTGGAGCACCATAGCGGATATCTCTTCGGGGGTGTAGGACTTGCCGTCGATATCGATCACCGCACGGCCATCCTTGCCCTTCTCGACCTTGTAAGCCACGGTCTTCTGCTCTTCTGGCGTCTCATCATAGGAACGGCCGATGAAGCGCTTCACGGAAGAAACGGTGTTCTCAGGGTTGGTGACGGCCTGGTTCTTCGCCGCCTTGCCCACAACGCGCTCTCCGTCCTTGCGGAAACCCTCAACAGAGGGGGTGGTGCGGTCACCTTCGGCGTTGACGAGGATCTCTGGCTCTGAACCCTCCATGACTGCCATGGCAGAGTTGGTGGTTCCCAGGTCGATTCCAAGTATCTTGCCCATATCAGTTACCTCTCCTTCGTACTTCTGTTCGTTTTATCGTGTTGCCACTATAAAATCTGAGTGCACACATGTCAAGTTATTTTAGCGGGAAATACTTGAAATATGTGCACCTTGTGAACTCTATAACCGGTAGAGAGAGGTATCCCCTGGAATGGTTGCCTGTTTCTGCCCTTGTACGCAACCGTTGACGAACCGAAAGCCAACCTCCACGGATGCCGGAATAGGGGATCCGCCCGGGGTCGAGCAGGATACTTGGCACAAAAAAGAACGCGCCCGTTAAGGCGCGTTCCTCTTACATATATATGTAGTTGTCGAGTTAGTCTTCGACGATCTCCGGGATGGCGCCCATGGGGCACTCTTCAACACAGTCGCCACAAGCGATGCAAGCGTCCTCGTTCACCGCTTCTGCCGTTCCGTCCACGACCTCGAGAACCTCCTGGGGGCATGCATCAACACAGATGCCGCAGCCGATGCACTCGTCAGCTTCGATTACTGGATGTGACATTTCGTCTCCTTCTCTTCGGTCATGGACAAGAGCGCATCTCCCCTCTTTCGGTTGATGACTTCATGCGCTCCCTTGCGGTCAGGCGAAAGATACCATGACCAGAGAGCCTGTCAACCGAGAACCAACAAAATCAAGGGAGCGGTTGCGCTCACCGCAAGCGCATCTCCGCACCCCTTAACAGATGCGCGGCAGCTGCTCCCCCACCAGCATATCTAGGATGCGCGTGCCTCCGAAAGCGGTGCGCAGAAGCACTCGTGGCCGACCACTCGGCTGCACCGCTTGGGCAGAGCCGATCACACGAGCGTCCTTGCCGTAAGGAGAGGCGTGCATGGCCGCCAAGGCTGCTTCAGCTTGGTCTTGGGGCACTGCGCAGACCATCTTCCCTTCGTTCGCCACCTGGAGCACGTCGTAGCCGAGCATTTCGCATGCCCCGGCAACGGCGCTCTTCACAGGAACCGCCGCTTCTTCGATGAGGATCTCCACCCCTGATTGGTCAGCCAGCTCATTCAACGTGGAGGCCAAGCCGCCCCGCGTGGGATCGCGAAAGCAGCGTACCTCGGGAGCTGCAGCCAACACCGCTGCGATCATGGAGTTCAAAGGAGCCGCGTCGCTTTCGATATCCGCTGAGAAGCCAAGACCTTCCCGGCAGCTCATGATGGTGATGCCGTGATCCCCCAGCGTGCCGCTCACGAGAATGGCATCCCCCGGGCGGATGTTCGCTCCGGACAGATCCACACCTTCGGGTATGAAGCCGATACCGCTCGTATTGATGAAGACACCATCACCGTGGCCGCGGTTCACCACCTTCGTATCTCCCGTCACGATGCGGACCCCGGCCTCTTTCGCCGCCTTCGCCATGGACGAGCAGATGCGACGCAGATCCTCCATCGGAAGGCCCTCCTCAAGGATGAACCCGCAGGTGAGATAGGCAGGCACAGCCCCGGAGGTGGCCACGTCGTTCACGGTGCCGCAAACAGCCAGATGCCCGATATCCCCACCGGGGAAGAACAGCGGTGATACGACGAAGGAATCCGTAGAACAGGCGATGCGCTCTCCGGGCTTCGGCGCAGGCAGCACGGCAGCATCATTGCCCTCAAGGAGCTCATCGGTCCCATAGGCCTCGAAGAACACCTCGTCGATGATGCGCTTCATCATGGAGCCGCCGCTGCCGTGGCCCAGCATCACCGTCTCATCTGCCATATCAGTTCCCTTCCTTCTCTGAGGGCATGCAACCAACGCCGGGATCAACCGACGGAAGCCAACACCAGCTTGCCGTTGCGCACGCCCTTGGTGCCCAAGATCATGTTCGCCACCGTTTGGATGAGCTCCGTTTCCCCACGCAGCACGATGACCTCCAGGCAGGTGTGGTGATCCACATGGACATGCATGGTGGAGACCACGTTGTCGAAATAATCATGTTGGATGGTATGGAGCTTGTCGTTCAAGTCTGAGGAATGATGATCGTAGACGATGGTGAGGGTGCCCATCACGATGGTTCCCGGTACGGCAGAGCGCTCCTCCACCAGCGCCTCACGAACCAGGTCACGGATGACCTCGCTGCGATTCTTCGCCAACCCACGCCGGGCTACCAGCTGATCGAAATCCATCAACAGGTCTTCGGGCATAGCCACGGAGAACCGCATGAGATCATTGGTCTTAGGGCGCTTCTTGAGATGGTCTGCGGTCTTGTCTGACAGCACAGGGCGCCCCCCACCGTGCCCCTGCCCCTGATCGGAGGGAACCGGGAACCTCTGCTGGGCTTGGTCTGTCTTCGGATGGGGCACTGGCTAGACCAGGTTCACTTCAACGCCGCCCGCAGCCTGAGCATCATCCTCGATAGCATCCTTCGCCTCATCCAGCAGAGCGCGGACATCATCCATCAAAGACTGAGCAGCGTGGAGCTTGGACCCCACCGTCTCATAGCCTGCATCCTCTGCTGTATGAGCCAGGTTATGCACCTGGCGGCGGCTCACCTTGCACAGATCATCGATCATCTCGATCATCGTCTCAAGCTGGCCGGTGTTCACCCCGTTCGTGCACATGGGCTTCTCCTCCCGTTGCTCTTCGCGTTCTTGCTATCATGCTCTCAGCTATCCCTCTTCAGGCAGCTAGGAAGCAGTGTGAATAGTAACAGGAATGGTAACATCTACGGCTTCGATGCCGCAAGCGCGTTGAAGACCTATGGAGCCTTCGCGAAGGGCACGCCGAACAGCACCTTGGCGGTGCTCTCTGCCCGGAAGCTCTCCGATGCTGCAACCTCCGCCCTCGCCAACTCCGCGAAGCGGTTGGGCTTCGGTGCCGATATCCTCTGGGTCCAGACCATCGCTGACGGTGGGGATTCATTGGATGCAACGGACTTACGCAAGCTGCTCATCGGCTGCGACCCCGTAGCTATGGTGATCACCGACACCCAGAGCGCTCGCCTGGTCGAAGAGGCGTTCGCAACCCCCTGCAAGCCAGACGCAGTGAATCACGTGTTCGGCCGGACCACCGTTGCCTTTGCTGGCTTCGAAGCCATGCTCTCTGGAGCCGATGAGAAGCAGAAAGCCTGGTCATTGCTGAAGAAGCTCACTTCTTAAACCGAACGATCACCGAACATTTGTATGTTCTGTGAAGATTAGCACTCGGGGGTTGAGAGTGCTAATCTTCTGATGCATACTGACACCCGAAAGAGAAATAGCACCTTCGCTGCCCAGCCCGTTCGATACGTTCAGATGCGAAACCCTCAGAGATCACGACGCGAAGGATGCCCGCGAAAAAGGAGATCCATCATGCAGATGATCATGCCGTACCGGCATAGGCGCCGCCCCTATTCCCTTGGCTTTTCCGCAGACGCTTTGATGCCTCGGGGAATGCACAAATTCGATGCCGCCTCCATCATGAAGACGGACATCAGTCAGACCGAAGAGGGCTATCACCTCTCCATGGAGCTCCCCGGCTTCTCGAAAGAGGATGTTCAGCTCGAGCTCAAGGATGGCTACCTGGTCGTATCCGCCGAGATGAGCTCTCAGACCGAGGAAGCTCCCCAGGCACAAGCTGAGGAAGCCGTCCCTGCTCAGGACCAGGCTGAAGGCTCTGGCCAGGAAGAAAAGTCTTCTGAGGCCGCCCAGACCTGGGTCCGCCGCGAGCGTTTCTTCGGCAGCTGCCAGCGTTCCTTCTACATGGGCGAGGACATCGATGAAGAGCACATCTCTGCCAAATTCGAGAACGGCCTTCTGAACGTCACCGTACCGAAGCTGGCCGTTGAAGAGGCTCCTGAGCAGAAGAAGCTCATCGAGATCCAAGGTTAAGGCACTCCCACTTCTGACATACCCATATCGAGGTTCCCCCTTTCTCCTGAAGAGCCAGCCATCGCGCTGGCTCTTCGCCTATCTACCCGAGAAAGGATGCCTGTTCACCCCGGAGCAGATGGCACACAACAGCTGCGCAATCCCGAGCGGCTTGCTCTTCGAAGACGGGATAGTCCACCGCATCTGAGCCATCGGCTTTGTCGGATATGGCTCGGATGATGGCCCAAGGGATGTGATTCACCGAACAGACCTGCGCGATGGCAGCACCCTCCATCTCACAATCCAAGGCTCCGAAGACGCGAGCGATACGCTCCTTCTCTGAAGCATCCCGTACAAAGCGGTCCGCTGAGGCGATGCGGCCCCGGCGGACAGCAGCCTTCGTGGATGACCTGGCTGCCCGGATCAACTCTTCGCTCAAAGCAGCATCAGCAGGGAAAGCCTGGGGCATGCCTGGTGTCTGTCCTGGCTCATAGCCCAGGTTGCACACGTCCATGGCCCAGTTGACCGCATCTGTAGCCACCACCATATCCCCGATATCCATGGCGGCGTCCAAAGACCCTGCCACACCCGTATTGACGATAGCCTGAACATCGAAGCGGCTGATCAGCAACTGCGCGCAAGCGGCAGCATTCACCATGCCCACCCCGCTGCGCACGACGACACAGGGTACAGAGCCGATGACCCCTTCCCAGAATTCCATGCCTGCAAGAGCGCTGACGTGCGGCTGCGGAGACGATCCGCGTTCAGCCATGGCTTGGTGCAGGAGCGATACCTCCACATCCATGGCACCGATGATGCCGAAGCGAAGGGAGCGATCCATAGCGCTCACGCCTCCGGATTCAAGAGCGCAGGATAGCGCCGGTGGGTCTCGTCAAGCTGAGACAGCGTCTCATGCCCATAGCGGCGCGCCCACCACTGAGCCTGGGCAAGATCGGAATCATGATAGTTACCGCACTCTTCCGGGGAAGCTCCCGGCACCTCCCCTTCGAAATCCTGAGCGAATGCGAAGAAGCGCGTGACGAGAGGGGCGATGTCCTCCACCGATACATCGCCGAAGACCACCAGATAGAAGCCGGTTCGACAGCCCATGGGCCCGAAGTAGATCACTCGGTCCTTCCATTCCTCATCATTGCGCAGGAACGTCGCCCCCAGGTGCTCCAACGCATGAACGGCAGCGGTGTCCATCACAGGCTCCCTATTAGGGGCCGTCATGCGCAGATCGAACGTGGTGGTCACGCAGCCAGAGACAGGGTCAGCATCCTGGCGCGACAGATAGATGCCCGGCTCCAGCAACCTATGGTCTACGGTAAAGCTCGCTATCTTCTCCATGGAAGGTCTCCTCATCTGCAAGAGGCTGTATATTCACTGATTATATCTTGGGCTCTGAGGTTAGAATATGGCCATTGTCATTCCGAGAGCGATAAGGAGACCAAGATGGTCGAGAACACGAACTCTGAGCCTCAGAACCAGTCAGAAGCCCAGAGCACGCCCCAGCCTCAACAACCCGAAGCCGCAGCCGCTCAACCGGTTCAAGCCGCTTCAGAGCAACCCCTCCCAACGCCGGAGCCCCAACCTGCCGCAGCGCCCCAACCCGAAGCCGCTCCTCAGGCACAACCAGCTCCTCAGCCTGCAGCAGGCGAAGCTGTACCGGCTCCGGCCACTCAGCCCATGGCCACGCCCGTAGCGGCTCCCGCAGCCATGCCAGCTCAACAACCCATGGGTCAACCGATGCCCGCTCCTGCGCCTCAACCGAGCCCTACCAGCGCGTTGGTCTGCGGCATCCTGGCCATCGTCTTTTGTTTCATCCCCGTTGTAGGCATCGTGCTGGGCATCGTGGCCATCGTGCTTGCCGGGAAGTACTTCAAGGCAGGCGGCACACTGGGCCAAGGCAAAGCCGGTCGCATCTGCGGCATCGTGGGCATCGTGCTCTCCATCGTCATGATCGTGGTCAACTGCATCCTCGTCTTCAGGGCACTGACCGTGCTCGATGACTATGGCAGCGGCAGCACGTATATCAGCACCGGCACCGAGCAGTCTCAGCGTTCCACTCCTCCCGCCGCAACCCTTGATGAGACTGAAGAGGCCGTCGCAGCTGCGGCGAACGCCAAGCTCGATCTCCTCAAGCAGAAGGATCCTGCTACGGTCCAGGCCCTCCAAGCCATGGCTGAGGCCACGTTCACCGATAGCTTCGATAACCTTGAAAAGGGCATCACCATGGAAGACTGCGGCATCGTGCCCAGCGCCTATATAGACATGCTGCTGACCGGCTTTGACTATGAGACTTCTTCGGTCTTCGCTGACACCGAAGCGGCAGGAGCTGAAGGCAGAGCCAGCTATGACATCACCTGCAAGTCCCTCTCTGAAGCCATCAACACAGCCCTTGATACCCTTACGGAAGATGATGCCTTCTACACGCTCCCGCTCGATGAGCAGAAGCTCAGGTTGGGCACTATCATCATGGAGAGCATAGAGGCCGCACCCGTGGTAGACGACGAGTACATGAGCCTTGACCTCACCTATGATGGTACTGCCTGGGTGGTCGATCCCGAGAGCTGGGATGACGAGATGGAGTACTACTTCGGATTCTAGCGGTTCGCTCCTATAGACGCGCTTCGGCTGCGTCCCCCCCCTGTGCGATCAAGGGCGGCACTCAGGTGTCGCCCTTCTTATTGCTCGCCAAGCGTCGCAACGCGTCCTTGTAGAGAACACGCTCCGAGTTGTTGTATAGGGAGGGTCGATCTTGATCGACCCCTACGAAGGCCTCTTTGCATGTCATCCGAGACAAACCCAGAGGCCGGATTACCCGTACGGAGGGCGTTGCGCTTTCTGATGCATGCGCTCGATCGTGACCAAGGCATTCTGATCGCTTCGACCTCCCTGGCCACTTGCACGCTCGTGCCAGCTTCATGGTAAGGTGGCACCATGGCGAAGGATGCTTACAAGGTACAGCGCAATGACAGCCTCTGGCCGAGGAATGACCTCAGCCGTCCGGCCTTTGTGGCGCGCATCCAGGAAGAGGGTGGAGCAAGCTACCGAGACCTGCCCTGGCGCAACATAGACGATGGCTATGCGGTGCTGGTCTCTGAGGTGATGCTCCAGCAGACTCAGGTCGTGCGAGTCAAGCGATATTGGCCGCGCTTCCTGGAAGCCTTCCCTACCCTGTCAGCCTTGGCCGCTGCCCCCATCAAGGAGGTGCTCGCTCTCTGGCAGGGACTCGGCTACAACCGTCGTGCGCTCTCCCTGAAACGTGCCGCTGAGCAGGTTACCGCCTCAGGAAGCGCCCAGCTGCCTGACAGCTTCGAAGAGTTGATCTCCCTGCCCGGCATCGGTCCCGCTACCGCATCCGGCGTTCTTACCTTCGCCTTTCAGAAGCCTGCCGTGTATCTGGAGACGAATGTGCGAGCCGTCTTCCTCCATGAGCTCTTCCCCGATGAAGACCAGGTACCTGATGCAGACTTGCTCCCTTATGTGGCCGATACCGCCGATACTCCGGATCCTCGCAGCTGGAACTATGCGCTCTTGGATTTCGGAGCCACTCTCAAGCGCAGTGGCACCAACCCCAGCCGAGCCAGCACCTCCTACAGCCGCCAATCCGCCTTCGAAGGCTCTCGTCGCCAAAAGCGGGCCGAACTGGTGCGAATCGTCTTAGATGCTCCCGAGGGCATCTCCCTTGCACAAGCCAAGCACGCCTTGGATGCAGCTGAAGCTGACCGAGGGCGTGATGGAGTGAGCGCAGAGCTCTTCGATTCCCTCGTAGCTGACCTGGCCCGCGAAGGCTTTCTATGCATCAAGGATACGGTCCTCTTCGTCGCCGAATCATGAACCACCCTTCAAAAGGGTGGTTTGCCCTAGGCCTATAAGGCCAAGG
>CAJUQK010000020.1 GCA_910588205.1 uncultured Eggerthellaceae bacterium
AGATGAGGGATGAGAATCCCTCAAGATCTGGGTTGACACATGATAGCTGGTCTACTGAGGCGCACATCTCGCATATGGCTTCGTAGCCATAGCGGTTTCTGATGCGGTAGTTGGCCACCATGAAGCCGGAAGGCGTATCAGGAGCTGCCATCCTGTCAGAAAAGCCTTGACGCTCTATCAGTGCGCCAATGATTGTGTTGAGGTCTCCATTCAGCACTAGATGAGACTGTTCGGAATCTGGCACGATCACCGTGCCTTGTAGCATTCCCTGCCAAGTCCTTCCTGTGGCAGTCACGAACTTCCGAGAGGTGTCTATCTCCAATCCATCAACGATGCCACCGAATTCTGTGCCATCGAGCATCAAATACCAGTCTTTCGCTACGCCAATGCTTGCAGGGATATCAAGAGAGAAATCGTTCCTATCTCCACCAACGATGAAATCACCTTTGAATTTCCCGATGGTATCGACCTCATGCCCGTAGGGATCTGCGTATATCAGGAGAGGTTCTGGCATGGGGATAGCCTCTCCTCGTACATGGTCACTTCGATGTTATACGCTCCTGACCAGGCGGCTACGTGCCTCCCAACAGGCACTTCGGCGAACACATGAGCACCCTCTTCCCTGACTCCATTTGACAGCAGGCTCCGCTCTGAGCCGTCAACATCACGCAGGATGATGCGCTTCCTGCCCTCCACGGGATATCCTTGGATGATGATCAACTGCCCTTTCTTGATGGATGCCTTGACTTGATAACGGTTAGGACCGATGATCACGTAGGGGTCAGCACAGGGACCCGGAAAAGCTATATCGCACTTGACCGGGAGCATATAGGGGTTCTCTATGATACGAGACGTCCCTGAGGAATACCCGTAGTCGAAGGGGTAATCGTGGGGGTAGTCAAGACCTCCATCACGACGTTCGGAATCTGCCATGAGCGTTATCACGTGCTTGCGTACCCATACCGGGTCATCAGAGACGAAGACGATATCCGCTGTGAGACTTCCTTCGGCGTAATGCCAGCCCGTCTGTTCCACATCCTTGGCGTAGCACTTGATGTAGGACTCTCCCGCATAGAGCGTCCCTGGCGTTGCCAATTTCGAATCATAGCTCAAGACATCTACCAAGCGGTCACGCTCTTCGAGGGAGCCTTTGCGCATGACGGCATGGAGGCCCAGTTCTCTGATGCCTCCCAAGAAGGAGATTATCCTCCCGCCCAGCTCTTCGTAGTCCTGCTTGATGTCGAAGATATCTGTTACCCCATAATGCCAGGGGTTCCCTGCATCGTCTCCGCCGAATGTGATGGAGTCTCCCCTGGAATTGATGTATGTGATCTCATTGATCATAGGTACTCCTTTGAGAGCTCAACGAGGCTGGCGAAATCGCGCATGGTCATCTCATCTCCCTTGCAGCTATCCATGAGCATCTTCGGGAGCCCCTTATGGAGGAGTTGCAGCTCTATCAGGATGGCCTTGAGGACCGATAAGACCTCATCTGAGGACGTTGCTGTCTGTTGGGGCGTGGATGCCTGCATCACCGGCTGGGGAACAGGGGCGAACCTGCCCATGGCAGCGGCACGATAGTTGATATCAAGCGTTGGGATACCCACCAGCTTGATTGCTTTGACAGCGGCCTCTGGTAGCCCTGAGGCGAGCTTGGTCACCTGGTTGTACTCATCAGGCATGCCGAGCGCATAACCCTGGCCGAAGTCCTGTCCCAGGCTCCGTGCAACCTTTGACGGAGATGCCGAATCTTGGGCATTCTGCACGGCTCTTACAGCCTGCTGAGCCAGGTTATAGGCTTTCTGGTAGACCCAACTTTCTTTGCTGCTGATGCCCTGGCCGTAACCCTGCCCGAAATCCTGTCCGAGCCTCCGAGCTACCTCCCCTGAGTTTTGCAATCCGCGCTCAGCTGTGACAGCGAGAGCATGGGCCTGGTTGTAAGCATCTGCGGCACCGATGGTGTTTCCATAACCATCTACGGCATTCTGCCCGGCCTTTGTGAAGGTGTCTTTTGTACCTTCTACACCTCTGAGGGCCGAGTTCGCCACATTTGCGGCCGCTCCGGCCGCTCCGTTGACACCGCTCTGGATGCCAGCAGCAAGGTTAGATGCTGATGCATAGCCCTCTCCTCCGATGAGGCCAGCGAGTCCGGATATGGCTCCGAGCGCCGCAGCACCCAGGGTGCTCATGGCGGTAGTCGGGCCACCTTGATTCTCGCTGATGCCATTGGCAAGACCTGCGTCTATGTCGGAGCCAAGCTGGGTCATGACGAGGGAGGGGGAATGGCTTTGGAAATGCTCTTTGGCTCGATTGATGACCTCATCAGACATAACGCCTACGGCGCTGGCAGGCATTTCGGCATCTCCTGTGATGCCATCAACAAGACCCTGATCTATGTCGTGTCCGAGCACAGCTGCGGCTGCTGCCACGTCTCCGCCGGTCATCTGGAGGACCATGGCATCAAGCATTGCTTGCTGCTCACCCTGCGGAAGCCCGCTGTTGGCCGTGATTGCGTTCGCAAGGGCCGACGGGATGGCTATCCCTTGCGTTGCGCATGTGTTCACAATGGATGCAAGACCGCCGTCGAAGCCGTTCTGTAACGCAGCGATTTGCGCGTCGGAGATATCGCCGAAGGATTCCATGGAGATCTGGCAAGACCCCAGCGCCTCTTCAAGGGTCCCGAACACACCAGTGTTCTCTTGCATGACTGAAAAGACTTGATCCAGCGCATCCTTCTCAGAATTGGTGACCTGGGTGAGGCGGTCGACCTCTGCCTGCGCAGCGTTCACAGCGTCGGCATAGGGCGTAAGAGCGTCACCTGTTAGATATTGCTCGGCATCGGCGCATTCTTTCTGCGCCGCTGAAAGCTTGTCAGTGGCTTCTTTAAGCGCCATCTGGTCCTGGACGAGCTGTTTGGCGTGCTCTTTGTATAGTTCTCGTGCAGCTTCGGCCATGGCCTCCTGCTTGTATGCTTCGGCCATTTCCAAAACCTTATCCTTGGCAACGGTGAGTTTGCCGTTTTGAAGGTCGGTAATGCCGATGGACTCACCGGTCGCCTCGTTGAATCCCTCTACAGCGGCCTTAAGGCGTGCTTGCTCATCTGCGTTGAGCTTTCCCTTATCGGCAAGCTCAGCCATGGTGTCTGCGTAGGTCTGGACTACGGCAGCATCCGTTCCGGCATCTGCCCATGTGTCTGCGGTCTTTTCGGCCAGTTCTGCCTGAGATGCTATGACCTCATCAGCGGATATCTTAATGTTCTGATTCGCCTCTGCTGCGGCCTCTGCGTTCGCCTTGTAATCCTGGAATGCTTTCTCGCCAGCACTCATGGCATCATTGAGGCCGGATGTTGCCTTATCGAACTGAGCGGCCTTTTCAGCAGCTCCTCCGATGACGGTAGCCAGCTCCACTAAAACGGTCATGACCGCAAGAGGAGCAATAGCCTTCATGGCTGTGCCCATGGTTCGTGCGGCGACAGAGCCGAGCTTCATGGCGGTTTCGGATGCTTTGGTGGCGGCCATGTGCATCTTGATTGATGCGGCGCTTTGATTCGTCAGGATGGTTGCTTGCTTCGTTTGCGCATTGAACTTCGTTAGCATTAGGCCGTTGGCCGTCTGCTTAACTGTCAGCTTTGTATGAGCAACCTCGGTTTCATTCAGGGCCTTGGCGAAGTTGTGCTGCGAGGCGCGAAGTAGATCCATCACCTTGCCGCCCTTAGCCATGACAGCGAACCCGGACCCTATGCCTATGAGAACGGGGCCTACCTTGTCCAGGTTCTGGAGCATCCACTCAAGGCCCGGTACTACGGTGGAGGTGATGAACTGAACCGTCTCTCTCAGGGGCTCCTGCAGCTCCTGGTAGACCTTGATAGCCAGCTCCTCGAAGGCGGAACCCATCGCTGCGACATCGCCACCGAGATTATTGGTCATGGTGTCTGCGGTGGCCTGCGCGGTGCCTGCGCAGTTGTAGAGCTCTTCGCGGAAGGTTGCCGCTTCTCCGGCCCCAGCGTTGAGAAGCAGATTCAGGCCCTTGATGCTGTCAGCCGTGAAGGTTGACTGGAGGGCTGCTGCCTTCTCGGCATCTCCCATGCCATCGGTGGCCGCTTGAACGTCAGCTAGGATGTCGATGAAGTCACGATAATTACCCTCAGCATCCATGACCTGAACGGCAGTATCCCCGATGGCGATGGCACCGTCTTTCATGCGAGCGGTCATATCGCGCATGACCGCATTGAGCGCAGTACCTGCTTCTTGCCCCTTGAGACCTTGGTTAGCCATCATGGCAATGGCAGATGAGGTGGTCTCCACGTCCATGCCGAAGGCATGGCAGTTCGCAGCACAATTCTTATAGGCTGCACCTAGCCCCTCAACGGTGGTGTTGGCGTTTGCCTGGGAGTAAGCCAGCACGTCCACCATGCGCTGGGTCTCGTCTGCCTGCATCCCGAAAGCGGAGAGGTAGTCAGTCACAAGGTCAGAGGCAGCGGCGAGGTCCATCTCGCCTGCCTGGGCAAGCGTGAGCACCGAATCAACGCCCTGGAGCATCTGCTGGGTATCCCAACCGGCTAAAGCCATGTATCCCAGAGCATCAGCAGCTTGAGAGGCCGAGAAGGTAGTGGATGCCCCTAGTTCTCGGGCTTTCGTCTCAAGCTGGCCTAGTTCCTCTCCCTGTGCGCCGGAGAGAGCTGACACCTTTGACATGGAGGTCTCGAAACCGGAGCCTATCTCGACCACTTGTTGGGCAAGCTCGGTGGTCTTAGAGAGCACCATCTGCAAGCCTTGGGCTGCAAGGTTGCCCAGAGCCACGCTCATGGCACCTATCATGCCGTTAGACCGCTCGGCGGTAACTGCGCCCTTATCCAGGCCAGCCCAGTTCAGTCCCGCGTCGGCCTTCTTGATGTCTTCGAGGGATCCTTTGACCTTCTTCGCGCTATTGACTGCGTTAGAGTCCTTGGCGTCTATCTGGATGACTACCTTACCGTCAGCCATCACGCCACCTCGAACAGATCATCTATGCCGTCGTTCTGCACGGAGATGGAGTCAGAGCCTTTGAGCTCATAGAAGTCCCTGGCCTCATGCCAGGCATCTACGGCATCAGAGCCCACTACCTTTGCCGATGGGGGCTTTCCAAGTCGGTAATGGACGGCCTGTTGGAAGGGGGTGTTCACCCCATACTCAGCAAGCTGGGTTATAAGCGAGGTCGCTTCGCTGAATGTGATGTTGTCTGAGGTCTCATCCCAGGAGATGCCATAGGCGGCTCTGAGGGAATTACGGATGCGGTCTGCATCTTCTTCCCAGTCGAACCATTTATCGCCGTCTTCTCCGGCCATGTGCTCACCGTCTGGGGTGACATCAAGGCCGCATACATCCCACATGGCGTCATAGATGAGCTGGTGAATCTCATCTCCTGCAATCTCATAGGCCGCAGGAGGGTCAAAGAGCAGCCTGTCCACTAGGACCAGGCTCACATCATCTTGGTCACCATATCCTGTGAGGAGTTCGATGATGGACAGGATGTTCCGGGCGGAATCGCATACCTCTATCTCGCTCCCATGCCACTCATAGGAGCTGACTAGGCGTTTCCGCCCGTATGCATCTGTCTTTCGTGCGCTAGTTGTTGTTAGTGGCTTGCAACGCATCTGCGGCTCCTGCCGTCATCTGCGCTGCGGACAATCCGAAATGATCACGAATGGTGTGGATGATTGCATCCATGACCATGACAAGCTGTTCTATGCAATCTGATGGGTTCACAGGGACTCCGCCGCCAAGGGCTGTGATGAGTTCTTCGGTTCCATTCCCGACCAGTGCTGCATTGAGGATAGGCATGATCTTATCGGCGAGTGCGGAACTGGTTCTTTCGGCCTCCCTCACGTCACCCTCTGCGATAGCTTTGTTCCTTGCCTTCTCAATGGGCTTCATCTCAGTCCCATTTTTGTGGCAAAGCTCGGATAGCGGCTTGAGATTCTTGGGCGTGGTATCGACCTTCACGCGCACCTCTTCGCCGTTGATCTCGAATACCAGAGGCTCATATACGGCGTTCAGACTGATCTTCTTCATCTGCGCTCCTCTGTCAGATTCCTGCGCTTACAAAACAAGAGACCGAGGCGGCGCAGTTCGCCCCGGCCTCGGTCCTGATAATCGGATATGTGTCGCTCGGCTACTTGTCCTCTGATGTTCCTGCGCTCTTAGTGGAGGATGCCTGTCGTGTGGGTGCGGTTACGGTCACGTCTACTTGCTTCGCAACGGATGGCTTGGAGACGCATTTGATGGTGATGCGCGTCTTGCCAGCAGATACACCCTTCACGAGGCCATCAGGAGTGACGGTTGCAACCTTATGATTGCCTGTTGCAAAGACGCAGCGCGGATTGGCATCAGCGGGGGTTACCGTTGTAATGATCGTGGATGTTTCGCCAACAGCGACGTTAACTGCCTCGGCTGCAACCTCTTCAGGGTAGGCAATGCCTACCGGTTCGGTTACCACGCGCGAAGGCCCGTTGAATGACAGTTTGCAAGCAAACTTCGCCTTCTCGTTCGGGGCGCCATCTTGGTCTGCCTTGATTTCGTGAATGGTCACATCACGTTCGATCACCTTGCCGTCGGGAAAGGTGCGGCGAAGTGTTGTGATGAGCGCGTCGCCCGTCTGCTCGTCAAGGCTTGCAACGAAGTTCTGGCACGGATCATCCAGGCGGCGCTTGCCTTCGACTGAGATCGACTGACTCATGCCGGATACCTGTGTATCGGCTTCGCCAAAGTTGCTGTAGAAGTATTCCTCTTCGGTGGTTTCGGATTTATCCTTCGTGAAGGTGTTGATGCCGGGGCCGAACCAACCCCATTCAGGTTCATCACCGCCGGGGTTCATGTCGATCTCGTTCAGGTACTGGTAATTCATAGCGAATCCGATATCCATCATGCGTTCCTTTCAATCGTAAGGTTTATATCGAACACCCACACCCATCTGCCCGACTCGTCCCAGGGCATGGGGCGCGGTTTGCTCTTCTCGAGGTCTGTTACCTCATAGGAGCCGTTCTCAGAGTCCAGGGAGCCGTATTCGATGGACTCCGCTATCTTGCGAGCATCGAGCATGGCCTCCAGCTCGCTGATACGCTTGCAGATGACCGAGATGCGCATGGGTGCATCCTCTGTGAGGTCGTAGTAGGTTTCACTCTGGCGAGGAGTCCCGAAAGACAGCACCACGCACTCAGGTGTCTTCTGAGAATTGGCAGCGGTGAGGCATACGGGTACCTCAACACCTGCCTCTGTGATGCGTTCCTTCAAGACGCTCAGCAGGTCAAGCTCCGGAATGTCATCCATCAGAACACCTCCTCATAGACCTTTGCCACGTAGTCCTCAAGTAGTGGCATATCGTTACGTTTCATTGCCTCATCCCAGTGGTCCTGGGTTCCAGCCTCCGAGTGGTTCATGGGCACGTGATACTGCTTGGCCGCGTAAGGCGTGTTCCAAGTGAGCATTCCCGATGCGAAATCAGATGCCATGACCGATGGTCTCAAGGTGTTATCCCTCACTGGCACATAGGGCTTCATCAGCTCTTCTGCCCGCATGGATATCTCTTCAAGCCGTGCTCTGTGCGCTGATGGGCTTATCAGGCTATCCAGCAGGGGAGTATCCACTGTCACTGTCATGCCAGCTCTACCTCCCAGTGATGCACACGCCCGAATGCCGAGAACTCATGACACGCTGCAACGCTTGAGGGGGATACCTCTCCCTCAAGGGTCACCAGAGAGCCAGACGGGATGCGGAGCGCCCCCTTGGTGTTCGTGGCATCCACATACATCACCGCATTGGTGACATCCTGGAGCTGATAGGAGGTTGGGCGTACCCTGCTCACAGGCTCCACGTAGACCCCCGAAAGCGTTATAGGGTCTGCGTACTCGCCACCCATGAGCGCATCGGTTTTAGGTACCTGCACTGAACAGGAGTCAGGCAGCATCCTTTTGGGGATGGGCCTCATCAGCCTATCCCCTGGTACAGCAGCCCGGAACCTGTGAGTTCCTGCTTGATCGCGCGGCGCATGTCCGCATCGTATGAAGATAGCCCATCCTTCGCGAGTCCTGAAAGCGAGAACCCACCTAGGCTCATAGACTCAGCGCCCTCACCGATGCCGCCTGAGGCTCCATAGTGGTGATCCACTTCCACCGCTGCGCACACCGCTCGCTCGTAGGCTTCTAGGCTTGCTTCGTTTGGCACATTAAAGCCTATGACCTCGCGAACGGAAGCCACGGCAGCTCGAAGGGATGCTTCGAAGGCATCCCTTTCGAGCTTGCCGCCAAGCTCCTGATACCGCTCGTATGTCACCATGGGGAGCAACTAGGCTACCTCTTCGGCCTTGGGCTGCTCTGCTGGCTTCTCGCCCTTCTTACGAACGGATGTCTCACCGGCTTTGGTTTCATCCTTGGCTACCTCTTCGGCCTTGGGCTGCTTCCGAGCCTTTGAAGCCTTCTTGATCTGCAATCCTACGGTCTTCATGGTCACCTCCTAGGCTGTTGCGTGTGAGCAATAGATCAGCGGCTTCTTGTTATCCAAGACGATGAGGTCATGGAATACGCGGTATTGCCAAAGGTGCGCATCGGCCTTCTGGTTCTGATCTGGTGTGAAGTAGCGCAGCTTCTGATGCTTCTGGATGGCCTCTGCTGCATCCGATGTGAGGCCCATGAAGTTGATCCCTGCGCCCGCAGCCGCCTTCTGATACCCGCCGGTAGCCTCGTCGGTTGACTTGCCGTCCTTGAGGTCGATAGCGGTATAGAAGCGCCCGGAGGGTATGACCTTAAGGCGCATTTGGTCAAAGGTGTCGAAGTTCCCGTTGGGTGCTTCACCCTGGCCCATCATGTACGGCATGGCATCGCGCAGCATACCTTTCATGGTGCTTGTCAGGCACAGCACGATATCGGAGGGATCCTTGCCTAGGTCCTCGAAGGATTCCTTCATGAGCCGCACGGCTTTGAGCGCCTTCGCGGGGTCCTCGTAGTCCTCGGAGACCGTGTTCCCTGCATTCTCGGCCAGTCGTGCGAAACGGATGGCATCCATTTCCGGAATGACCTTCGTACGCTCGAACTCCGCCATGACATTAGCGGAGACGAGCGTCTCATGCTCCTCGTCATCCATCACGTCGATGGAGAATCCGCGCCCGCGGTCGAACTCCAGCTTGCGCGTCTCCCATTCGAGGCTCACGCCGCCGTCAACAAACCCATTGGTGCGGTCATAGTCTGCCAGCCCGTCCATGCCGATCTTCGCGATCTTGATCTCACCGACACCTACGAACTCGCCCAGCAGAGCGCCATTGATGTTCAGGAACGAGGTCATGGACTCTCGCTCGATAATCTTATCCAAGTTCCGGGTGAACTTGGATACATTGCCTCCAAGATTGTTAGGCATGCTCTAGTCCTTTCAGCCCTTCACGCCCATGGCATCGTCAATCTTGCTGTCAATGCCATTGGGTGCGCCGCCAGGCTTTCCGCCCGCGCGGCCTGTCTTCTTGTCTGCTTCGAACAGATAGGGGTGCTCGGCCTTGAGCTTGGAGACGTCGCCGTCGAAGTCGTCAAGGAGAGCCTTTGCGGCCTTGACGGAGCGACACCCTGCAAGCTCTAGCTTGTGGGTTACACGCTCATCAGCCATCTCAGCCTTGACCTTCTCAAGCTCCGCTTTCATGTCCTCGCGGCCCTTCTCGGTCTTGGCACTCTCATCGATCTTGGCTTCTAGCTCCTTGATCTTGGCATCCTTGGCCGCCATCTCCTTCTCATGGCGCTCCTTGTTGATGCCAGGCTGACCGTGGGAGTCCTTGATGTCCTCCTCGGCTTTCTTGCCGTCAGGAGCAGCGTCACCCTTCTTCTGCTCGTCAGCAGGAGGGGTCTCAGGCTTCTGCTCTTCCTGACCTTCCAAGCCCTTCTCTTCCTCACCCATGTTCCTGTCCTTTCGTCCTGGGTTTGTTTGCGCGCTTCTCTGCGCATCAGGTGGGTTTTTTGCGCTATCCCAAGCAGGAACAGGTTCTGACAGGTGTCGCTTGGCTAGATATCGTCAGGGTCTGTATGCTCTCCACAGATGTCACTGGGATGCATGCGCGGTCGAAGCTGAATGGGCTTGTTGTCGATGATGTGGACCTCTGGTGGGAAGCGACGGCACTCTACGAAACCGTCTTCATCAACGGTGGATGACCATGCGCAGGTGAGGCATGAATATGAGGTGATGGTCTGCATGCTGAGATGATATGGAGCGTGTCGCTAAAGGCATCGAATTCGAGGCAATTGAAAAGCCCCGCTGAAGCGGGGCCAGAGGAAAGACTCATTGTCGCGTGGGCTTCATGAATAGATCTCTATGTCTATCAGCTTCGATGCTATCTTCACGGCGGTCTCTTTGATGACGCTCATAGTGGTAGATCCTACTGCTTTCTTCACAGTTTCCTTAGTCTTATCCCAGACACGGGCGTTCCTGATGGCATCAAGATAATCACATCCGTCCCACGTCAGACCGTCAATGATGATGCGGTTCGGGGAACCGTAATCTCCATCATCGTGAGAATCAAGAAGGCCATGCGCGGTGAGCATGCGCACATGATAGGAAACCTCTTCGGACGTATGTTCTCCGAAGTCCAGGAAGTCGGTATCAAGCGGTTCGTCGGAATCTTCCACGGCAAAGAGGATATTCCGAACCAGATCCATATCCCGTTTCATGATGTCTCCTTCCGATGGAGGCAGTGTGCATGAGGTGTCGCGCTAAACATCGGGTATAAGAGGGTTTCGGAAGCTCTGATCATAGGTGCAATGACTATCGTTAGACCAATGCACACCGTTTTCGTTGGCTGTGATTCCGTAGGATTGATCGTCAAATGGGCAAGTCCAACCACCTAACAATCCACCCATAGCGTTCTCGTCAAACCATCCAGCTTGGTATTCTTCGGAGCCGTCAGAATTTATCCGCGCATTGTAGACACCATCAAATCCGTTTTTCTGAGCAAAGCGTGTTGCTTCTATTTCGTATCTTAGCTCCATTAGAATCCTAACTGGAAGACTTGCTTGGCAATGTCAACATTGAGTATAGCGTTATCAACTCTGAATAAGCCTATTTCACGAGGGCGCGCCATGAATTTCTTGAATTCCTCGCCTTGATACACCCTGCCATTTTGTCCATCATAGATAAACAGGTCTCCATGTTTATCACGCTCAGCGGAGACGACATGTCCGTGCCATTTATTGTCCATGCCCAAATAGGTGTATCGCATGGAGTATCGCTCATCTTGCCCCACGATTGTGTTAACGAAAGATGCATTATTGACTCCATTGTGAGAAGAATGTTCGATTCTCGTCGGGGGGCGCCAGGTGTTCGGGTCGAGCCAGATACGTTCTGGTTTTTTCGCAAGATTATCCATCGTCTTGTTGTTGTACCGTAGCCTTGCGACAACATTCCATCCTTGCCGTCTTGCTTCATAGACCGCAGCGCACGTTTGACAATTTTTCGTAGAGCCACGCTTTTTTAAATAGTTCGGATTGACTCTGTTTCCGTCTGCCTGTTTAAAGGTCATGGGTCTTCGTTCCCCTTCGAGTTCATAAAGGTAATCTTCTAGGGAGAACTTGGGTTTAGTATGCACCCCCACCCTTGCCTTCTTCGTGCTTGGTAGCTTGGAATCTATGGCTCCTCTGACCTTGCTGAAGATGCTCTGCTGCTCCTTGGCGCTGAGCGACGCGAAGTCAGCAGTCGTTCCACCCCGCCGCAGCATCTCCGCGGATATCTCGGCCTTCATGCGGGTCTTGGAGATGCCAGCAGATTGCATCTGGGACTTGATGCTCTTCTGGTTAAGGAACTTGCTCACGCTCCGATGCGAAGCTGGAACCATCTTGGATTTAGGCATATCGCCCGCCCATTCGCGGTTCGGCTTTCTGGTGAGCACGCTCACACGAGGGTTCTTGCTCCGGGCGTTCGCCTCCTTGATGAACTCCCGCATGGTCTCCTGGCGCTTCTTCAGGCGCTCCTGGGCCTTTATGAGAGCGGTCTTGTTCGAGAGGGTGGAATCCTGCTCATAGGCCTCTTGTGCGGTCATCAGTTCGCGCTTATCAGCACGGATGGCACGCTCTAGGTACCGTTGCTTCTGCTCGAGGTTGTAGATCTCCTCACCGGAAAGGCCGGAAGGATGCTCGGGATTCGGGCTGTATCTCCTAGGTGCTCCATGACGATATGGACCGAATGAATGCCGACAATTTACCCCTCCCAAGATATCTCCCAGGTCCCCGCTCATGCAATGGAGGTAAAAGTCCTTATAAGTCACATCATCTATCGTAATCTCGCCGTTTAAGGAGTAGCACTGGCCCTGCCATTCGGCATGGGAGGGGCGTGCATCAGCATGACTTGAGACCTCTACCAGCTTGATCTCCAGCTTGTCCAGGCGCTCCATTGACATCCGGTTAGCGTCTTGGGCTATCTGGGTCCTCACATGACGCCTCACGGCCACATCCACGTTATTGCGGACGGTCACATTGCCCTGGCCGTCCTTGTAGGTCACATGGGTTATAGGGATGCCGCCTCTAGCCAGCTTGCGGACCGCCTTATGCACTGCCTTATCCGCTGTGAGGTATCCGGTGTTGACCTGGGTCACCGCTTCGATGGAGGCCTGGAGGAATGCCTCTTTTGCGCCTTTGAGCATGGCAAGGTTATCGCGGCTTAGGACCTCTGCTATCCCGGCTACTGTAGAGATTATCTGGGCAGGAGCTTTTCGCTCATCTGAGAGGAGCCTTGAGCGGTCATCAGCGTCCGAGGCCTCTAGGAGCCGTTCTGCTGTGTCAAGGACTGCGGCATCTATGGCATCCCTGTTAGCTTCGATGATAGCCCGAAGTTCGCTTTCGTGGGTCTGGGCCAACAGGGCGAGCTCCCCGGCGGTCTTGGAGGTGATATCCCCTGAGAGCATCGTGGCCGTAAGATGGGCCAGCATCTCCGCTTCTATCTGGGTGTAGACGGTGGCTACTGCATCCCCGGCTTCCCCCATCAATTCAGGGGAGAGCATTTAGAATCCCGGGTCAAACGCTTGCTCTTGCTGCGGTAGCTCGGCCTTCGCCTGCTCCTCGGTCATCCCGTACCAGGTTTCAGCGTATTTCCACTTCGGAAGGACCCCTGCTGCTATCTCGGCCAGCATCTGGTTCTTGGCGGTCTGGGTGTCTGTAATAACGGAATCATCGAATTTGACTGAAACAGCGCCGAAGTCTTGTTCTATATCCGCATCACAGTGAATCCTTGCAGTATCGAGCAATGCACCCATGACATCCTGGATGGCAGTGCGCACTACGTTCTCATGCTTCTTCACGTTTCGCATGAGGGCGCCATTGTCGGCCACTACCTCAGTCGCAGTCTTGAGGCCGCCTGCCTTGTCGAGCGTGAAGTAGTTTTGGCCGAAACCGCACTCCTCACCTAGCTCTGCAAGTGCGATGTTAAGAGCTTGTTTGAGCGGGTCGGTGCGGATGTTGGGAGAGAATATATCGATGAACCTGCTTGCATTTTGCCCCTCCATCATCCGATAGGTCTGCATATCCTGCTTTGACAACGGAATTGCTTTCCCGTTCCGCACGTCGATATCTAGCATCTCCTCAGAGGCGAATATCTTGACCTGGGTCAAGTCGACCTCCTGATAGAGCGAATCGAAAGCGAGATCAACGGCCTTGATCGCATCCACGGCATCAGCGAAGATGCTCATGCCATAGGGAGAGAAGTCCGCGAGGGTGTTATCAATCCCGGGGATGACGATGCCGAAGGGTTTACGGGGGCTCTGCGTGTCGAAGTCTGAGATATATCCAAGTTCCTCTGGGGTTATCTCGGCATTATCCTTGATGAGGTGCATCTTGACGTGGTATGTGCCCTCATCTAGGACGTAGAGAGCAAGCCGTTCAATGCTCTTGCCCTTATGAGTGATCCTGTCGGCTATTGCGCACTCGGATATCCCTTCAACGTCCCATGAGAGCGGTTTCAACATGCGCGCATCGTGGCGCTGAATACGTACCTTGCTCTCTGCTGCGTTCTGCTTAATGTCGTAGTCGAGCACCCACGCGCCTGTTCCGATAGCGAAGGCTCTCTCTATCAGGTTCTGTCCAGACGGCCAGAAGCTGTTCCGGGACAGGTAGTCCTGGAGCCACGCATTGGCTTTCGAGGTATCTACTGAGATTTCTGTATCTTCGGTGAGGATTAGGGAGGCATATTCGCGACATACTCTCTTCGCAGGCTTTAAGCTGTAGCGATCACGGCTTTTCTTGCTCTCTGTATCACCCGCTTTCACTACATAATCGACCTTGTAGAAATCATCATTGCTTGTGGTGTACCAGCTATACCACTCTTGGATATGAGTATCCATGGTGGTGTACAGCTCATAGCCCGCATCTTTGATGATTTCTTTAGCTTTCGAGGATAGGGAGAACTCTTCGAGCGTCACGCCAAGCCTTTCTCGCGCCGTTTGAGGCTACTTTGGCGGAGGTGTCGCTCCGCGGTAGGCTCTGCGCTTCTTGGCCTCTCTCATGAAGGCGTAGCGGGTGGCATCTACCCAGTGGTCATTGCCATCCGGAATCGAGTTAAGCCATTCGTCATCTGCATTCTTCTCGTACTGCATCTCTCGCACCTCTTTGGCGAGGTGTGGGCAGCGCACTGGGTCTATTACCCAGGTGCATGACTGCAAGAATTCGTAGGATGCCTCGCGCATGAAACCCTTTTCGGATGCTCTGGCATTGACACCGGCATCCCTCTGGGCTGATATGAGGTCGTTTCGGGCATCATCTGAGAGCACGCGGGCATGGTGGTAGGTCTCGGTGCGTCCATCATCGGACCATGTGAGCGCGGCCTTGATCCGCTCTGCCTGGATATTGGGAGGAAGCTTGTTCCCGCCGTCTTCGTACCAGGTGAGGATGGTGCGCGTGGCGGCCTGCCATTCGGACATCGTGAATGCCCATGGGTCAGGGAACCAACCGAAATCTTGGCCGCATCTGAGGTTATCAAACGCAGCTATCTCGCCATCGGTGATCTCTCGGAAGGTGTAGCGGTCGAACACATCCCCGCCAAGACCCACGGGAATGCCCATGTACTCATGCTCATAGGCTTGGGGGTCTGTGCGCTTGAGCTCTTCGGCATCCTCGATGAACTGCTCACCTAGCCATTCGACGGGAGCACGGAGGTAATTGCTTTCGAAGTAGGGTAGTCCTCTATCCTTAAGGCCCTGAACATGCTCATTGATCCAGCACTGCTTGGAGCGTGGAGGGTTGAAGGTGTACATACGGATGTAGTCATCGCCGCCGCGGATGGCCGACTGCTGGACCTTTCGGATTTCGGCCATGCCTCGGAACATGTCGCACTCTTCCATCCATAGGATGGCGATGTATCCGAATGGGACCTTGACACCCTTTACCTTGTTCGGATTGTCGCAACCTTTGAAAATGATGAGCTGCCCCGTGGATTTCTTTCGGATGCGCAGGGTGGAGGCTGGCATCTCGTAGTCATCTTCAAGGCCTAGGATCTGAATGGCCCACACCACTTGCGTGTAAGCTGAGTCCCGTAGCTGGTTCTTGTAACGCATCATCACGAGGGCGTGGTGGTCGGGGTTCTCCTCTATATCCTTCACGACTTCAAGGGATGCCCACGACGACTTCATGGACCCGCGTCCGCCCCCTGCCCAGAAATCCACAGCCTCTCGGCGTGCGATCATGCGGTGGGGCTTCAGGAAGTCAGGGGCGAGGAGCAATCCGAAGTCTGCTACGAAAAGCTTTTTTTCCTCGGCTTCGTCCTCAGCGAAGGGAAGCAGTTCCTTCGTAGCCGATATAAGCGCCTGGGATGCATTGAAATTGATGCGGCCCTCTTCGTCGTATACCTGCGTGATCACCCGCTCGGACTTGTCAGCAAGGCAATCAAGGCGCTTGAGGAGTTTCACGCGCGAGATCTTGGCATCCTTCGCCGTCTCCGCCTGAAGCTCCTCGTACCTTGTCCGAACCTTATCTTCGGCGAAGAGGTGAGAGGCCTTGGAATCCACGGTCTCAGGCTTCCATTTCGCAGCGTTGGGATAGGCCTCTATGTAGGCCTTGCGCTGTGACATGCCGCCAATGATCGACTGCACGAAGGTCTCATGTCTGGGGTTGGTCAACATGCCCCTGATAGTGCGCAATGTGTCGCTCTGAAAGCGGAAAGGCCGCCCCGAAAGACGGCCTAACCTAGAAAGGAGACGGTACCCAACCGCAGTGTCAGTATGGGTTAGGTGTCGCTCACAGCCATTCTCTCCACGGCTTACATGGGATTCCCAGCGCCTCGGCGAGATCATGCTCGATCCGCGCTCCCCTGGACTTCTCCCAGCCGTCCAGCATGGCGATACCCTGTATGTAAGGGTTGCCAGTGTGCTCGCCCTCATGCCCTTTGTCGCATCTGACGCGCGTTATGGTCAAATGGTGGAGGCAGTGGAGCATCGCGCCCCTCCAATCATCGACGCATTCCGGGACTATGTTGTGCGGTATGTCAACGCCATAGCCCTCGGCCATGAGCACCGTCGCAACCTCCTCGAATGCCGGTCGGTTGTTTTTCTTTATCCCCGATACCGGACCGATCACGTATAGCCTCATCCGCGCACCACCTTGGCCCCGCATTGATCACAGAATCGAGCACCATAATCTTGCTCAGCCAGGTATTCCGAACATGCTGGCGAACCTTCGTGCATGATCAACTCGCATGTGTGCTCATAGCGGGTGTTCCATGCCTCAACGGTGCATACGATGAGATCTCCTAACGTTTCGCAGTCGTGCATGACACGATCACCGCACAGTCCAACGCTCGGCGTTTCCCCGCAGAACGGGCACGGTTTCAGTTCGTTAGTCATCTACGCTCACCCCTAACGCTTCGAGCCTGTATCTCTGATTTGATAGACAAAAGCGAGTTCTATCAGACGCTTCTTTCGGCGTTGCACATCTCGAAACCATCTCGTCGATCATGTGAACCTTGAGTTCTGTGTACAGCTCTTTCGCCACAAGTTCTAGCTGCTGGCAGCGTTGTTCTAGCGTGTCTTCTCTCTGGATGTACAGATCAGTCCTCTCACACGGCCACATATCACTTACGCAGAGATAGCCGTTCACTGGGCAATGCTTATAGCTCGCCATGCATGCTCCCGCATGTTGCTTGTAAGGCTCCTTCACGAAGTTGGCACACGTCCCGCAAGTCTTAGGCGGCTCTTTCGGTGCCATTGCTTGCGTGCTGCAATCGCTCATGATTCCTCCTCCAACAATGGACCCCATTGGTCTGCCATGGCTTGGGCGATGCCGGGGAATGTTTTGCTTCGTTCTTTCGCGCTTCGGGCGATACCTGGATGCGACTTGCCTCCCCTTGCTTTTGCTCCGGTGTTGCTTTGCACCCAAGGAACATGGGTTGAGCAAATCAACGTTGCCATCAGCGGAGGTAGGTTGCGTAACCATAGATGCGTAGCCTTGCTGTATGGGTCTCCGAAAGCGTAAGGCTGGATGGTCTGAGATGGCTCGGGCAATCCCACTATTTTCATTGGTCGCGGGTTCTCGACCGCAATGCGCGGTACGTCAGAATCAAGGAAACGCATGAAGAACTCTTTCGCTTCCATGGCCTTACGGTACCGCTCCTTGCTGGGTGATCCAGCTGTTGGGTACATCCAACGCGCCCCAGCCTTGCTCATATAGGTGCAAGGAGGGTGGGCGATCAGCAGATTCCAATCCTCAGCGTGAAGAGCCTCCAGCGCGTCCCCTTGGATGTGCCATTCAGGGTGGCCACCGCTGCACGGTTGCAGATCGCAACTGTACGCCTCATGGCCACGCGCACGGAAAGCCTTGCATACCGCTTGGCTCTCCTCACAGGCTATGAGCACCCTAGCCATCTTCCCGCCTCTCAGCCCAAGCGCAGAAGCCGTCAGGGTTGACTTCTGACTCATGCCTACTGCACCAGTCATCTAAATCCATGCACTCAATTAGATGATCGCAATCCCGACAGCGGATGATCTCTTCGCGGACAGGAAAGCCAGTTAACATCTTCGTAAATAGTGGGTCATTAAGTCCGACCTTGATTGTTTCTATGTCGCTCGGTATATCAACTATTCGTTCCATCACGCACTCTTTTCGATTGAATTGACAGGACAAAATCCCATCGGTTCTGTTCCGGATGATGCGATTACGGCTATTGCGCAGTATCTTTCGCAGCTGTTGGCGGCTCCCCTCTCTACCAACCACGCACAATCAAGGCTGCACTCCATTGATCGCTGCGTGCATTCGATGCCGTCAATCACGGTTGTTTCTCGATATGACAAAGGACACTTCATCACGCACCCCTCTCCACGCTCATGGGCATCGCGTATACCGCTCCGCACTCTTCGCACACCTTGAGGTCGCGTGCTCTCTTCTCTCCCTCAGCCCATACGCCGTCGCTCCAGCCGTTTCCATAGCCGCTGTACGACAGGCCCCTCAGCTCCCCGCCGCAGCGGCACAGCGTCCCAGGTTCGGCGAACGCCTTATGACCCTGCCGGATGAACGCTCCGTCCTTCTCGCTCAGTTTCATTCCCATCACGCACCCCTCTCTATGAGGGCGCGCAATTCTTTGGAAAAGTCGCCAACCTTCGAGCCGTCAATGTAACCTTCGTTCTTCTGTGCGTACTCCTCCATACGCTCTAGCAGCTTCTCGAAACTGTCAGGTTCGCGGTGGGTGAGGGCGAGGTTCGGACAATTGCAACCGCCCCTTATGAAATAAACCTGGCTGTACCCATCGCGGTCACTCATCGAAGAGACCGTGACAGGATGTCCGAATTCATAGCCTTTCAGCCCGAAGAACATACCGTCCTCGTCATACCAGGCTCTTGACCATCTGTCGCGATACTTCTCTGAAACATACACCGTATCGCCCTTGCAGATGCGCTCACCGTTTGCATCGAATACGGGGCGTTCGTGGGTAAGGTTTTCTGGGCTCTTGTTGAAAGCAAACTCGCCTCTATTGTCCAAGCATCCTACGTACCAATTATTCTCCGTTGTAGGCATTGTTCCCTTGTAGATGCTTTCGACGATACCCTGCGCCCATTTATCTTCAAGGTTGTAAACTGTATCCCCGACCTTTATCTCCACTCCATCGGCATCCAGTACCTTGGGAGTGAGGCGCTTTAGTCCTTTGCCGTTTCTGCTGGTAGAGAAATGCCCATTCGAGCCACAAACATCAACGGTACCACCGCTGTAGAAAACGAACTTGTCGATATTCTTAGCGTCATCTGTTCCGAAATCACGCTCTGCCGAATCTCCGAACTGCACAGGTTCCCCATCTTCATAGCGTGGGCGTGGGATGTAGTAGCGTTCTATTTCGTCGGCAAGTTTCTTAAAGAAACACGATTCAACATAGACGCTGCCAAGTCTTGGGGTTAACTTGTAATGCTCCAATGCCTGAGTTAATGGCGATTCATGGTCTATGAGTACGCCATCTTTCATGTATTCCCTCAGCCGCTCATGCAGCAGTTTCGTCATCAGTTTTCCTTTCAGTTGATTCAGGCTTGAAGAACACGAGCCAGTGGGTCTTGCTCGCTCCCGGCCTACGATTTCCGAATAAGGGTTCTGTCGGGGCACATTCCAACACCTCAGAAAGAGGGATACGATACTCAAACCATTTGAAGATGAGCGTTCCGTTGCTGGCCAACACGCGCCAGCATTCTGAGAATGCTTGAGTCATCCACTCCCGCCAGTCCTTCGGGAGCGTTCCATACTTCTTGGCTTGCCAACCGTTAGACCCTGCGAACAGATGAGGTGGGTCGAACACGACCAAGGGGAACGCTTCATCCTCGAACGGGAGTGCGGTCACATCGGATACCACATCTGGGCGGATCGTGAGCATCCGGCCGTCGCAGAGCATTTCGGTCACATCGCGATTGTCGCAGAACAGAACGGAAGGATGATGATCGTTGAAATAGAACATTCGACTTCCGCAGCATGGATCAAGCACTGGCGGAAGGTCTCGAAAACAACCACTCATGCTGCCTCCAAATCTGAAATGTAGTCATCGAGATCACGCGCTATGCGCCTCAGGTCCCGGAGCGCGTCATCCCTTGTCTGGACCCCAGGGACCTCCTGAGCCATAAGCAGGTCCACGTAGGCATCTGCATAGACCTCAGACCAATACGGGGCCTCAGGCTCGTTCCAGGGGGCGCTCATCGTCGCCTGCCCCACGAGCAGGAACCCTCAGGCTCGACCTCCACAGGTGTGATGACATCCGCACCCTCATCTTCGTCATAGACTCCCTGAGCGAAGCGGTAGCAGAGGTGGCCGTCTTCTTGGGATGACGCGCAATCCTTGCAATGGACCGTTCCGTCTCCCAAGAGAGCATCCAGCTCAGCCTGACGGCGGGCTAGGTCCATGCCTTGGGCGACGGTGCAGTTTTTTACACCGTAATGATCTCTCGGTCTCTCGCCATCTATTCTTGTCGGACAATTTGAGCAGGAATCGATGACCCGACATCCCCAATAAACACTTGAGATATTGCCCTTATCCTCATCTATGCGCTCTTGGCAATCAGGCCGTTCAGTGGTGAGCCAAGAGGCGGGGCATGAGATATCTTTCTCTCTGTCAAGCGCCACGCTGCCGCTAGGATAAGCTCGTAACACGGTGATGGGGTCGCCGAAGCGGTACCGACAAAGCCACGCCATGTTGCTCCTGTGTCCGCAGTCCCGCGCATGCTCCTTGGTCACATAGACCGTCATGCCCTTTTCGATCGGCACGCCGTTGGCGGTCAGGATCTTGGGCGCGGGAGGCTCAGGGGATAGCCAGAAGGCTTTGAGGTGGTCATTCACGCGGCCGCCGCACTTGCCCACAACATCGTATTTCATGCCAGGCTTGAGCGACATGATGTTCCATGCCTTCCCATCTGCTCCCCAGTAGGTCTTGCCTATCTTGATCGGATTCCCTGCGGAGTCCTTAGGCCATGGATAGGCATCTTCTAGCGGCACGTAGTACCGGTTAAGCCACTCCGTGATGGACTCGCCGTCTTCCATGGGCTTGCCCTTGCCCTCGGCGTAGGTCCTCATGATGTGATGAGGGCTGCGATTCCATAAGTTAGAGCTACCACCGCTCTGAGCCTCTATGATGGCCTTCTGCTCGGCCTCTATCTGGTCGGCTATATAGCGGTCGATAGCCTTAACGTCATCCGACCATTCCGGGCAAGGTAAGACGCTTAGGTATCTTCTCAGGCTATCAATGACATCTTCTGCACCACAAATGGACCCATTGGTATTTGCCCACTCTCTCAGCTTGCTTGATATTGATTCAGACATGTAGACTCCTTTAGATCGCTATCTGCTTGAGGCGATTGCAGAAGTGGAAAACTCCATAATGCGGAAGTTCCCGTCAGTATCGAAGAAAGCGGAGTGGGCTTTCTCGCTCTCGCCGTTATGCCTGTCTCCGCCCTCATACCAAGTCGGATTGCTCCCATATGCCTTGCTTCCCACGTTGTACGGGATGTCAGCTATGACCAGTTGAGCCTTTGGGATCTGATAACGCTTGTAGTTCTGGAAATGATCATTTATCAGCTGCATCCCCGTACCTCCTTGATGAACACACCGCCGCTGGTGATGCGCCAGCATCCAACCTCGTAGAGGCTCGGGGAATGCGGTTCGGACGACTCCAGCAGTGAGCCGTTCCACCACGCATCTTCAAAACCCGGCTCGTCCCATACCCACTCGATCCGCAAAAGCTTTGCGTGGATCTTTCCGTGGCACCCTGTAGTCCCTGTCCCGCATACAGCGAGGAGGGAAGGACGCAGAAGCCATAGGCCGTGGTCGGTGGCCATCGGGAAGGTTCGCATGATGCCCTTGGGAGGCTCATGGTGGGCGTTGGTGGCACTCCTCCCGCAGACGATGCAGAAGGCATCCTCCTCGACCATGTAGCGGTCAACGCTCTTCGCCGTCGCATTGCCGGAGAGGTAATGAGCCATGAAATGGGGCTTGCCGTAGCGTTCAGCAACTTCATGGGATAGCCCGTAGGGGTGGGCGTGGATATCGGTCATGAGATCACCCCCATCTCACGGAGTGCGTCTCGGTCACAGGCCGGACACCATAGCTCACCGTTGCTGCCCCTGAGCTGATTCTCACGGCATCCCGAGTGCGTGCAGATGCACCCCGTCGCTTCCCAGCCTTTCGGCAGGGGCGGTGCGGCCTTAGCCGCAGCCGCACCGTCTCCTGCCCGGGAAGAAGGAGAATCTTTCTTTCCAAGGGAAAGATTCTCCTTCTCTACTCCACTCCATTCCTCTCCTAATGATTCAGGTAAAGCGACCGTTTCTACAGGTGTTTCAACGCTCGTTTTAGCGGTCGGTTTTGCCACCGTTTTAACGGTCGCTGGTACGGTCGTTTTAGATGTGGCTTTAACGCTCCTTTTACGGGCGTTATCTGCATTGGTCTTCGACCGCTTGAGCGAAGCATCTAGGTTCGGCTTGATAAGGCTCCAAGCCATGGCGAGGTTAGGATCATCAAACTCGGTATCCGTGGCCTCGAAGGCATAGAGGCTCATGGCATCGTAGAGAGCCAGGCGCTCCTCCGGGCTACGGGCTTTGAGAGCCTCGTGATAGCTTTGATGGAAGGTGTATCCCCCAGCCATCAGAACACCACGTCCTCAGGAAGCAGCTCTTGCTGAGATGCCTCTGAACTCTTAGTGGCTATAAGGTCCGCTATGTGGTGCTTGACCTCTGTGATCTCCTCCGCGGTGTACTCTGTGAGCGGTTTGGGATTCCCGTCGTCTGAGATAATATAGGCATTCATCCAGGCTGTGATGTCCTCCTCCTGGATGCCGTTAGAGATGGCTGTGCGCTTGAGGTTTCCCACCTCGCTCCAAAGGGTCTTGCGTGGGTCAGGAGCCGGTGCTTGAGAGGGAGCAGGAGCTTCTGTGACGGCGTAGGAGCCTAGATCCTCAACGTCCTGGGTGAAGAGATCGGAGACCGCTAGGGTGTTGAGCACGGCGGCTACGAGGGCGCGCTTGCAGGCCATCTTGAGCACCGTGTTGTAGGTGTCCGCGATATCCGGGTTCTCCTGCTGGGTCGAATCCATGTACTTGACCCAGCACCATTGCCCATCCACCTTCTTCATCCCATAGCCCTGCTTGCGGTATTCCTGCTTGCGCTCGCGGGCGTCCTGGGGAATGGGCTGGTCGGTAACTTCGTAATCCGACACGTTGCGGTATCGGTACTTTTTCTCCATCGTAGAGCACAGGCCGACGCCCGAGCCTTGCACAAGCCCCGTGTTCTTTGACATCAGCAGGCACTTCACGGTGTATTCGCGGTGGCCGTTCGGCAGGTCCTCGCGGCTGATCTCGTAGGTGTCGGCAAGCCCGAACATCATGGTCAGCTTCTGGGCGCCGGGTTGGAGCAGCGTTGGCTTGTCCCCGCAACCGGGAATCTTCCCGTAGTGCATGCCTTCGCTCATGCACGAGGCCATGAGGGACTTCACCTGGTCGGTCTGGCGCTTGATCTGCTCTACCGGGATCATGTCATAGCCACCCGCTGAAGCTAAGGGGCGCTCTTCATGGAGCACGATCTCGCTAGCCAATGTTCACACCTCCCATGCACTTGATGGAGGCACCAGTTATACCCAGGGCCTTGAGGGCGCTTGCTACGCGCTCGGCAAGCTCACGGGACCCCTCGAACTCCATTGACAGGGACCACTGGTAGGATTCATCTGATTGCTTATCGCCAACGATGACAGCAGGGCCTGTAAAAGGTTCTGGGATCTGTTCAGAGGTTGGTCCTGTTCGCTCCTCTTTGACCGTCTGGGCGGCTTCCTGAGCCGCCTTGAACTCAGCCATCTCCCTATCATGTGCGTTGAGCTTATCTTCGAGGTCGAGAGCACTGATGATGTCTAGGGTGTGAGCGAAGCTCTTGATGACCTCATCCTTGTGGTTGAACTGCTTTGATTGAAGGGTGTTGTAACCCTTCAAAGCCATCTCTGTACGCTCGTAGAGCTGGTTGGTTGCTTTGGTCAGGGCGGTCGAGCGATTGAGCCATTTTTCGTCAAGGATCGCATCGAATGGCACTACATCAGCCATGGCACCTGCACAGCCCTCATACTCGGTCTTGAGATTATCGCGACGATTCTGGCGGAACTTCTCGTCGGCTTCGTCAACCTGTGTTTTGATATCGGCCCTGGCTTTGTCGATCTTGCTGGTTATACCTTTGACGCGCCCCTCGAAGGCCTTGAAGGGTTCCTCGTAAGCCCTCTTGATGCGCTTGCGCTCCTCTTCGATGGGGGCTTTCAGCTTGTTCAACTCAGCTATGACGGCACGTCCGGTCTTGATGGAATTCTCATCTTCGGGGTCTATCTGCACGCCCACATAGGGCGCTATCTTTGATTCGACATACGAATCAAGGGCGGTGAGGTTATCGCTGATCACCGCGGGAGCATAGTTTACTTGCAGCTCCTTTTCGGGTTCTATGATCTCAGCTTCTACCTCTTCGAAAACAGGTGTATCGCTCATCGTTCCTCACATTCTTCTAGGGCTGCTTCTGCTCGGGCGTAGAGGTTCAGCTCCTCTTCGCAGGGTTCGTACCCACAGGATCTCAGGGCGTTGGTAATGTCGATGAAGCCACACGCGCGTGACCCTTCGAACTCATGCTCGAAGTTCCAGGGTTTCCTCATCGCAATGAAGGAATAGATGCGATGCTCTATTCCAAGAGGGGCAGGTATGTTGTTTTCACCCATGAAGGCTCTGATCTCGTAGCTGTACGCATTCAAGGGGTCTTGTATACCGTCGCACAGTGCTGGCATGTCCTCCTCTATGTGCTCCAGGAACCATGCGAGGCGGCTTGCGTACGTCTTCTCGTACTCTTCTTCGAGTACGGCATCTTGGGCCCGCTTCTCCTCTTCTTCGGGATTTACATCCTCTGATGCGGGGACGTAGAGGAAGCCGTTATCCGGAATGCCGTCAACAGCGTAGTTAAGACTGAACACCGCCTGCTCTGGCAGGTCTTCTGGTAGACCTTCGGCGCTGTTGGTGTACATATGGAAGATATAGCCATCAGGGGTCTCATCGACTATCTTGATCCCGCGCTCATCAAGAGCTTCCTTGAGCGCCATCCTGCGCTTTATGTGTTCCCTGCTGATGCGGATGTCACTGGCGACCTTCTGCCACTCACCCTCCTTGGCGTTTACAATCTCCATGTAGGCATCCTGATCGTCTTCGAACTCCACGAGGGCTATCATGCGGTCGATGGTCATGTCCTCTGCCGCATCTTCAATACTCTCGATCGTACGGCGCACCTTGCGTACTTCCTCTACCGTGCGCCCTGTGGTCTCAGATACGTATTCGTCTGTTCCGAACAGGTATAGCTGCTGCTCGAAACGGGACCTCTCAATAGGTTCATAGGCTTTCTTGGTGTCCGTGCGGATGGCTGCTTCTATCAGTGATTGGGGAGTGTCCTTGTCGTCTATGATTGCCATGAACGAATCGGTTCCCAATGAGCGCATGGCCATGATGCGTGTGTTGCCTGCTTTGATGCGGTAGATGCCTCCATCCCTCACCAGTACGGGAGGCTCGTTCGGTTCTCCTGTCTTCTGGTCGAAAGATGCAGCAAGTTCTTCGATGTATCGCTGATTCTCTTTGAGCGAGTAATCGCGAGAGAGGTATTGATTTCCGTATTCGTCCTCGACGGGATACACATCTTCGATCCTGACGCGTTCTATCTGCATGGGTGTTTCTCCTTTCTAGATTGCTGGTTTCAAGATCCTTGGGGTGTGCTGCTTCTGCTCTTCTTCTCGCAGGCGTTGCTGGCGCTGTTCGTATGTTTCGGTGCGTTCCAAGAACAGCCTCCCTTTGCGCTGAAAGACCTTCACAACGCTTCTCTTGTCCTCATAGAATCGTTCGGTGTCTATGGCCTGCCTGATCTTCTGGGTGAGCTTCGTGAGGTCTTCGCCTGTATCCGGGAAGCCCGTCACTTCGAATACATCCCCAACCTTCGCCTTCTCCAAGAACTCGATCAGTGTCTTGTTCGCGAACTCGCGATAGATGCTCTTGTCGAACAGCCGCAGCTTGCGAAGCTCCACGGGTTCCATGTACGTCAGCATGGTTCCTCCTTTACGTAGTGTTGATTTACGAAACTTTATAACGTACTCACACATTACACGAAGTAAAGCTTCGTAGCAAGAAACAATGCTTCACGTTAGAATGTTTCGTAAAAGAAGGAGCGGATGACTATGGGCTTCAAGGACAGGCTTCGGAGCGCGCGTATGCACTCCGGATTTACGCAAGAGCAAATGGCAAGAGCCTTAGACATTACCCTGCGCTCCTATCAGAACTACGAACAAGGGCGCACTGCACCGCCTCTAACGACGCTTGTGCGGATCGCTGACCTGTTTGAGGTTCCAACCGATTGGCTGCTTGAACGGGATGATTACCTTGCATCTCTCGGAGTTTCCGTTGATGTACCTGAAACAAGTCCTCTAAGGCGTCCCAGAGTTCATATCTCCCGTTGAAGTCCCCAGATTCGAGCATCTGGTAATACCTCAGGCTGATCCCCAAGTGATCCGCTACCTGCTGCTGGGTCATGCCCTTGTCATTACGGGCGGTTTTAAGATTCTCGCGTGCCATCAGTGCTCCTTTCTTTCCAGTTCAGGGCGCAAGGTGTCAACGATTTGCCTTTTTCTGGATGCGCTCTTTGCGCTTCTGGGCCGCCTTTACCTGACGTGTCAGATTGCGGATCTGCCAGGCTTCCATAGCCCGGTCACGTGCTTCCTTAGCCTTACATGTTGCGTAATAGGAGAGTCCTTCTAGGCTGGGGGAGCGAGGCATCGGATCATTCGCGCTTTCAGTCTCAGCCTCGGTCTCTGCGTATCTCTCGCGCTCCTCGAAGGGAATCTGATGCAGAAGGCGTGAGATGCGGGAATGTATGGCTGTGAGTTGGGCACGCTTTCTGCACACCTCGCATATCCCGTGCTTTCCAAGCGTTGACCTCATGCACCCACAGGCAGGGCAAGCCTCCAGCTTCGGGCGGTAGCATCGGAGATCAACCGGGATGCCTTGCGCTCGGAGTGCCTTGGCCTTTTGCTTCACCGATTCGGAGCGACGCTTCAGATACTTACAGATCTCACGCTTGGGGATACGTCCTGCATTCTCAACGAGGTAGGCAACTTCTGCCGTGGTCCAGTCCATCCGCGTCATAGTTCCTCTAACTCCACCACAACGCGGGGATTGGACTTGTTGACCATGTATTCATCTGTGATACCTGGATGCCTACGGCCACCTATCTGCTTCCAGCCGTCATCCTTGATGGTCCCAAGGCTCACCAAGGCATCCAAGATGTACTTCACGGCAAAGCGGATGTTGTCCTTGTCCCGCCTCATGTTCGGCTCTATCCACTTGATGTGCACATGGATAGGGGAGCGCATGGGCTTGATGTGAGCAGCCTTAGCACACCACTTGATCATATCCTCGGTGTTGTGCTTCTGCTTGGCTGCTCTCATGGGATGGGTGCGATTCTCCGAGGTGTACTCATTGAGCCCCGGCAAGCGCCCCGGTATCTCGAATGACTGCTTCATGCTGCGCTCACGCATCCCTCTTCGCAGGCACGCTTCGCGGCCTGCCAGTTGGGAGCAAGGAATGTAGTGCCCTGGTTGACCTCCTCGCGCCAGATGGCATCCATATCCACATGGTCGCATCCCGCATCGCGGAAGTGCAGCACCCGTGCCAAGCGGGGACGGAGCATCACCATATATCGGGCAAGAGGTGCCCAGAGATTGTTGTTCCGCTTGAGCTCTTCGCAGTCGGTGACAGAGAATCCAGCACGCTTCGCCAGGTTGTAGATATCTCCGCGCTGCACAGAAGAAGCGCCCTTATCCACCTGCTGATGCGTGAGGTGCATGAGGCGCTTGAACTTCTCAGGATTTCGCTTGATCCACCTACAGGCTGAGCGCACATAGACTTCGGCATCAGCCACGTTGACCGTTTTCGCGGTGCTCATGACAGCCTTTCCAGGGCCGCCAGAATGTGGGGGAGTGCCACCATCCCTAACGCCATGCCAATGGCTATAGCGGTGTTCCGGAGGTCTTCCCGGCGCTCACGTGTTACCATGAACGTGCCTCTGGCATTGTGCGGCATGCTTTGGACGGGCGGCCGCACATTATTTTGTCCCATAGTCTCTCCTTTCGTTGTAGCTGCATGTATTCCGATCTATCCACTCGAGGAAGTCTGCTGTGACGACGAAGCCACCATTGCGCTTGCCCTTGATGTAGCGAAGGGGCAAGGGGTCCTCCTTCCGTCTTGCGTACTCCAGCACCGTGGCAGGATTGGTGCCGAGCTGTGCCGCCACTTCGCGCGTGGGCATGGTGATCGGGTAGTCCATGGTTCCTCCTTTCTCCTTAAGCAGACCTCAGGGGATGGGTGCGAAATGGAGTGCTGTCCTGCTCCGTTGGCTTCCACACCTACCCCGTGAGAGCTGCTGCTACACTCTTCCCAGAAGGGAGGTGCAAACATGGCTAAGAACTTCGATGACTTCATTACGCTCGTTAACGAACAAGGGCTTTCTGAGGTGCAGAAAGATAAGATCCAGGACCTGATCGAAAGCCGAATGAATGCTGATGGTGGTATGGATATGCAGGCTCTCGCTTGCGCCATTAGAGATATCTCCGTTCAGGAGATGCTGTTCCATCTTCGTCGTTACCACGAGTGGGTGAATTCGTAACGAGTTGAGCGAGATCCTTCTTGTTGATCAGCAGTTTCGGCTCTGTGATGGCGCGCAAAGTCGAAACTGCCTCTTCCGTTGTGTCTGCCGAGATAGTTATGGTTACCAACGGTTCTCCTTTCAAAGTGCAATTCTGAAAAACTCTTACTTGCCTTCTCGACATCGTGAATACAGGAAAGCGGGTGGTATCCTTCCGTCTGGAAGGAGGTGGGGACCATGCAGATGCAGCACGTCAGCTCCAGCGATCTGAACGCGGTCGGATATGAGAACGGCGCTCTCTATATCCGCTTCAACTCCGGGGGCCTTTATCAGTACTCCGGTGTGCCCGAATCGGTCTATCACGCCTTGATGGCCGCAAGCTCGCACGGGAGGTACTTCCACGCGAACATCAAGGGCTGCTATCCGTACGCCCGGATCGGCTAGTCGATGACGACGAGCACGATCGCAGGACCTGACACCTTCACTGAGGCTTCCACATCCACGGCAAGCATGGAAGCCTCTACGCCCTCTCTGCACCGAAGCTCTTCAACGAGGTCTTTGGTCGGCAGGCGCTTGCAGGCGCGCAGGTATTCGTTCTCTTCCATAGGCAGCTCCTTTCGGTAGCCGCTTTCCTGTAATCACGATGTCAAGGTGCAAAAGTTGGTGTTATGCCGCTGTCTGACGGCTGCCTAGCGCATCTAGGGTGACCCCGAACAGATCACACATCTTCCATGCAACTTGATAGCTGGGGCTTCCCTTGCCGTTTTCATAGTTGATGATGGAAGCCGCGCTCACATCAAGACGATCTGCTAGTTCCTCTTGCGTCCAGTCCTTCGCCCGGCGCAGGCGGCGGATGTTCGCACCCATAGTTTCCATGTTGAACTTCATCGGTTTCCTCCTTTCGCTTTTCCGTACGCCCACCAGCCGACAGCGATTCCGAACGCCGCCACTCCGGCCAAGAGGAACGCTCCTCCTGCTTTCGTGGCTGGGCCTCCGAGGTAGAAACCGGCAGCTACGAGGGTGAGTTGGATCAAGATCATCGGCATGGCTCCTCAACTCCTTCAGAACGCTGCTATCTCGCCTGCAAGCTGACCGCCATAGCGATAAAGCTCCTCATGCGTTCCAATCCCGAATTTCGTCAACATCTCCGAGAAGCCGTAGATCTTCGTGCTCTTGAGCCATTGCTTCACTTCTTCGAGGGCTTCCTCGGCCTTCATCCCACAGTCATGGACGAGGGTGTAATACTCTTCGCAAGTTTCATAGAACTTCTCGGTGGTCATGCGCTTCATGGGTGGCTCCTAATCTGTCTCTCATGTACTGAATATCTCGAACGATGACCACCGGAAACGGAGGTCATCGTTCGAGATATTCAGCTTTCAAGGTACTTTTTAGTGACCTAACAAACTTTCTAAAGCAAATATAGTGATTAAACAAAATGATGTCAATATATTTTTAGTGGTTTACTTGATATTTTTCTACATTCTGTCTAAGATTTAGTTATGTGAAAAAGGATGGAGCTTTTTATGACCACTAAAACGGACTTGAAACAAATAGGCTCGCATCTTCAGAAGAAGAGGAAAGAGGCAGGCTACAAAAGTGCGAAAGCTTTTGCGAAGCACTTGGGTATCAACCCGAATACATATACTCAATATGAACAGGGGCTTGTGTCTTTTTCATATGAAAAGGCTTGGAAGTTTGCGGATGCCCTTAATTGCACTCTCGACGAATTGGGAGGACGTACGCCACCAGAACAGCGCATCTATTCCGACCCGGACCAAGAAGCCCTCAACGGCTACTTCGAGTCCATGAACAAGGTGGGGCGCGGTGCTTTAGTGCAAACGGCAAGGCTTATGTCGGACGGTGATTCCGTCCGTATCGAAAAAGATAGGGAGGAATCTATACAAGTTTCGCCCGAAGTGGAAGAGGTAGCGTAAGTGATCTACAAGGCCATGACCATAATAGGCTTCATTGTGGATGTGGGAACGATTGCGTTCTGGCTTGGTCTTTCGCCCGAAGAAGCAATATCAACAGCCTATCCAGCATTGCCTTTTATAACGACTATCGCAGGTGTAGTCGCAGGATGGGGCTTGCACGGGCTTCTCGTTGATTCAGAAGCCAAGAAAGCTGCTGCTGTTGAGAAGGAAAAGCAGGACGGCGAATCAGAACGAATGCGCATGGAAGAGGAACGAAGAGAGCAGGAGCGCATACAAAGAAAACAGGATGACCATCTAAGGGACATCTCTTCTACCTTTAACCATCTCACAACCATAGAGCGTGAAGTGCTTCATGCAATGATAGGTCGTGGAGCCGTATATTTCCTTCGCTCATATCTTAAGAACATTGAATCAAAACATGATTACGGAGATGTTCTGATTTTGGGTGATCAGCACATGGAGGGTGAAATGGTGCGCCTTACCCCTTCGGAAAAAGCGAAAGAGGTATACGAGCATGGCATACGCGAGTTCGAGCTCATCTCCGAAGACGATTATAGAATCCATTCTGTATATGACCCGAGAGAAGAGCGAATTCCGGACCGCGCATATGATCGGATTCCGCTCAAATGGTGGTTCTACTGCCACACGCATGAAGAGGATTGGGAGATCATCCAAGAGCAGAAGCGGCAGGAATACGAACGCATACATGGACCAAAGCAGATAGGGCGTGCTGGTGGGCCGCCTGGTCACATCAGCTAGACAAGGTCGTTTGGTTCCAAGCTAGCGGAGAAGTGAGGTAGTGTGGGTGGTATGAATGACATTCCGTCGCTCAACCTTAACCTCGGCAAAGTCAGGATGGATACCAGCGCCATCTCTCAGGCATTCAAAGCTAGGGCAGATGCAGAAAATGCTGCCATGGAAGCTGAATGGGAATGGAAGGAGAGACAAAGCGAACTGTTAGAGCAAGTCGTAGAGGAACAAAGAAGGGTTGCTGAAGAACAGGAGAAGCAGGCAAAGAGCAACCACCACGCCCATATTGTTGCTGGGGCTACGCTTTTCGTGACCACCCTCGGGCTGATCTTGTCGATCCTGTCATTCGTGGGGCTAGGACATACGAGTGATGATGTTGGCAACGTTGATTATGGTGATGACCAAGGAAATACAGCATATGGCGATGTTGATTATAGTGAGAGTCCAGAGAGATAGGTTCTTCATGACGGCTCCTTCCTACCTTGAGTAGGGTAGGGAAGGTGTCGCATATATAAGCGAAGCCCCGCTGCAATCTTGGCGGATCAGGCGGGGCTCCAGGCATAGTGGCCCATAAAGGGCCAGGCAGGAGCATTGTATCATGGCGAAGCGGAACAAGGTCCGCTGGGGTCATATCGAGGAATTGATCCCAGAAGAGAAGCACCGCATCTGGTGGGAAGGCGATATAAAGCCGAACGGCAAGAGGAGCCAGCCCTCCAAGACCATCTATGGCACCTGGGAAGACGCTGAGCTTGAACTAGCCAAGATCTACATCCAGCGCGGGGGAGTACTCCCTGATATGACCTATGAGGAGCTTTGGGGCGGGGTGATAGTCCCATCATTCGATAAGTATGATCTTGCTATAAGGACTCGCGAAGACAACATCCGCGTCTGGGAGAAGGAACTAGAGCCTCGGATAGCTAAGGATATCGTGCATGAGACCACCGGCCTACGCGTGGAAGAGGTACTAGCTGAGATAGATTCTCCCTGGGTCCAAAAATCCGCCTTTTCCCTGTGGCGGAAGATGATCAATCTCGCTATCCATCACGAGAAGGTGGATATGGCTAATCCTTGTACGAGGTACGTTTACCGGAAGAAAGCTGTCCCTAAGGCAAGGCCTTTACTCCAGGCCCATGAGGTCATTGACTGGATGAAATCCATAAGGGGCATCAAGTATGAGGCCCTGCTGCTCACTGAGGCTGGATGTGGGCCTCGCGTAGAGGAGGCCTGTGCGCTTTTGGCTGAGGATTTCACATGGCTAGAGCAGGAGGGGCATCTTTACTTTCTAATTGATATCAACAAGGCCCTCGTATCCTCACGCCATGGGAGGGTCCTCAAGGAGACTAAGACTGATGAGAGGTACTGCAAGCGCGTGGTAGCTTTAGGTGAGCCATTTTCCATCCGGATTGCCGAGATCCTCCCCGAGAGCGGTCCTCTCTGTCCGAGCGGAAAGTCCTGCGAGGATGGGATATACCTCGCTGAGCATTATACGAACCCAGCTACTGTGTCATCGAAATACAAGTCCTCTTGCGGCAAGAAGGGGATCAAGTACGTCAACCCAGGGAAGCTGAGGAAATCATGGTCAACAATGCAAGGAGACGCTGGATCTGAGGATTCGCTTGTATCTTTGGCAATGGGTCATTCGGATGGCACCACGCGCGGAGCTAACTATCAAGAGCTCACAAGGAGTGGCGCCTTGATGCTTGCTGATAACCTCTCAGCGCACATCAAAAGGGAGACTGCCAAGGCATTCAAGATGTAACATCGTGTAACATTAACTGGTAAACGAGGGTAAAAACTGGTAAAAACAGTACGTTTGTACGCAGTAAAGGGCATTTGAGGTGAAGGACGAAAAACATATCCTGAACTGGTCAAACCTGGCGGAGGAAGTAGGATTCGAACCCACGGAAGGTTTCCCTTCAACAGTTTTCAAGACTGCCGCCTTCAACCACTCGGCCATTCCTCCGCAGTTCAGCTGTCCGTCAGCATAGCATATTTCTCGGTCACGTCATGACAGATACCTTCTTTCCACCGGACGACGAGCAGTTCATGGCCATAGCCCTCGAGGAAGCGCAGCTCGCGGGAGCTGCGGGAGAGGTGCCTATTGGAGCGGTGGTGGTGCATCAGGGCTATGACTCAGCTACCCGGAAGCTGACAACGGAGCCGCGCATCCTGGCCCGAGCCCACAATGAACGTGAGGTTAAGCGTGACCCGTCGGCCCATGCGGAATTCGCAGCCATGTTGGCCGCAGCTCGGAAGCTCGATGCGTGGCGGCTCGTGGATTGCACGGTCTATGTCACCTTGGAGCCCTGCGTCATGTGCGCAGGACTCATGCATCAAGCACGCATAGCGAGATGCGTCTATGGGGCACCGGACCCGAAGGCGGGGGCCGTGGGCAGTCTGTATCAGGTGCATTGCGACGAGCGTCTCAACCACACCTTCGAGGTGCGCAGTGGGGTGCTTCAGCAGCAATGCGCCCAGCTATTGAGAGATTTTTTCAGGAAGAGGAGATGATGAACGGAAGTGATCAGCTGAACCGGTCGGTTGAGACGGACATCTTGGCAGAGGCAGCGAATGCCCAGTTCCGTGCGGCAGATTTCCTGGGCCCCGGGGTGCTGCGAGCAGTGGCGCCTGCGAAGGTGAACCTGTTCTTGGGGATAGGGGAGCGCAGAGAAGACGGGCTGCATCAAGCAGTGACGGTGATGCATACCCTTTCCATGCACGATACGGTCTACGTGAACGCTTTGCCCCTGAGCGCCTCTGCGAGCGATGAGGCGGCAGCAGCCGTGGAGCAGGGCTCCACGAAGCTGGCATTCGGCGGCCCTGGGGGGAGCATGCTCGTGTCCATTGACCTAGTGGATAAGACGAGCAGCCTCTTCGCTACCACCGAACCCTTGCAGGTGCGGGCAGAAGACAACCTCTGCTTCAAAGCTGTGGATCGTCTGGCTCAGGCATGCGGCCGCTTGGCTCCTGAGCAGGTGCGCATTCGCCTGGAGAAGCATGTGCCAGCCCAGGCAGGGTTGGGGGGCGGCTCTTCCGATGCCGCTGCGGTGCTGGTGTGCCTGGCGAAGCTTTGGGAGATGGATGATGACCGTCTCCTCCAAGAGGTGGCGAAAGGCTTAGGGGCCGATGTTCCCTTTTTCCTCAAGGGCGGCTGTGCGCTGCTGAATGGAGCAGGGGAGCACTTCGTGCGGAGCTTGACACCTGCGAACACCCCCCTGGTGGTGGTGAAGCCCTCCTTCGGTGTTGCCACAGCCGCTGCCTATAGCGCCTTCGATGATGATCCTCTCCTTCCTCCGGAGGGTCTGTTGGCTCAAGCGGAGGCTGCCCAAGCGGCCGGAGAGGCGCCGCTTTTCAACAACCTGACAAAGGCTGCAGAGCAGGTCTGCCCTGATCTGGTGAACGTGAGAGAATGGCTAACATCTCAACGGGGTATCTATGCTGACCGAGTGCTCATGAGTGGGAGCGGGTCTGCCTTCTTCGCGGAGGCGGAGTCGTTCGCTGAGGCATCTCGGGTAGCGGCAGCTGCTCAGCAAGAAGGCCTCTGGGCGCGGGCAACCTCTTTCTCGAAGTTGCGGGCTCAAGTGGTCTGACCGCCCAGCATTGGGGTATCGTAGTGGGAACGGGATGAAGGAGCGCACGTGATCAATCTGGTAGCAAGGCTCTCGCGCAGCGTACCGCTGCTGGTCGCCTTGGTGCTCCTTGCCCTCATCATCTATTTCGTCGTATCCTGGCGCTCTTCGCCCACGCGGGCGAAGGAAGTGCTGATCCGGGTGTTCACCGTCCTCTGTTCCGCATTGGCCATCTTCTTCATCCTGGCAAGCATCTATGCTGCCATCGACGGGAATCAGCCTGTGCTCGAGCTGGTGGCCAGCTTCGCTGGAGTGAGCGTCTTGGGGCTTGTCATCACGCTCATCTGCCGGTGGCGTTTCAAGAAGAATCACCCTCATTATCGGTTCGCTCCTACGGCGAAGGCAACGCCGGGCGGAGGTTCTCCGGTCAAGCGATCAGATGCCTTCTGGTGGATCTACGATGTCGTGGGCAGGTTTCGGCCGAAGAAGTAGCCTTTGGTGATGGGCGGCGGTCAGTTGGTAGCCTGCGCTGCACTGCTGCTGCTTTGGGTGGCCGATTCGCTCTGGGAGCCTTCACCCTCTTGCCCGCTGCCATTCTGCTCAGCCTCTTGGCGGGCAAGAACCTCTTCAGCGCTGGGATATTGCAGTACATCGGCAATGAACTGCACATAGATCTTCGCGGCTTCTGCGGTCAGATGCGTGCCGTCGCCATCGAAGTAATCCCCATGCATCTCAGTGAGCGAGTTCCAATCGATCAGATGAACGTTGTCGTAGGCATCGCGTACGGCCTGAAGAGCCCGATTGTTCTCCTGAGTGAGGTCAGTGTCGCTGCTGCGGATGGTGACGAAGTAGATCTGCTTGTCCGGCCCTATGGTTTCTACGGCTTTATGCAGCTCTTCCTCCGTGAGATGACCATTGGTGCCCAGGGCGAAGATGACGGTGCCTCCCACTTGCCCGTTAGCGGCATACTGCTCGTAGACTTCGATGCCTTGCTCGATGCGCCTGTTCTTCAGGGCATCGATATGGCCTAAGGGGAAGCGCTCTTCGAAATAGGGCACCGCGCGAAGCGAAACGGAGTCTCCGATCATCAGGATGTCATAGACCGGTTTCTCGTCTTCTGGCTCCTCTTCGTCTTCCAAGGTCAAGGTCGGTATCTCCTCATCTCCGCTAGCCAGCTTCACCACGCCCGTCAGCGGCTCTCCCGCCATGGAATTGCGGATGATGATAGCGGCACCTTCACTGCTCAGGGCAGAGGTGTTCGGCACGAGGATGATGCCGCCGATGCAAATTGCAGTGAGGATGGCGGCGATGGCAGCGGCCGCGGGTTTGATGGGAATGACTCTCGCGATCTTCGCCCTGACACCCTCCTGGTCTCCTTCTCTTTCGGGGGCTGAATCTCCTTGCGCTGTTGCCGGGTCGAAGAGGCCTTCGACGATAGGTGCTTCAGCGGAGTGGACAGCGGTTATCCCTGCCAATGCCGGTGTGGCAGCCTCACCTTCGACGGGAGCATGCTTGCCCTTGTCCTCTTTGTTCTTGGCGATGCCGTAGCGGATGGGGTTCTCGATGAAGCGATAGGACAACTCAGCGCAGATGAATGTGCAGAGGATGGCTGCTGCCATGAGGATCCCCTCAAGACCGAAGCTGCCGTTAGTGGGGGTGAAGAGGAGCACGAGGGGATAGTGCCAGAGATATAGGCCGTAAGAGCGTTTGCCTACCCAGATGAAGGGTTTGAGCGAGAGCACCTTTGCTACGAACCCGCTGTCCTTCCAGAGGGTCCCGTAGACCAGGATGGCGGTCAGGGCTGAGCAGATCACCATGCCGCCCTGGTAGGTGAAGGGGTCCTCGCCACCCATGATTCCTAGGCAGATGATCACGCCAACGGCACCGACGATGGCGCAGGCTTCCCGGAAGGCCCGCGGCAGTTTGTCTTTGGCACCGGTGGTGAGCACGGCAACGAAAGCTCCCATGAGCAGGGAGAATGCCCGCGTATCGGTGCCGTAGTACACTCGCGTGGGATCTTGGGTGGGATCGTAGAGCAGGGTCATCTCAAGGGCTGATGCTGCCGCTAGGATCAGGAAGAAGAGCGAGAGGTTCCTGCGATGCCTGAGCTTCCCGCCGAACTTGAGCACGCAGAACAGTGTGGCGGGCAGTACCAGGTAGAACTGCTCCTCTATGGCCAAGGACCAGAAGTGCGTCAACGGCGAGGGCAGTCCGATGTTCTCGAAATAGGATGCATCATTCAGGATCTGCCACCAGTTGTTGAAGAAGAACAGAGACGGCAGGATCTCAGGGCGCATCTTGGTGAGCAGGGGATGGCTGAAGAGGGTGCATAGGGCGCCCGTGGCCACGATCACCAGGAGGATGGCGGGGAGCAATCGCTTGGCGCGGCGTATGTAGAAGTCCTTGAAGCTGATGCGACCCGTGCGCGCGAACTCCACCAGGAGGATCTTAGTGACGATATATCCCGATATCACGAAGAACACGGTCACGCCCATGAGGCCACCTTCGCACCCGGGAAGCCCGGTGTGATAGGCGATCACGGCAAGCACCGCTAGAGCACGCAGCCCGTCCAAAGCTGGGATGTAGCGTACGCCCTTCTTTGGTTTCGCCCGTTTATCCGCATGCTTCTTCGGCTGAGGAGGCGCGGATGCCTCTACGGGGTGAGGGGGTGTTGGGTGTGATGGGGTCTGCCGCTCCTCGGCATCTGGTCCATCCTGGGCTGGGGATGTGTGCTTGCCGCGGGGATGGTCCTCGCGATGATGGCTAGGGGCAGGCCCGCTTGAGGCGGTAGATCTCCGTTCGGGGCTCAAGAGGGGGATATTGGGCTCCAGCAAGAAGTCCTCAGCGCCGTCAGCGAAGGGCCCTTTCGAAACAGACGGCTTCAACCTCTTCGCAACCCCTTCCTCTGACGAGCTCATATCCGTAGCGCAAGGCGGTCAACCTTGCCACCTGAGTAGTGTCCTCGGATTATACCGCCGTATCGCAGCTTCGAGCATTCTGAAAGGGAGTCTTGTTGAAAGTATTGACTGGCGGAGGAGTAGGGATTCGCTCGCGTCAAGTTTCCGCAAAACATCGCTACGCGATCTTTTGCTCAGTCGCTTTGCGACACCTTGACCCTCGCTGTTCGCGGTGGGCATCTGACGATACACTGCGAATCGAACCCTACGGGTTCTCATCCCTTTACCAGCACGAAAGACGATTCAGCCTGAGAGTGTGACGATCCTGAAAGACTTGAAATGGCGGAGGAGTAGGGATTCGAACCCTAGATGCCCTTTTGGGGCATACTCACTTAGCAGGCGAGCACCTTCGGCCTCTCGGTCACTCCTCCGCGCCATTGAGCAGTTGCCAATCATACCCGAGCAATGATGACGGTGTCAAACGCATCGTAGAATAGGCAGAGTATATACCGGCATCCTGCAATATAATCTGATGCTTGGAAATGATGGCGGAACGGGGAGACAACGCTGCTGAAAGCACAGGACAAACGAAGGGGGAACTGCTTGCGTGCCGGAGCCACGTTGCTCATCTCTGCGCTCCTTTGCCTCCTGATGCCTGCTTCGGCTTTCGCTGCTCTTGAAGTGGATTCTCTCAAGGCAACGGCTCAGGTTGAGACCGATGGCGCCCTGCGCATCGTCGAGCAGCGTACCTTCCTCTTCGACGAAGAGCGCTCCATCATCTTGTTACCCTTGAGCGCCATGCAGGCAGACTCCCGGGTCACCGTATCCTCCATCCGCTATGCTCACGCCACTGCACAAGGGGGCATAGACGGCGACTGGACCACGCTCTCCGAATGTGCTTTCTCGCCGAATATGCGCGAAGCCTATGAGAGCACCGCAGGTATCAGTGCCAAGGTCTCCGCTTTGGAAGCGAAAGCAGGCAACGGCAGTGAGGCCGCCCTGTTCTCCGGTCTGCCGAAATCCGATTCGTTTGCGGTGGATGAGCGCGAACGAGGACTGTATCTCTTCTTCACGCCAACGTCTGGTCGTGTCGTATTCGACTACGACTTCACCATCACCAATGATATCCGCGCTTTCGATGATGTGGCAGAGCTCTACTGGGATTACGTACCTTCTGATGACACCACACGGGTAACCAGTGTGAATGTGGCCGTGCGGCTTCCCTTGCCTGAGGGCATGGAAGCCGTTGTAGGACAGAACGTGCATGCGTGGGGTCATGGTGCCTCAGGTTCCGTGGATGTGAAGGCGGACGGCACCGTGGTGTATCGAGCGCCCGAAGTGCGGCCGGGGCAATATGCCCAGGCCCACGTGCTCTTCCCGGTCTCCTGGGTCACCAACCTGCCGCTCAAGGTGCGCCATGCTCATAGCGGAACGCGTTTGGATGATGCAAGGGCAGAAGAGGAGGCGTGGACCGATACCTGGTCTGCCTGGTTGACCAACTCATTGAGCGTGGACCTGGTCTTCGTGGGGGTGGGCATCGCCGCCATCGTGGCTGCCGGGGTGCTCTATCTCCTCTTCGGTCGTGAACCGAAGCCCCACCAGGACAGCAGCGCTGCTCCGGATGAATCCTTCGAAGCCTACGAAGCTCCTGTGGTGGGCAGGTTGCTGAGAGGAGGTCACGGGTCTACGGTCGATCTCGTTGCCTGCCTCATGCAGTTGGCTTCTCGGGGCGCGCTCCAGATAGATGTCGTAGAGGGCGAAGGCGCGCCCTTGGGTCCCTTAGGACGCGGCTATGAAGATGTGCGCATCAAATCCGGTAGGAAGGCGAAGGATCTGATCAGCTCGCGGGTTGATCAGGAGCTCTTCCGGCTCCTGTTCGACCGATGGGGCGAGGGCTACATGAGCGTCACCCTAGCTGATATCCAGCGTGCTGCTCAGGCGGATGTGCCCCGTTATCGCCAGGAGTTGCATGAGTGGTCAGAGGTGCTGGCTCAGTCGGTACGGGAAGCGGGCTTCTTCGACAGGCAGAGCGCTCGTATCCAGAAGGGTGTCATGATCGCCGGCTGCGTCCTTTGCGCTGGTGCGCTCTTCTTCGGCGTGTGGGGCGGCTCATTCATCCGGGGAACAGCGCTTTTGGCTGCGGGTCTGACGTGCCTGGTCATCGGCAATTATCTGCGCAGACGCACTTCTCGAGGGGTGCAGGTGGAGGCTTCCGCACGGGTATGGTTAGACAAGGTCGAAGGGGAAGGTCAGTCCCCCACAGAAACCATGGCTCCTTATCTCCTTGAGCTGGGATATCAGGGCCCTGCCCCCTATGTTCCCCAGAGCAGCCTCCATGCATTCGCTTCCTTCTGGTTGAATCCTCGCATCGGACGCGGAGGTAAGCCATCGCCTTCCTTCGCCGTACAGCTGGCGCGAAAGCTTGACGAGTGGGGCTAAGCGGTGACTGAGCGAAAGGGTCTTCCCCAGACAGTTTATAAGCTGATGATCGTCGTGGCCACCATGATATGGGGCCTCTCCTTCGTAGTCATGAAAGACGCAGTGGGTGTGATGCAGCCCTCCTGGCTCATAGGGATCCGCTTCCTCTTGACCACCGTTATCCTGGCGGCAGTCTTCTGGAAGCGCTTGCGTACCAGCTTCGGACGCCCACTCCTCATAGGTGGCGTGCTCTTAGGGGTGCTGCTCTTCGCGGCCTATTGGACGCAGACCGTCGGACTCAAGTTCACTACTCCAGGAAAGAACGCATTCTTGACGGCGGTCTACTGCGTGATCGTGCCCTTCCTGTTCTGGGCGGTGGCGAAACGGCGTCCCACCATCTTCAATCTGTCTGCTGCGGTGCTTTGCGTGGTGGGGGTTGGTTTCGTATCACTTTCGGGAGATGACCTTTCCATCGGTTTCGGGGATGGGATGACGCTCGTCTGCAGCATCCTGTTCGCCGCTCATATCGTGGCTACCGCTTTGGTGGCGAAGCATGCAGACATCATGGCACTCACCGTGGTGCAGTTCGCTGTAGGAGGGATCTTGGGCATCGGGATCGGCCTGCTGACCGAAACGCCTCCTGATATGACTGCGCTCACCCCCGAATTCCTCTTCAACATGGCCTATCTGGTGATCTTCGCCTCTTGCATCGGGTTGGGCTTTCAGAATGCTGCGGTAGCGAAGGTGCCTCCTTCTCAGGCAGCCATCCTGCTCTCCCTGGAATCCGTTTTCGGTGTGCTGTCCAGCGTCCTTCTCTATGGCGAGCAGCTCACCCTGTCCTTGGGGGCAGGTTTCTTGTTGATCTTCTTCGCTGTGGTCTTGAGTGAAGCCTTCCCTCTGAAGAAGCCGCCCGAGGAAGTTGACGAAGCCATCACAGAAGATGCCGTAGCCATAGACTGATGCTGTGAGAGGAGCTAGATTTGGACGGAGCCGGATGCGGGATGGCATCCGTTGATCGAAAGGGAGCAGATGGATCCGAAAGAGCTGGGACATGAGGGTAATATCGTACTGATCGGCATGCCGGGGTCAGGCAAATCCACTATCGGTATCGTGTTGGCGAAGATCCTGAACTACGATTTCATAGATGTCGACTTGGTGATACAACAGCGCTGCGACAAGACGCTCCAACGTCTGATCGATGGACTCGGTCCTGCCGGATTCATCCAGGTTGAGAATGAAGTGCTGAAGAGCCTTGATTTTCAGCACACTGTCATCTCTACCGGCGGGAGCGCCGTCTACTCTCATGAAGCCATCGGCCATCTTTCGCAGGAGGGCGTGATCGTCTACTTGCAGGTGGATCTACCGGAATTGGAGGAGAGGCTCTCTGATTTCACCGAGCGAGGTGTGGTCATGCGCCAAGAAGGGGCTATGAGCCTGGAAGCGCTCTATGATGAGCGCGTGCCACTCTATGAGCGCTTCGCTGACGTGACGGTGGATATCAACGGGCTTTCCATCACCGAGGCGGCGAATGCGGTTCGCTCGGCCCTTCAGCTCGGTTAGGCTTCGCCTAAGAACCGTTCGGCATTTTGGTGTAGCATCATCTCCAGTTCTTCATCGGAGAAGCCTGCGCTCAGGAACAGATTCAGTTCTTGAGCGGGGAGCCACATGGGGAAATCGCTTCCGAAGAGGATGCGGTCGCAACCATAGAGGTGGCAGAGCTCTGCCGTGCGGCGCAGGCCCAGAAGCGCCATGGAGCTTGACATGTCCAGGAAGCATTTCTCGTTCTCCAGGTACTCAAGCGCCAGATCGTAGATGGACCAGCCGCCGAAGTGGGCCGCATCCACCACGAGGTTCGGGAAGGTTCTGAGGATGTTGCGCATCCGGCGAGGGTGAGAGAAGTCGTAGCGATAGTCTCCGCAGTGCATGATGATGGGTAAGCGTCCCTCTGCTATCTCATAGATGGTCATGAGCCGCGGATCGTCCATGTCCACTCGTTGGGTGTCTGGATGCAGCTTGATCCCCACGAGTCCTCGAGCGCAGGCACGTTCGATCTCAGCTTCAGGGTCTTCAAGGTCTTGGTGGAGCGTCATGAATCCCGTGAATTCCGGATGGTCATCGCAGGTATCAGCGATGAAATCATTGATAGAGCGCACCTGCTCCGGTCGTGTGGCAACGGAATGCACCACAAATCGGCTGATAGGAGTCTCTTCGCACGCCTTCAGCAGGCCCTCTGCGGTCCCATCAGGAGCGTCCATCTCGATCGCATAGAACTGTCCCACGCCATCCACGGCCTTTGACGCGATCTTCGCTGGATAGATATGGCAGTGACAGTCTATGACCTTCATGCAACGCCTTCCTCACGGGATCAGGTGCTTTGATGCCTTCGGATATACTTGCGGTGGTCCGAGCGTTCAAGGAGGCATCATGCTTTACAAGAACATTATGGTAGCGTATGACGGCAGCGAGCCAGCCCAGGAAGCGCTGGTCGTGGCCAAGGATATGATCGGTGACGATGAGGGTGCCACCATGCATATCGTCTCCATCGTTCCCATCGGCTCTGCGGGTATCGGGCTTGATTCTCCCATCCAGCCTGTGGTGGGCATGTCCCAGGTCTACACGGACATGGATACATTCAATACCTTGTTGGAGAACGCTAAGGAAGAGACCATCAAGAACCTGCATGAGGATGTGGATGACATGCTTGATGGCGTGCGCTGCAAGGTGCAGGTCTCGGCTTACGCTGCCGTGAAGCCAGCCTATGGCATCTGCGAATACGCTGCAGACCACAGCGTTGACATGGTGGTCATGGGAAGGCGGGGCCTGGGGGCATTCCGGGCCATGCTCGGCAGTGTTAGCTATGCCGTACTACACGAGTGCGACATACCGGTCGTCACCGTTAAGTAGATCCCGTCTTGCAATTCTGTCGAATGCGTGTATCATAGAACTCCGCTTGAGGTCCTGAAGCCACAAGCTTGATGATGCGGGGTGGAGCAGTCTGGTAGCTCGCCGGGCTCATAACCCGGAGGTCGTAGGTTCAAATCCTGCCCCCGCGACCAA
>CAJUQK010000021.1 GCA_910588205.1 uncultured Eggerthellaceae bacterium
TGGGTAAACCCTATACGTCGGGCCACCCGGCAATTGACTCAATGAATATGTTGCGCGTGGTCTTCGCGCAACTCATATTCGCGCGATGCGAGTTCCGTAAAAGATGCAGGCCAGGTTGCCTGTAGGGGGGGGCGAACGTGCTCGGCAGCATGCCGCACCGTCAGTATTTCCGGCGCTTAGAGCGGGACAGGATTCCCAGAGCGGTGCGGTACTTATTGACGGTACGCCGGGAAACGTTCATGCCGCGCTCCTCCAGGGCGTCAACGATCTGAGCATCGCTCACTGGGTGTGCCTTGTCTTCTGCATCGACGATCTGCTGTATGGCCTGCTTCACTGCTACGGCGGAGGCATCTTCTCCGCTTGCATTGCTGGCAGCTCCTACTCCAGAAGTGAAGAACCCGCGCAGCGGGAGTGTGCCGCGGGGTGTTTCTAGGAAAGCATGTTGGGCAATGCGGCTCACAGTGGCCTCGCTCACCTCAGCCTCCGTTGCAACTTCCAACATGGTGAGCGGACGCATCCCTGTGGGTCCTTCGCTGAAAAAGGCGGCTTGAGCATCCACTACTGTTGCGCTTACGGCAATGAGCGAAGCGCGTCTCAAGTCCACAGCGCGAATGACCCCTTCGGCACCGTGAAGGAGCGCCATCATGCGCCGGGCAGATGCTTTATCCATGGCGCTCGGATCGATGGCATCTACCAGCGCTTGGTCGATGAGCACCTGGGGGAATGCACCTTCTTTTACGCGCACTTTCCATCGGCCGCGCTGCTGGAACACCTCGATCTCTGGCAGGATGCATCGGCGCAGGCCATCGGCCATGTTGGCTGGGTTCGGGTCTAGCTTTCTCAGACGTTCGAATATTTCCTTGACCTCGGCCACAGGAATGTGCAGCTCTCCAGCGATGCGAGCGAAGCGGCCATCAGCAAGTTCTTCCAGGCGTGTGCCTATGATGTGACGTGCGAGGGGATCTGCATCTCCGACAGCTTCCAGCTGGGCGATGAGACGCTCGGGCAAGCTGCGAGCGCCAATGCCTGCAGGAGTGCATTCGGTCTGTAGCTTCTTGAGCACCCATTCCACATGGTCTTGGGTTACGGAGAGTCCGGTTGCCAACGTAGCTGTATCGATGAAGAGATATCCACGCTCATCCAGTCCGAAGATCAGATGGCGGGCTATCTCGAGGTCTTTGTCTCGGTGCAATTCCAGGCAAAGCTGCTCATACAAGCTCTGCTCAAGGGACCCTGATCGCTGGGGCATGGTATCCAGAAGCTCATCAGGGCTTTGGGGTGACTCTCGCAACTCAAAGGATGCGAAGGGGTCCGGGCCCGTTTCGGAAGGGCGCTGGCGAACGGGAACCTCATCGAACGCAGCTTCTCCTAGCTTCAAGGCACCCCCATCTTCTTCGGCGAAGGTGAGGAACGGATTCTCAGAGAGAGCGCCTGCCAGGAACCCTTGTAACTCCAAGGAGGACATAGCCATGATCTGTATGCCCAGCTTGAGGGTAGGGGTGATATGAAGATGCTGAGACGAGCTAACGTCTATGCCAAGATCCATCGTCCCCTATCCCCCCTTATGCCAATGTAGGGCTCATCGGCGAAGAGCAAGCTTACGCGAAGGGACCTTTTGAGGGGAGCCACCTTATCCCTCTGTCTCATTTTTGAATCCGGTGTCTCAAAATGTGACAATTCAAGAGATACAATGAGGCAAGCTTCGTTGTCTTTGATATCTGTGCAGACATTGATGAAGGGCAGGGAGGTAATGTCTATCCAAGGCTCTCCGTCCTTTTTCTCCCGCCATTCATTCTGGCATGGTTCTTGCATGTCGAAGGGGTGAACGGCAAAGCCCCTAGACCCTTTGCCTGCCATACTGAGGGATCAGATTATGCGGTCGCAGGTGTCTGTTGATACGCGAGAATCTTGATTCCGCCCCCTAAGGAGCCGGGTAGCTTGTCCGCACAGCAAGCCAGCCTGCAGGTGTTCCCGCTTTCCCACCTGCAGGCGCGGCCGGCTTCGAAGGCGGCAAAGGTATCAAAGCGAAAAGGTAGTCGTTGAATTCGGTCAGGGAATCGGTAGAATCAGCGGCTTAAAGATTCACTGGCAACGGCTGCTTCAACGGGGACCAAGGAGGGAGCAGACACGATGAACGCCTATGGTTTCGAGCTCAATCCTTTCATGGCTCCGCATCGAATGGATACCGACCAACATAACAAGGAGCACTGGGATGCCATCACCGAAGCTCGGCGGCGCTTCATAGAGGAAGGTGCGGTTCCTGAGCCATCAGGTTGGCTTCAGGCAGAGGTGATCGATTCTTGGCAGCGCTGCAAAAGCCTGGGGATCGATCCCAACGCTGCTGACCTCGCAACGCCGCTTCCTGATGAGAAGCTCAAGAGCATCGCTTTGGCTTATGCGGGAGTCGTTGAAGCCGCGCGTCCTCTCATCGGGCTCATCGATGACTTCAATCTTGCCAATGATTACATCTTCGAACTGTTGAGCCGAGACGGCGTCACCGTCCTGCGCACCGGCAACATGGATCTACACTCCATCATCGCACGCAACAGCGCCATGAATGAGGAGTCCATGGGGACGAATGCCCACACGCTCAGCATGCGCAATGCCACGCCGGTGCAGCTTCTGGGCCCCGAGCATTATTGCTCTGCTCTCCATGGGTTGGCTGCGCTGGCATCTCCGGTCTTTGACAAAGACGGCATGGTGGTAGGGTCTATGCTCCTGACGCAGCCTCTGCCGGAGAATCCCTGGTCCTCAGAATACCAACGGCTGCTCTCCCATGCCTTAGGGTTCATCACCTCCATCTGCTCGGCATTGGAACACCAGATGGTCTTCCAGGACAGCTTGGCTGTTATCGCTGATGTGGATCAGAGGCTCGAAGCAGCTACAGCCGCTAGCGACCGCACTCGGCATGTGCTGGAAACAGCTGTCGGGTCCAGCGGAGATCCGTTGCTGATCGTAGACGCCAGCGGCACCATCCAGCATGCAAGCCCTGAAGTCATCCATCTGCTGCGCTCTGTCCGGGACGGTGTTGTTGGCAAGCCAGTAGAGTGTGTCTTGGGCATCGAATGGCCCGAAGGCTACCAGCCACTCCTGGATAGCCCCGGGGTGGAGCTGAACACGAAGATTGGTGAGCGCGTCTTCGGCATCCGGGGAAATGCGGCGCGTAGTGCCACCACCGGTGGGTTCGAGGGGCTCGTCATCCGCGTCAGCGAGGTGAAGGAAGCTCCTCGGCGAAGCAAGGGCCATTCAGGCGAAGTTGCTCGCATACGCTTCGAGGATATCTTGGGTACGAGTGCGGCCGTACGCGAGTCCATTGCCCTTGCTCGCCGTTATGCCCTTACCCCAGAGAATATCCTCATCATCGGTGAGAGCGGCACAGGCAAAGAGTACTTTGCGCAGGCCATCCACAACGCCTCACGCTCTAACGGGCCTTTCATGTCTGTGAACTGTGCTGCCATCCCGCCGCGCCTCATTGAAAGCGAGCTCTTCGGGTATGAGAGCGGCGCCTTCACCGGGGCCGATAAAGCAGGCAAGCCGGGAAAGATAGAGTTGGCAGACGGCGGCACGCTCTTTCTGGATGAGATTGGCGACATGCCGTTGGAGCTGCAAGCAACCATCCTGCGCGTGCTTGAGAACAAGAGCGTCATGCGCCTGGGCGGGAAGTCCTATCGGCACGTTGATTTCCGGGTAGTAGCTGCCACCAATCGCAGCCTGGCGCAGATGGTTGAGAACGGCCAGTTCCGCGAGGACTTACTCTATCGCCTCTCTATCCTCACAGTGGCGCTCCCTCCTCTTCGCATCCGCACGGGCGATATCTTGTTCTTCGCCTACTATTATTTGAACGAATGCCGCCGAAAGGCTCACGAGGGTCCTACGCGCTTCACCTCTGCTGTAGAGAAGCTGTTGGAGGAATATCCATGGCCGGGCAATGTGCGCCAGATCAAGAATGCCATCTATTCGGCTTTCTATGCTGCCGTGAGCGATGAGATAGATATCTCGGACCTGCCACAGTATCTGAGGGATGGCACCGCCGCACCCTTCATAGACTTCACGAACATCGCTTCGGTCGGCCATGACGCTCAAGCTCCTGCTTCAAGGGCCTCTGAAGGGTCTGGCGAAGGGCATGTTGAAGAGGATAAGCCCATCACGCTCCCCAACGAGATGCTGCGCATGGATTCCGTGGAAGGCGCGGCCATCCGCTTGGCCCTGACCTATGCTCAGGGTAATGTCACCCAAGCGGCGGAGATGCTCCAGATCAGCAAGGCAACCCTTTACCGGAAGATCAAAGAGCACAAGCTGCGCTGAGTCGATTCACTGAAGGATTCTTTTCATTTTGAGACGAATGACCGTCTCAGGTTGAGACATTTTGCGGTTCGCTACCGGTTACCTTTCAAGAACCTCCCCGCTCACTCTCTTTTGACGAACTGGCACGCTTCTTGCAACTCCCTTTGAACAAGCGCGGATACCAGCCTTATCCGCAAGTGCATTTCGAGCTCGGCAGAAGGCGTCGGGCCCAAGGAGAGGAGGAAGCAATGGCAGAGGAGACGAGAAGGGATCTGGACAAGGATTTCCAGCAGAACAGGAAAGACGCGAAGATGGCTGATCCGGAAAAGAACAAGCAGGCCTGGCAACAGAAAGCCCAGGATGCCTCTGGTCGTGACTGGACGAAACCGTTCCGTCCCACACTGAAAGACGGAGAAGTCTAGGAATCCCCAGAAGACTGAAGAGTCAGGAGTAAAGAAGCTATGGTTACTAATGGCAAGATGACCAATGAGCTGGAAGGCGTCAATAAAGACGTCTATAAGACAGATTGGCAATGGCAGGAGGGCGAATACACGGTCACGCGTACCAACATGTGGACCGCACCTGGCTGCCACAATGGCTGTTCTGTCCTGTACTACACCAAGGACAACAAGGTTGAGAAGATCGAGGGCGACCCGCTGTCTCCCTACAACCAGGGCCGCCTCTGCATGCGCTGCCTAGACGTCGTTGAGACGTTCTATCATCCCGATCGCCTGAAGTACCCCCTGAAGCGTGTGGGTGAGCGCGGCGAGAACAAGTGGGAGCGCATCACGTGGGATGAGGCTTACGATGACATCGTGAAGCACGTCCGCGAGGTCCAGGAGCAGTATGGTCCTGAGTCCATCGTTTCCATGCAGGGTACTGGCCGCAACATCTGCTGGCAGACCCCGTACCTGAGCTATGCTGGTTTCGGCAGCCCGAACTTCGTGCTGGGCTTCCTCTCTGGCGATGCTTGCTATCTCCCCCGTACCACCATCGGCCACTGCTTCATGGGTGACTTCTTCGTGGCTGACATGTCTCAGCACCTGGAGAAGCGCTACGCCGATCCTGAGTATGTGTATCCTGAGTACATCCTGAACGTCGGCAACAACGCTCTCGTCTCCAACGGTGACGGCTTCTTCGGCCACTGGATCGTTGACGTCATGAAGCAGGGCGGCACGAAGCTCATCGTTCTGGATCCTTCCTGCACGTGGCTGGCCTCCAAGGCTGAGTACTGGCTGCAGGTTCGTCCCGGCACCGATGCCGCGGTCGTCATCGCTATGCTGAACACCATCATCGAAGAGGATCTCTACGATCACGACTTCGTTGAGAATTGGTGCTACGGCTTCGAAGAGCTGGCTGAGCGCTGCAAGGAGTACCCGGCTGAGCTGGCTGCCGAGATCTCTGGCGTTGACGCTGAGCTCATCCGCGAGGCTGCTCGTGCCTTCGCTAAGGCCAACCCGGGAACCATCCAGTGGGGCCTTAAGGTTGACCAGACGGTCTGCGGTATTCCGCTGGCCCAGGCTCTTCTCTCCATGGGTGCTATCTGCGGTGACATCGATGTCCCTGGCGGCATGATGATCCCCCGCTGCGCCTATGACATTCCGGACTCCTATGGCTGCGGCATGTGGAACCTCTCTGACGAGATGCTCGGCAAGATGCTCGGCGTTGAGACCTCTCCTCTCCACGCTCTTGGCTTCGACCCCACCGCTAATGGCGACACGGTCCTTCAGGCCATCGAGACGGATGAGCCCTATCCCATCAAGATGCTGTTCATCCAGTCCACCAACCCCATCGCCAACATGGCGGCAGATGCACCGCGCGTATATCGTGCCATGACCAGCGTTCCTTACAACGTAGTGGTCGACGTCTTCATGACTCCTACCGCTATCGCTTGCGCTGACATCGTGCTTCCCTGCGGCATGTCCGCTGAGCGTAACTCCGCACGTGTGTGGTGGTGGCCGCTGCGCTCCATCGTCAAGGTTGGCGACTACTATGAGGCCAAGTCTGACGAGCAGATCATCCTGGAGCTGGGTAAGCGCCTCAATCCCAGACTGTTCCCGTGGGAGAACGACACCGAGCTCATGACTTGGTGGATCCAGTCTGGTAACCGCTTCCATGCTGGTTGGCCGCACAAGACCGACGAAACCTTCCCGGAGCTGTGCGAGAAGGTCATCGACTGGCCGGACGACTGGGCTTACCGCAAGTACGAACTGGGTTGGCTGCGCGACGATGGACAGCCGGGCTTCAACACCAACACCGGCAAGTGCGAGCTGTTCAACACGCTCTTCGATGCCTGGGGCTTCGATCCGATGCCGTACTACGAGGAGCCGCCTGAGAGCCCCGTTTCCACGCCGGATCTGTTCAAGGAGTACCCGTACGTGCTGACCACCGGTGCCCGCACCTGGGAGTACTTCCACTCTGAGGAGCGCATGGTCCCGCGTCTGCGTGAGTCTCATCCCGATCCGCTGACTGATCTGCATCCTGACACCGCCGCCAAGATCGGCGTATGCGCAGGCGACTGGATCTGGGTGGAGAACATGCGCGGTAAGTGCAAGCAGCGCGTGCGCATCAATCCGTCTCTCAAGCCCGACACCGTGCGCTCTGAGCATGGTTGGTGGTTCCCTGAGACTGAGGGCGCTGAGCCGAACCTCTTCGGTGTGTTCGACTCCAACATCAACAACCTCACGGTTCAAGGCGTCACGGGCCCGACCCTGTACGGTGCGCCCTACGCGAACCAGATCTGCAAGATCTATCCGGTCACGAAGGAGAACGACTGCTCGCCTTCTGAGATCGTGACCCGCAAGGGAGGATTCTAAAAATGGCTGAGAAGTACGGACTCTTCATCGATTACACCTGGTGCACCGCCTGCCGCTCCTGCGTCATGGCCTGCAAGGTGGAGCATGGCTGGAAGGCTGGCGAGGCGAACGGCATCGTGCTGTTCGAGGACGGCCCCACCATGATGGCTAATGGCAAGTACGAGTACAACAACCTGCCCGTGTTCACGTCCCAGTGCGATCTGTGCGCCGACCGCACTGCGGAGGGCAAGCTCCCCACGTGCGTGCACCACTGCCAGTCCGCGTGCATGAAGTACGGCACCGTGGATGAGCTGGTAGAGCTCGTCAAAGAGACCCCTCGCTCTTGGCTGTACGTGCCTGAGCAGTAAGAACTGCCTCCGAGGTTCCCGGCGTGGCCAAGAGATGTCTTGAAAGCTACGCCGGGGTGCCCCGGCCCCAAAGATAGTAAGGAGATACCATGTGTTTCAGACCTGCAGCATCGGTGACTATCGTCAAGTGTCTCGAGTGCGATACGTTCAATAAGCCGACAGATGCAACCTGCAAGAAGTGCGGCGCTGATCTGGCTGCTTCCAAGAAGGCTGCTGAGGATGCCATTGCGGCCAACTCTCCAGCAGCACCTGCTGAGATCTCCCTGAAGCCCAAGGGCCTTGATGATGCCCCTACGGCTCCAGGTGCTCCTCCGGCGGCACCGGGTGCCCCGAAGGCTCCGGGCGCTCCGCAGTAGGCTCTTCTCCCGCATGGGTGCGTGATCGGCGCATCTGAACCTTGGAAAAGAGGAGGAGCGGATGCCCAATTGCAGAACCTGCAGCCCTTGGTGTCAGCGTTGCCACAAGAAGGCGGAGTTCAAGTTCCCCGTCGAGTGCCCCGCTTGTGGGTGGTACAACCCCTATGAGCGGGAGACCTGCAAGAAGTGCGGGCGGGTGCTCGAACACGATGACACCAAGGCAGTCACGCACCTCAATGCGGAAGTCAAGAAGGCGTGTTTCTTCTGTACGCCCTTCGAGAAGCCGCTATGCGGTGATTGCCTGAAGGAAGGACGCACGAAGATCTGTCCTGTATGCGGGGCATATGCCATCAGCAGTCGGACGGTCTGTAAGAAATGCGGGCACCAGTTCAGGGGTTGACACCCGCATTTCGGAAGCATCGCGATCGACCTAAGAGGGGTGCCGATCGCCCGTTCATTCTACTGGATAGTTCCATTGAAACCCTAGTTCTCCTGCATTACACAAAGCGGTCGAGAGGGGAAACAAAATGTCGAACAAGCAAAAGGCGACGACCACTGCGTGGCTTATCGTCATCATCGCATTCTTGGGTGGCTTGGCTTTGGCCAGCGCTCAGAACAAGGTGCCGCCTGTCATTGACGTGGTCATGGCCGATTTCGGTATCGGCGAGACCGACGCTGGCTGGCTCACCTCTGTATTCACTATCATGGGCATGATCACAGCCCTTCCAGCATCTTGGCTCTTGCAGCGGTTGGGTGCTAAGAAGATCGGTGTCATCTCGCTGGCTTGCTGCGCCGTGGGATGCGCCATCGGCGCATTCTGCACCGAATTCTGGATGTTGCTGGCAACGCGCATCCTTGAAGGTGTGGGCGTGGGCATGATCGCTGTGGTGGGCCCGGCTATCATTGCCATGTGGTTCCCAGCTGAGAAGCGAGGACTCCCTATGGGTGTGTGGGGTTCCTGGATGATGGCTTCTCAGACCATCCTGTTCTTCTTCGGCGGTGGCATCGCTACCAACTGGGGATGGCAAGGTGTGTGGTGGTTCGTGTTCATTCTGTGCGTGATAGCGCTCGTGCTCTATCAGTGGAAGGTTAAGGAACCTGACGGAGATATGCCGAATTACGCCGAAGGCGAGGATCCTGAGGAGTTCCACTTCGGCGAGGGCTTCAAGTCTGGATCCACGTGGGTTCTTACCGCGTGCGGTCTCATTTTCTGCTTCTGCTGCTTCGGGTTCGCTACGTACATCTCGCTGTATTGGGCTCAGGAGTTCTTCAATGGGGATATGAATCAGTCGAACTGGTGGGTATCCATCATGTACGCTTTGGAGGTCCCCATCGTCATCTTGCTTGGTTGGATAATGAATCACATCAAGCTGGGTAATCGTCGCTTCATGGGCGTCATCGGCTTTGCACTGTACACCTTCATTCTGTTCACGTGCTTCCGGATGGATGATCCGATGCTGCTGCTGCCGTTTATCATCGTGTATCCCTTCCTGGAAGGCGCTATCCCTACAGCCTACTGGACATTGGTGGCATCAACAGCAAAGAAGCCCGAATATGCGGGTACGTCCATCGGTATCTTGAATGTTGGCTTGAACATTGGCACGCTGCTCGGGCCCCCGATCACCGGGTTCTTCATCGAAAACTACGGCTGGGCCGCTGCAACAGTGCCGCTGGCTATCGCCTCTATTGTCGGTGCCATACTCTTCTTCTTCGTGAAGACCTATTACCACGGTCACTCTGAGGGTGTCGTCCCTAAGGCTGAGCAGGGTGCATAAAGGATACGTTTGCAAGAACCCGCCCCTGCCGCTTCATGCGGCAGGGGAAAGGGCTCGGATGTGAGGTTCGCTATGAATACGAAGAAGGCTTGGATCGTGGCTTTGGCGACGATCTTCGCTGGAATCGCTCTAGCCCTCGTGCAGAACAAGGTTGCTCCGTGCATGCTCGTTCTGCAGGAGGCGCTCCATATCGATATGGCCACCGCCGGGTGGCTTAGTTCCGTTTTCTCACTGGTCGGCATCGTGATTGCTATTCCGGCGGCTGTCATCCTGAACAAGATCGGTCCGAAGCGGGGAGGTATCATCGCCTTGGCTTGTGCCATCGGTGGTTCCCTCATCGGCCTGGCGTTCGAGAACACAGCAGTGCTTATGGTAAGCCGCATCATCGAGGGCATGGGGGTAGGGCTCATGTCAGTCATCGGACCGGCGGTCATCGCCATGTGGTTCCCGGAGACGAAACGTGGCCTCCCCATGAGCATCTGGGCGGTGTACCAGATGTGCGCCCAGGCAGTGATGTTCTTCCTGGGCGGCGTGCTCACCTTCAACTTCGGATGGCAGGGCATGTGGTGGTTCGGTCTTGCTGCCTGTGTCGTGGCGCTCGTCTTCTACGTGGTGTGTGTGAAGAGCCCGCGGCCGGAGGAGAGCTATGCAGATGTAGAAAGCGAAGACGTCTCTATCGCAGAGGGCATCAAGTCTCCGTTCCCTTGGCTCATGTCCTTGGTGACGATGTGCTTTTGCATCGCCTGCTTCGGCTTCGTTAATTGGGTAGCTACTTGTTGGACAGACATCTATGGCTGGTCTGTGGATGAATCCAACAACTGGGTCGCTTGTTTCTCGCTTGGTGCTGTAGTGGCGGCATTGGTATGGGGGTCGATCCTGAATAAAGTGCGGAATCAGAAGATATTCGGATCGTTCATGCTGGTGCTCTATGGTGTCGTGGTTCTCTGGGGTATGGTGTTCGGCAACCCCATGCTCATCGTGCCCTTCGTGATCGTCTACTCCTTTGCAGATGCTGGGTTCCCCTGTGTGCTCTGGACGATGACGGCCCTCACGGTGAAGAAGCCTGAATTGGCAGGTGTCGCTTTGGGTGTGGTGTCCATCGGTTTCAACTTGGGCATTCTCCTGGGGCCGCCTCTTATTGGCGCGGTGGCTCAGTCGTTCGGTTGGACCGTGGCTGCCATCACCATGTGTGGCTTCTGCGTGCTGGGTGCAGTGCTCCTGCTGCCGCTCAAGCTGTATTCGCAGAATCAAACGGTGGTCGTAGAGGAATCCTGCGAAGTGATCGAGAACGCGGCCTAGCGCAAGGTTCAGGCTCATGTCGCAGAAAGAGCGGTTGCAAGAAGCGAAAGGGGCAGGGCCGGTAAGAGTCCTGCCCTTCGGCATTGTGATGAGAGATCTTGAGGAAAGGGGTGCCGCCATGGACGTGCGTTTGAGTCCTGTTGAACTGGCGAACCTGCACCTCATCAACGATCCTGCTCTGGGGGAGCGGTCCGTTCCACGTCCAGCAGAAGGAGCAAGTGCGAAAAGGCAGCACGGTCATTCTTCGGAACGTAGAGAAGATCCGGGGTCTTCTCATCTTGATCATCCGGCGCTTCTGGGGAGGCAAGAGGCTGATGTCATCCAGGTGGGTCCTGAGATCGAACGGGTCGGCCAAGGCCAAGAGGGGCCGCGTGCGCACAAGCGCGTGGAGGTCCACCCTGATAACCCCTTCTTCATGTCCGATGGGCAAGCGCTCTACACCAAGGACGGCAAGGAGCTCGTGCGCTTGGTGGTGTCCGTGGATGCCTACGAGGTGATTCCAGGGTGTGAGCGCATCGGTGAGCGTGCGTTCGATTCCGCGTCATCCCTTGAGCGCGTGACGCTGCCTTGCAGTCTCCGCTCTATCGGGCGGCTTGCATTCGCCAAGACCGATATCGCCTGGCTGGATGTTCCCCAAGGGGTAGAAGCGATAGAAGAGAAGGTCTGCTTCAGCTGCCGCAAGCTCAAGGCATGCATCCTGCCCGAGACGTTGCAACGGATAGGGGCATCGGCATTCGCTCATTCTGGTGTAGAGAGGGTGCGCATTCCTGCGAAGGTGGAGGCAGTGGAGCTGCTGGCCTTCGCAGGGACGCCCGCCGCACGCCGTGCCCACGAGGGCGCTATCACCGTGGATGAGGCGAACGGCATCTATGAGATAGACGCCGATGGCGGCATGTACCGCCATGATGAGCTGGTAGAGCTTTTGAGCTGCGTTTCTGAATACGCGGTGCGACCGGGGACCATGCGTGTGGGGACAGATGCGCTTCGGCGCAATTTGCACATACGCTCCGTCTCCTTGCCCGAAGGCCTCACCCATATCGAGGATGGAGCGTTTCGGGGGTGCCGCAGCCTGTTCCGGGTGGATCTGCCGGTGAGTTTGGAGTGGATCGGGGATTCTGCGTTCACGGATACGGCCATCCCCGCGATGCGCATCGGGCGTGCGGTGACACATATCGGCGTTGATGCGCTGCTCGTTCAGGGATCGAGCCCAGCGCGATGTGCGCACGTGCTTCGCGGGCTAGAGCTGGATGGTGCCAATGAGCGCTTCTATGTGGAGAGCGGGCTTCTCTGCGAACGGGGTGCAGGGTATGCAGGCGGTGACAAGGCACTTGTCTACGTGGGGCCCGATGCGCTCGTGCGCATCCCTGATGCCGTGAACCAGCTTGCGCCCCATGCGTTCTTCGGAGCCGTGGAGGTGGATGAGCTCATCGTGCATGACCACATGCAGAGCATCGCCCGGGCTTCCTTGGCGCTCGGGCGGGCTCCGCGGAAGATGCAGGTGCAGCTTCAGGGCATGAGCGCGACAACGAGCGAGGCGGCATCTGCGGCCAAACAGGCAGGAGAGATATTCACGCTCACCCTCACGCCGCCCTCTCTGACCCCGCGCTATCGAGACCTGACGGACCTGTTCGCCACCGCTGAGGGAAGGACCATCGTGCGCTTCCCCTATTACGATGCATGGGTCACGCACTGTGGTGACGCTGACGAGTTCGCCCGGGCCGCCGTAGAGCGCCTGCAGTGCCCATGGGGAATGCAAGATGGCGTGCGCGAAGTGTATGAGAGCATCTTCCGCCGCAAGGAGCTGTCTATCTGCCTGCATTGCGCTCAAGGAGGAGATCTGGACGCGCTCGCATTCCTGGTAGATGAGGGCTTCATCTCCCCTGAGACCATCACCCAGGCATTGGAGGATGCTACCCGTGGTCAAGAGGTGCAGGCAACGGCATGCCTGCTCGAGCTGAGCCGGCGCACGATGTCCGGTTCCCGACTGGATCTTTCGCTCTGATGACGCGCATCAAGGACGATACTCCCATCCTAGAAGGGGATGTGGCGCTCTCGCTTCGTGAGGAGCGCAAGCGTCGTGGACTCGACCCCATTAGCTCTATTCGTACAGATGCGGAGCGTGAGAGCGTTGACCTCATCACGGAAGAGCGCATGGCTCGGAAGCGTGCACGCTATGACGCCTGTGAGCCGGTGGCACTGGAGATCCTCGAAGAAGCGCGTCGTGCCCTGGCGGTCCGCTTCCGCTTCTTGGATGGAGCGCTCTGGCGGATGCCGCTCGTTCCTCGGTTCGATCTGTATGGCATTGCCAGTGACGGACGTGCTCTGTACTTCGATCCCGTCTACGTGGTTGATCGCTACAAGCTCTCGTTCAACGAAGTGGTGCGTGATGTGATCCATTGCCTGTTCCACTGCATCTTCCGTCATCCGTTCATGCTCTATTCCGTGTTGCGCCAGCCCTGGGATGTTGCGTGCGATATCGCCATCGAAGCCATGATCCTTGATCTGGTGGGGGATGCGTTCCCCTCCAACATGGATCGCCGCGCGAAGGAATCGCTCAAGGTGCTGAGTGCTCATGTGGGTGGCATCATCACCGCTGAGCGCTTGTACTGGTTCTTCGGGAACGAAGGCAACAAGACCGACCTCAAATCGCTGGCGCCCATGTTCTATCACGACTCCCACAGCCTCTGGTATGGGGATGAGGAAGAGCAGCCGAACCCTGATGCCTCAGCGGCCAGACGACCTGAGGATGCGGATGGGACGACCCAGGGTCCCGGGCGTCAGTCACTGGAATCAGAGACGCTGGATGACATCATGGGCGGCTCCCTTGAGGGCGAGGACGAAGACGATGCCGGTGCAGGTGAGGGCGAAGGCCAAGGCCAAACGAGCGAGGCGGGCACGGACGAACCCACGCGCGAAGAGCTCTTCCAGGAGTGGGAGGATGTCTCTCGCCGCATGCAGGTGGATCTGGAATCGCACCTCGCGAAGCGGGGCGAGGGTGCAGGCAATCTGATCGAGCAGCTGCGTGCGCTCAACCGGGAGGTAGGTGATTACGACGAGTTCCTGCGTCGGTTCGCTACGCTCCACGAGGCCATGCGCGTCAATGATGATGAGTTCGATTACATCTACTACAAGTTCGGGCTGGACCGCTACGGGAACATGCCCTTAGTGGAGCCGCTGGAGTATCGGGAGGATAAGCGCATCCATGACTTCGCCATTGCCATAGACACGTCGGAATCATGCTCGGGCGAAGTGGTGCAGGCGTTCATGAACAAGACGTACAACATCCTCAAAGCATCGGAGAGCTTCTGTGACCGTGTGAACATCCATGTGATCCAGTGCGATGCAGCAGTGCAGGATGATATGCGGGTAGACTCGCTTGACCAGCTTGAGCAGTACCTGGAGCATGTGGAGCTCAAGGGCTTCGGCGGTACGGACTTCCGACCCGTCTTCGATCATGTGGCATCCCTGGTGGAGAAGGGGGAGTTCACCGATCTGCGTGGGCTCCTCTACTTCACGGATGGAGAGGGTGTATTCCCCCGTCGTCCTCCTGATTTCGATACGGCGTTCGTCTTCTTGGATGATGGCTATTCAGATCCTGAGGTGCCCTCCTGGGCCCTCAAGACCATCATCAGCAAGGAGGGGTTGAGAGATGCATCTTCGCAACGCAGGGCTTCGGTCCTCCCTTGAGGCTTCATGGGTAAGGAAGGAGAGCATATGAACATAGCGCAAGCAAAGCAACAGGTGAAGGACACCATAGAGGCATACCTTGCCGTTGATGACGATGGGGAGCAGCTGCTTGCTCGTGCACAGCAGCGTCCGGTGTTCCTGGTGGGAGCGCCGGGCATCGGCAAGACCGCCATCATGGCTCAGATAGCCGACGAGCTGGATCTGGGGCTCGTGTCCTATTCGATGACCCATCACACGCGCCAGAGCGCGCTGGGACTGCCGTTCATCACACATCAAGACTATGAGGGGTATGAGTACGATGCCTCTGAGTACACGATGTCTGAGATCATCGATGCGGTCTATGAGAACATGCGCACCACGGGGCGGACCCAAGGCATCCTCTTCTTGGATGAGATCAACTGCGTATCCGAGACCCTCTACCCGTCCATGCTCCAGTTCCTCCAGTTCAAGACCTTCGGCAGGCATGCGGTGCCCGAAGGATGGATCGTGGTGACCGCAGGGAACCCTCCTGAGTACAACCGCTCCGTGCATGAATTCGACATCGTGACGCTAGACCGTGTCAAGCGCATCGCCGTTGAACCCGATTTCTCTGCCTGGAAGGCCTACGCGGTGAAGAAGGGCGTTCATCCGGCCGTGCTTACATTCTTGGAGGCAAAGCCTGATAGGTTCTATTCCATCAAGACCTCGCTCGACGGCAAGCAGTTCGTGACGGCGCGCGGATGGGACGATCTCTCGGACATCATCCGCGCATACGAGGAACTGGGCAAGACAGTGGATGAGGCGCTCATCTCGCACTATGTGCAGGATCCGAAGATAGCAGGCGAATTCGCTGCCTATCATGAGCTCTTCAATAAGTACCGTGATGATTACCGCATCGAAGCCATTTTGGAGGGCGCTGCACCTGATGAGGTGGTGCAGCGCGCGAAGGATGCTGAATTCGATGAGCGGCTGTCGCTGCTCGGCCTTCTCTTGGATGCGCTCGAACCTCGGTTCCGGGCCATCATGAATCGCACCGATGTAGTGCTCGCTGTGCGCGATGACCTGCGTACGGTCAAGCAGAGCGTCTCAGAGGGCGAGGCTCCCGTAGGATCGCTTGCGAACATCATCTCCCAGAAGCAGGACTTGCTGGATGCCTTGTGCGCGGGAGGGACGAGCAGCAAGTCCAAGCGAGCCGTGATGCGTGCAGGGATAGCAGAGTTGGAGCGGTTCCAGGAAGGGCTCGCGGGAGGCTGCGGAGATGCCTCTGCTGATATGCAGGCGCTCGAGGAGATGTTCGCCCGCGCCTCTCAGTTGGACGCAGAGGTAGAAGCCCAGGAAGCGCGCATTGCTGCCGTGTTCGCATTCTTGATGGAAGCGTTCGGGGATGCTCAGGAGATGCTCATCTTCGTGACCGAGCTCACGCAGCGCACGCCGTCTGCGCGCTATATCGCGCAGTTCGGGAGCGAATCCTATTTCGACCACAACCAGCCGATGATCCTCTCAGATGCCCACAGGCGCCTCCGCAGTTTGGTCGAGGATCTGGAGTTGTGAGCAAAGATCGAGAAGGCATGAGATGATGTCAGAAAACGAAAGCAATGGATGCAAGGGAAAGGGATGAAAGATGGCGAAGTACACACTGACTTCCTATGAGCCGGTCGAGGTGACGCTGCCGAAGCCGCAGGTGCCGGACAGCTTGGTGGATGCACAGATACAGAAGCTCCTGGAGCCGTTCTCGGAGTTCCATGAGGTGGCGGAGGACCGCGGCATCCTTCCCGGAGATCACATCGTGGTCACCACGCGCGATGCCGCCATCGACGGCAATCCGGCCAAGAACTTCATCATGGAGCACTCCATCTATCATGTGGGTGCGGGCGAGATGCCGAAGACCTTCGATGATGAGCTGATCGGCATGAAGCCGGGTCAGACGAAGGCTGTCACGGCGAAGATCAAGCTGCCGTTGGCCCAGGAGGGGGACACGTCCGCGCTTACGATGGAGGTGGATGTAGAACGCATCCTCTCGAGCATCTCCCCTGAGCTGGACGACGCGTTCATTACAGAGAACTTCGCACCCGCAACGAATCTGGAGGAGTTCCGTCGTGGTGTGGCAGCCCAGTTCGGGCTTCCTGACATGGCGAAGGACGACCCGCATTTCCCCGATATCGTCTTGAATGAGATAGCGAAGCGGCTGGTAGAGGAGCCTGACCCGGCAGACAGGATGGAAGGGATGCCCGATGACGCGCTCCGGATCATGTGCGCCATAGACGCGCTTGCCGATCATCTGGAGTTAGAGCTCGAGGCAGCCCAGATCATCGCTCAGATGCCGGGGGAGGATGCGGCTCAGCGTGAGCAGATCTACCAACAGCTGGTGGAGCAGGGTAAGGCAGATGAGGCGAAGGTGTTCGCCCAGCGCGAGGCAGCGCTCTCCTGGCTCGTCAATCACTCCACGGTCCGTTACGCCTAGCAGGTGTCTTCCCATGCTCTCAGTGCGCGAAACCGAGAAGTACCTGCAACGGGTCGGCTATAACGGCGGGGTGACTCCCTCATTGGGGAATCTACAGAAGCTCATGACCTGTCATTTGCGCAGCGTGCCCTATGAGACGGTGACCATCCATCGCAGTGGACAGACGCCGTCGTTGGCGGTGGCGGATCTGTTCGCCAAGATCGTGGAAGGCAAGGGAGGGGGATATTGCTTCGAGCAGAACACGCTGTTCCAGGCACTCCTAGAATGCCTCGGCTATACTGTGCGTCCCTGCTTCTGCCGTTCCACTGACACACCCGGTCAGGTTGACCCTATCAATCATCGTGGGGTGCTGGTCACCCTAGATGGCAAGCAGTACTTGGCGGATGTGGGCTGGGGCGGTCCCATGGCCCAAGGCCCGTTGCTCCTGGAGGCGGGAACCCATGAAGTGGCGGGCAAGCGCTACGTCGTGGAGGTGCTCTCTGATCATTGGATCGCCATCGACCGCTTCTCCACCAAGACGGACGAGGCCGGTGCCCCCTTGCGCGTGGGGATCATGGAGCTTTGTCTTGCTGAAGTCAAGGATGAGGATTTCGATGCGCTCAATAGGAAGTTCTCGTCTCCCGGCTCAGAGTTTCGTGATACGGCTATGGCGAACATCTCTCGGCCGAATGGTCACGTTGCCCTCTCTGACCGTACGCTCACCATCATGGAAGACGGGCGGAAAACGGTACGGGAGCTTTCCTCTGAGGAAGTGGATGCCGTGCTGAAAGAGCATTTCGGTCTCATCATCTGAGACTGACAGAAGAAGACCCCTGGGAGGGAACTCTCAGGGGTCTTCTTCTCTGCATGGGCTGGCTTAGATACCGTGATTCCGTGAAGCTTCGCTTTCGAACTCCTCGACGTTCACGCCGCCCTCTGCGGCAATGACCTTTTCTGCTTCTGCGGCTGCGTAAGCGTTTTGGTCTGCCTGCTTCTGAGCGATCCGCGCCTCTTCCTCTTGAGCTCTCATGTCCATGATGGTCCTCCTGACCGCCGTTGCTTTTAGATCCAAGGAGGATTCTATGGGCGCTCATCGGCACCCTGGCGCTTCTCCGACAGCTGTTCATGGAAGGACTCAAGGGGGTCATCGGTCCGTAACTTCCAAGGTCAGAGGCCTCATTTTGAGAAAATGGTCTTCTTGAGGACCGTTTTGTTTTGAGACAGGAAGGCTCCAGAAGACGGGAAGGATCCTGATGAGTTCCTGCTGATCTCCTGCTGAATCAAGGCAGGATCGATGATCGATCGATGCAGGGGAGAGCAGAATCGCCCTCTCCGTTGTTCCTCGCTGTCAGTTCGCTATACTCTTCCTAAAAAGGAGGAAGCGTTGCTCTCTGAACGACTGCTGTCGAAGGTGGTTGCAGCCACCACGGACACCTATCTGAAGCTCGGGCCGGTCACGGAAGACCGCATGCCTGCACCCGTACCCGGCAAGCGCTACATGCTGTACATGCATGTGCCGTTCTGCGAGCGGCTGTGCCCCTACTGCTCGTTCAATCGGTTCCCCTTCGCAGAGGACCGGGCGCGCCCCTACTTCAAGAATCTACGCCATGAGATGCGCATGCTGCGGGAGCTCGGCTACGATTTCGACAGCGTCTACGTAGGTGGCGGCACGCCCACCATCCTGCTGGATGAGCTTTGCGAAACGCTGGATCTAGCACGGGAGACGTTCCCGGGCATCCGCGAAGTGTCTTCCGAAACGAACCCGAACCATCTGATCCCCTCCTATATCGAAAAGCTAGAGGGCAGGGTACAACGGCTGTCCGTAGGAGTGCAGAGCTTTGACGACGGGCTGCTCCGGCAGATGGACCGCTATGACAAATACGGCAGCGGGGAGGAGATCCTCGAGCGCATCCGTGCGGCCAGCCCGCATTTCGTGTCATTGAACGCGGATATGATCTTCAATTTCCCCGCTCAAACAGAGGACATCCTCATCGCGGATATCGAAAAGGTCATCGCCTCCGGTGCCAGCCAGACCACCTTCTACCCGCTGATGGCCTCCCCTTCTGTGCAGCGGCAATTGGCGAAGACGGTGGGGCCGGTCGACTACACCCGTGAGCAGCGGTTCTATGAGATCATCTGCGCATTGCTGGTAGATACCGGTGTCTATGAGTTCGGATCGGCGTGGACATTCAATAAGCGGGAGGGCTTGCGTGGGGCTCATCGCTGCGACTCGGTGTTGCTCGAAGAAGATGCTCCTGTGGCCATGATCGACGAATACGTGGTCGATTATGAGGAGTATCCTGCCATCGGGTCAGGAGGTATCACGTATCTAGGAGATCAGCTGTTCGTCAATACGTTCTCGGTCACTGAGTACAACCAGGCCATCGAAGGCGGCCGTATGTCCATGATGGGCAAGACCCGGTTCACTTTGCGTGATCGCATGCGTTATCGCTTCATGATGCAGCTGTTCGGCTTGCGCCTAGACAAGCGCCAGTTCCAGCGGGATTTCGGCATCAGCATCGAGAGAGGCTTGCCGGTGGAGATGGCATTCATGCGCGCTTCGGGGGCTTTCGCTACCGATGATGCTGATGAATTGACGCTCACGCCGAAAGGGCGGTACCTCACGGTGGTCATGATGCGCCAGTTCTTCATTGGGGTTAATAATCTGCGCGACCAGGCCCGCGAAGCGCTCACCGGTGCCGAACGCGAGCTGATCTTCGGCTAGGGCCTCTGTGGGCACTGCGTTCGCCTGCGTATTGCTGGGATCACTAGCTTCTGCCACCGTCTTCGATCTGCGGGAGCGTCGGATCCCCAACAGATTGGTGCTCTTCATGATCGTTGGCTGGCTCGTGCTCGTGATGGGAACGGGGGCCATCGCGGGGGACGGTGCGAAGGCTGGCGAGCTGTTGACGAAGGGGCTGCAGGGTGGCCTGCTCTTAGGCGGGGGCTCTCTTCTGCTGGCCGTGGTCTATGAGCGGATGCGGGGTCAAGCCTCCCTGGGGGGCGGTGACGTGAAGCTGCTTTTCGTCTTGGGGCTCTATCTAGGGTTCGCGAAGGGGTCGCTTTGCGTGCTCTTCGCTTGCTTGGGTGCCGCGATCCTTGCTTGGGTGGTGCCCCATACCCCCTTTGCGAATGCTCCGGGCGCGAAAGCGGGCCAGATTCCCTTTGCTCCCACTCTGTTTGTAGGTGTAGCTCTAACTCTGGCTCTGGTCTGATTCTGGGGATTCTTGTGTCCGGGACCTCTTCTTGCTCTACTCCTAGGATGCCAGTGAGCCTAGGAACGCAAAAAGGCTCCCGTGAGGGAGCCCTCGAGTTAGTGGTGGTCGGAGGGGGACTTGAACCCTCGGCACGCGGATTTTCAGTCCGCTGCTCTACCAACTGAGCTACCCGACCGGATGCGCATAAAACGCGTTCGCCTATTCTAGCCAAGCATCATCGAACGCGCAATACTTTTCCGATATTAAAGGAACGTAACCGTATGGATTGGAATATTGACAAGGCTGTCGGGCCCCGTCATATTCAAGGGATCATATTCGAAGACGAAAGGATTCTCCATGGGCATCGTACAGGATAAAGTAGCCATCGTCACGGGAGGTACGCGCGGCATCGGCTACATCATCGTCAAAGAATTTCTGCAGAACGGGGCGAAGGTGGCGCTGTGCGGTTCTCGTCAAGAGACGGTGGACAAGGCTTTGGCGAAGCTGGCTGAAGAGGGGTTCACAGACGATGTCATGGGCATCTGTCCGAACCTGACGGATGCAGATTCCGTGAAAGGTGCCTTCGACCAAGTGGTCCAACGCTTCGGCCGCCTGGATGTCCTTTGCAACAACGCCGGCGTGAGCTCACGCACGGCTCTGGTGGATTACACCGTAGAAGAGTTCGAATCCGTCATGGATATCAATGTCATCGCTCCCTTCGTTTGCAGCCAGGCTGCGGCTCGCATCATGATCAGCCAGGGCGGTCACGGCTCCATCATCAACACCTCTTCTATGGTGGGTAAGCATGCTCAGCCTTCCGGAAGCGCTTATCCCACGTCCAAGTTCGCCATCAATGGCCTCACGCTGTCGTTGGCGCGGGAGTTGGCGAAGCACGATATCCGCGTGAATGCGGTGGCTCCGGGCATCACCCATACGGATATGGTAGACGCGCTGCCGGAATCCATGATCAAGCCCCTGATCGAATCCATTCCGTTGGGTCGTATCGGTGAGCCGGAAGATATCGCGAACGCCTTCCTATTCTTGGCTTCAGAGATGTCCTCGTATATCTCAGGCGCGGTCATCCCCGTGGATGGGTTGTCAAGGCCGTAGTAACCCCAACGAGTGCCTTGCATCCAGTTCTGTAGGGGCTGATCACGATCAGCCCGGGGTCGATCACGATCGACCCCTACGGGTGGCATTGCATTCTCCAGATCGGCCCCTATGAAGGATCCACCGGTGTGGCCCTCGCCCCTTTTCGTCATCTTAACAACCCATTGCCACCCCCATGACAGCTTCCCTGCGGACTTGGGTCACGGGCTCAAGAAGGCCAAAATCAGGCCTATGCGGCGTGAGCCGCTTCTAGGCAAAGGAAGGGAAGCAGTCATGTACTATTCCAGCGGAAACTACGAGGCATTCGCTCATCCCCTGAAGCCCGAGGGCGTCGAAGGCAAGCAGGCTTATATCGTGGGATCAGGTCTAGCGGGGCTCACCGCCGCCTTCTTCTTGGTTCGCGATGCTCAGATGCCCGGTAAGGATATCCATATCCTCGAACGTGACTCCCGCGCGGGCGGGGCCTGCGACGGCTGGGATTACTCCCAGTTGGGGTACACCATGCGCGGCGGACGCGAGATGGATAACCACTTCGAGGTCATGTGGGACGTGTTCCGTGACGTCCCCTCCATCGAAGACGAGGCCGCCAGCGTGTTGGACTACTACTATTGGCTGAATAAGCGAGACCCGAACTATTCGCTTTGCCGTGCTACAGTCGATCGCGGCAAGGATGCCCACACAGACGATAGATTCAATCTGTCAGACAAGGGCTGCATGGAGATCATGAACCTGTTCTTCACGCCAGAGGACCAGCTGCAGGATAAGAAGATAACCGAGTACTTCTCGGACGAGGTGCTGAACTCCAATTTCTGGCTGTATTGGCGTACCATGTTCGCCTTCGAGAATTGGCATTCCGCCCTGGAGATGAAGCGCTACATCACCCGCTTCGTCCATCACCTGGGCGGCCTTCCTGATTTCAGCGCTCTGCGCTTCACGCGTTACAACCAATACGAATCCATGATCTTGCCGCTGCAGAATTACCTTCAGGCTCACGGGGTTGACTTTCAATTCAACACCCATGTGACCGATGTGAACTTCTCCTGCAGCGATGCCAAGGACAACAACCGCAAGATCGCTACCGAACTGCGTCTGGTGCGCGGTAAGGATGCGGGGGTAGAAGACGCAGCCGAGGGGCTGCCGGGTGCGGGTGATCCTGCCATCCAGGGCACCGAAGAGGTCATTGCGCTCACTGAGGATGACCTGGTCTTCATCACACCAGGTAGTTGCGTGGCTCACTCGTCCTTCGGCAGCCAAGACACACCAGCAGCGTTCGATCCCACCCTGGTGCCTGGGGACGGCTGGGATCTATGGAAGCGCATTGCCGTCCAGAGCCCTGAGTTCGGTCATCCTGAGAAATTCTGCTCTGCACCTGAGCTCAGCAATTGGGAAAGCGCTACTGTCACCACCCTGGACGACAAGATCTTGCCCTACATCAAGGGTATCTGCAGGCGTGATCCGCTCTCGGGTGGCGTGGTCACGGGCGGTATCGTGTCCGTCAAGGATTCCAACTGGCTGCTTTCCTGGACCATCAACCGTCAGCCGCAGTTCCGCGATCAAAAGCCCGGTACCGTGTGCGTGTGGCTCTACGGTCTGTTCACTGACAAGCCTGGCAACTATATACAGAAGCCCATGCGTGATTGTACCGGCAAGGAGATCTGTCAGGAATGGCTGTATCACATCGGTGTGCCTGAGGAGCAGATCGAGGAGCTTGCAACGAACAGCGCTAACACCGTGCCCTGCATGATGCCCTATATCACGGCCTTCTTCATGCCCCGCGCCCATGCTGACCGCCCGCTGGTCGTGCCTGATGGTGCCGTGAACTTCGCCTTCGTCGGCCAGTTCGCTGAGACTCCGCGCGATACCATCTTCACCACGGAATACTCTATGCGCACCGGCATGGAAGCGGTATATACGCTGCTTGACATTGACCGCGGTGTACCTGAGGTATGGGGCAGCGCATTCGACCTGCGCGTGCTGCTGAACGCCACCGTGTTGCTGCGGGATGGCAAGCCTGCCACGGACATGAACATGAGCCTGATAGAGAAGCTGCTCTTGGCGAAGGGACTGGACGCCATCAAGGATACGGACGTGTATGGGCTGCTGAAGGAGTTCAAGGTCATCCCCACGGATGCTAAGAATGCCGATGTCTACGAACCAGCTGTTGGTGCCGTGTGGCCGGGAATCCATTAGGGTCCTCGGCGGCTCGCTTGCACGCGTCTCCTTCAAGGCTGTTGCTGATGCCCTCTGCATATGCAGAGGGCATCAGCATTTCCCAGAGATGAATGTCGGAGAAATGTTGACTGAATGGCCCACAAAACGTGCAATCGCAGAAGGCTTTCAAGGATATAATCCCCTCAGGTGAGGAAGCGGTTCTCAAGGAGGGGCTATGGATATCTTCGCTGACCCGGTGCTCTTGTCGCGTATCCAGTTCGCCCTCACAGCCAGCTACCACTTCATCTTCGTGCCGATCACCATCGGGATAGGCCTCATCATGGCGATCTTCGTCACCAAGGCCTTCCGATCCAAGGATCCGGAAGATGACGCGCTAGCTCGGATGTGGGTGCGCATCTACACGGCAACGTTCGCCATAGGTGTGGCAACGGGCATCACCATGGAGTTCTCATTCGGTACGAATTGGGCGAACTACTCCCGGTTCGTGGGTGACATCTTCGGGGCGCCCTTAGCGGCCGAAGCCCTGTTCGCCTTCTTCTTGGAATCCATCTTCTTGGGATTCATCATCTTCGGGCGCAATAAGATCAAGCCTGCATTCTATGTAGCCAGCGCGTGGCTCACATTCGCGGGCTCTGCCTTGTCTGCCCTTTGGATCCTCATTGCGAATTCTTGGATGCAGACCCCGGCAGGTGCCGTCTATTCCCCGGCAGGCAACGAAGCGGTCATCACAGACTTCTTCGCCGCGGCCTTCAATCCTTCAACGCTACCTCGGTATAGCCATACCATCTTGGCGGTGCTCGTCATGGGCGCTTTCGTCACCATGGCGGTGGCTGCTTGGTATATGCATAAGAAGGTGCATCCCCAGGCCGCTAAGAAGATGCTGCGCGTAGGGTGTCTGGTGGGCATCGTCTCTACTGTCTGCCTGCTGGGCGCTGCCCATGCCTCTGCTGTCGAGGTCTGGGAGGAGCAGCCCACGAAGCTGGCCATGATGGAAGGCCAGTATGACACAGAACCGCCAGAGCTCTCGCTGTTCGGCTGGGTGGATGAGGAGAACCGCAGCTCTACCACCTTCGGTATCCCGGGGGGTACCAGCTTCTTGGCCACGGGCACATGGGACACAGAGTATCCCGGCCTTGTAGAGGATCAGCAGGTCGGCACGTTCCCTGACTTGGATATAGACGAGCTCCCGGTGAACTTCGTCTATCAGGTGTATCACATCATGGTGGCCCTGTTCGGCGTTATCGTGATATGTCTCATCCTGGCTGCTATCTTCGGCCGTAAGAAGGCGAAGCGGGGCGTGTGGAATATGAAGTGGCTGCAGTGGCTGCTGATCATCTCTCCGCTCTTCCCGTTCTTGGCCATCCAAACGGGATGGCTCACAGCCGAGGTGGGACGTCAGCCCTACGTGGTCTATCCGTCCACGTCTGGGCCGGATCAGGTCTATCTTCCTACAGCTTCGGGTACGAGCGTATCCGTGCAACCCTTTGAGGTAGTGCTGACCTTGGCTCTGTTCCTCTTGGTCTACCTCATGCTGTTCATCGGATGGTGGCGGGTCATCGCCCGGTTCATCAAGGAGGGCCCTGTGAAGGATGCTCCTGTGGAGGCGAAGGTCACCGAGGTCAGCTTCAAGGAGGCCGTCAAAGATGAAAAAACGGGCGAAGCGGTGGTCGTGGCCGCTTCTGACGAAAGCTTGGAAGAGGTGGCTCTCTCAGAAGATGAGGCTGCTCCGAAGGGAGGCGATGCACGATGAGCGTCCTTGCTGTGCTGTGGTTCTTCCTTATCTTCTTGCTCATCGCCGGGTACTTCGTGTTGGATGGTTTCGACCTCGGTGTGGGCATCCTATATCCCTTCCTCTGTAAAGACGAGCGGGATGAGCACATCTGCCGCCGGGCTATCGGACCGGTGTGGGATGGTAACGAGGTGTGGCTGCTCACCGCGGGCGGCGCCCTGTTCGCTGCGTTCCCTGATGCCTATGCCACGACGTTCTCCGGCTTCTACCTGGCCATTATGTTGGTGCTCTTCGGCCTCATCGTGCGCGCGGTGAGCTTCGAGTTCTACGAAGGAGACCCGAAATGGCGCAAGGTGTGGAACATCTGCTTTTTCGTGGGATCGCTTTTGCCGGGGATCCTCTTCGGTGTTGCCGTTGGCAATGTGGTTGCGGGCATCCCTATGGATGTCAATGGCAACTACACCGGCGTACCGCTTTTGGGTCTGGTCACCCCCTTCACCCTGCTTACGGGTGTCCTGGGGCTTGCCATGTTCATTGCTGCAGGGGCTTGCTGGCTTGCGTTGAAGGCGCCTCTCGGCAGTGGCTTGCAACAGCGAGCAGAGGCACTGCGGGTTCCGAGCCAGTTAGCCTGTCTGGTGTTGTTCGCCGGGCTCACCGTTTGCATCTTCGCCATGATGAGCGGATCTGTGGAGATGCTGCCCTTGCTGGCGGTGCCGCGCTTCCTCTGCGCCGCACTGTTCGTCGTGGCCATTGGGGCTGCTATGTATATCGGGTATAACGAACGCAAGAACCAAGAGGCGAAGATGAGCCTATGGATCTTCCTTTTGCAGAGCGCATCTGCGGTAGCCTTGGTCTTCCTGCTGGCGTGCAGCATGTTCCCGGTGCTGGTGATGGCTTCTCCGGATAGCGTAGGGTCGGCCATCACGCTCATGAGCGCAGGAGCCAGCGAGATGTCGCTTGCCTGTATGACCGTGATCCTCTGCATTGGCCTGCCCCTCGTCCTGCTCTACCACGTGCTCATCTATAGGACGTTCCGCGGCAGGGTGGAGGTGGAATAGCGGGGCATAGAGCAGTGTTCTCTAAAAACCCACACCCGTAAGGGCGCGGGTCTAGTACAATGAAACGACAACTCTGTCGATGAAAAGGGTCAGACATGCCTGACAACATGAGATACGACGCGAACGGCCAACCTCTCGGTTACGGGGATCCCGTAGATCCCTCCCTGTATCCTCAGGCTGATCCGGCCTGGGGCCAGTACCCGCAGGGCTACGGGGCATCCATGCCCTCCCCCCAAGAGATCTACGCTCAGCAGTACGCTGATCCTACTCAAATGGGGCAAGGCTATATGGACCCCACTCAAATGTACGCTGATCCGAATCAGGGTATGTACGGCCAGCCGCCAATGCAACAAGACCCTTACTATGGCTACGCTCAGGCAGGGTATCCCGAAGCGGATCCTTCCTTGAGCGGGCAGGTTCCCTATGGTGAGGCAGACCAGCAGTACATGCAGGGCTATGCCCCCACTCAGGGCTACGGCCAGATGCCCCCAGTGCAAGATCCCGCCCAGATGCAGGGATATCCGAGCGCCGCTCCTCAGGGCTATGGCCAAATGCCTCAGCCTGTACAGCAGCCTCAGCAGGCTCAAGCCCCCATGCCGCAAGCGGCCCCAGCCCAGCCTTCGCCTTCACCCGTGCCAGAGCCCGTTCCCATGCCTGAGGCCATGGATAAGAAAGCAGCTAAGGCAGCGGCGAAGGAACAGAAGCGCGTCCAGAAGCAGCGGGAAGAGGTTCCGGTTCCTATGGGGCCTGCGCCCTCTGCAGGGAAAGCCACGCTGTTCCTCATCTTGGGCATCTTGTCTGTCATCTTCGCCATCATCCCGCCCATCGGCATCATCTTGGGATTGGTCGTGAGGGTGATGTACAAATCCTACCGGCGTGCAGGCGGTCGCTCTCCCAAGGCGGAGACAGGGAACATCTTCGCTACCGTGGGTCTCATATTCAGCCTCGTCATGCTGGTGGTCATCGCCGTTCTGTGTCTGATCATCTGGGCGGGCCTCTACGGAGAGAGCATGGCGCGTCAGCTGGGTGTCTTCTGGAATAATAGTCCGTTCGGCACTATCCTCTGGAGGATCCCCATCCCCAGTCCTCTCTAAGGGCTGTGTGTGGTGTGCTGAGTTGCTATCTAGTTGTTGATGATGGAATCTGACCCTTCCAAAGAGAAGCCCAAGCAGGGGTTCTTCGAACGCCTGACGGGCTCTGTGGCGAAGCGTGAATCCGCTTCGGAAGAGCAATTGCGCGAGATCGTTGATGATGCCGATGTCCTCGCTGAGGATGAGAAGCGTATGATCCATGACATCATCGATCTGGGAGACACCACGGCGGGAGAGATCTGCACGCCCCGAGTCGATGTCATGTTGGTAGACGCTGACGAAACGGGACGCACGGCTCTGGAGCGCATGCGGGGTACGGGCTACTCGCGGCTTCCCGTTTGCCAAGATGGCATTGATGACATCATCGGCATCGTCCACTACAAAGACCTCATCGGGCCGCTGATGGACGGCTCTGTAGATGAACCCGTGTCTGGCTTCATGTATGAGGCTATGTTCGTTCCAGAAACGAAGGGCGTCATTCCGCTTTTGGGGGAGATGCAAGCCGCGCATCAGCAAATGGCCATCATCGTGGATGAATACGGCGGCACTGAAGGGGTCGTCACCATCGAGGACATCTTGGAAGAGATCGTGGGCGAGATCGCTGACGAATCTGACTTGGGTGGAGAGCTGGTGACCGCTTGTGGAGCGGGGGTCTGGCGGGCCGACGGACGGTTCTCTGTCGAAGATGCTCAAGAGCTCGGCTGGCCTGTTCAGGAATCTGACGACTACGACACCTTGGCAGGATGGCTTGTGAACCGAATGGAGGCCTATCCGGCCGTAGGTGATGAGCTCATAGAAGAGGATTTCTCGTTCACGGTGGAGAAGATGCGCCGCTCCCGGATCTCTGGGGTGAAGGTCGTCAAGCTCTAAGCTCTCCAAGTCTCTGGCGTGCATTTCCCAGATCGCTCATCTTTCTGGTGCCGTTGGGCATTTATTTTGGGAATCTCTGCTGAACTAGAGTAAAATATCCGAACTGAAATACATATCCGCCTCACCGGGCAGCAAATCCACTCACAACACACCCAGCTGTCGCCGCTTCTGCGGCTTGTCGTGCATTCGACATACAGGTCAGAAAGGGGCGGTACTGTACGTAAGCTAGGACAGTTGGAACCAACGCTTTTCTTATCCTGTTCGAAAGGACAGGAGTCAAGGGAAAGCGGGCAAGATGGAGCGGGAATTGGCCAAAGGCAAGCATAGAGCCACCACGGCGAAGCACGGAAGCGTGCGGAGGCCCCTGGGTACAGGTGCTCATCACGCAGCCCATGGGGCAGTACGCGGCGCTGCAAGCGCTCATGCCATCCATGGACTCCATCGGGTCGGCGTCATCTTGAGCATTCCTGTGCTTGCTGTTGCAGTGGGGGTAGGGGCTGCCACCTTCACCAATGCCGTAGGCCACGCTGATGACGCAACTGTCGTTCCGTCTTCCAGCGCTCAGCCAGTGACTGTGAGCGCTGCTCCCTCTGCGCACACGGAAGCCTTGGCTGAGTCCTCCATCTTGGAAACAGGCGCCAACCGCAGCGTTGATGGCGTCATCGCCCAAGTACAAGCAGAAGAGGAAGCCGCGCGCATCGCTGCGGAAGAAGCAGCGCGGGTGGCGGAGCAGGAAGCCATCCAGCAGGCTCAAGAAGCACAAAGCCTCAAGAGTTCTGCAGCTGTGGGCATCGGTGATGTTGATTTCACCGTGGGTTATGATGCGTTCATGGCTGAATGGACATCCCGGATAGATGCTTACTTAGCTGGGTCTCCTCTGGCGGGTTACGGGGCTGATTTCGCCCAGGCGGCCTGGGAGAATGCTGTGGATCCCCGCTGGTCTCCGGCCATCTCGTGCACCGAGAGCACCAAGGGCACCCATTGCTACATGGCCTACAACGCCTGGGGCTGGCATGGGTACCTAGGCTCTGATTGGACAAGCGCCATTCATGCTCACGTGGCTGGTCTTGCCAATGGGTATGGCCACACTATCACGCGGGGCAACGCTGCTCGCTATTGCCCGCCCAATGCGGATTTCTGGTATAGCAACACGCTTTCTGAAATGGCGAAGATCTAGTTTATGAGCAACGTCATCGTTGTCGGGTGCGGCCGGGTTGGATCGCAGCTTGCGAACATGCTCTCGGACAACGGAAACAACGTTTGCTGCATAGATAAATCCCCTGACGCGTTCGTCAATCTGGGACAGAACTTCAATGGTTCCTCCATCCAAGGTGTGGGGTTCGATGAGGATGTGCTCGTGCGCGCTGGAGTGGAAACCTGTGATGTATTGGCCGCCGTTACTCAACTTGACCGCGTGAACATCATGTGCGCAGAGGTGGCAAGCAGGCTCTTCGATGTCCCCCATGTCATCGCACGCCTCTATGATCCTGACCATGAACGCGCGTACATGCAGCTGGGCATAGATTATGTCTGCGGCACCTCCTTGGTAGCGGAGGATGTGTTCTCGAAGATCGTCGTGGGTCACGGTTCCCACGTGGCCGCCTTCGGAGATTTCGAGATCCTGCGCTTTTCCCTGGATCTTCCGGGCGAAGAGCGAAGCAGCATCCGTGTGGCGGATATCGAACGTGATCATGCTGTGCGCATCATCGCCTTCGAACGGGTAGATGGTTCAGCATCGTCCATCCCCTCGAAAGACTCTGTGCTCTACAGTGGGGATACGGTGCTTGCCTGTGTTCGTCATGACCATATCCATCAGTTCTCGAAATACATGCGAAGGTGATCCATGTATATCGTGATCTCAGGTGGAGGCAAGGTTGGGTCGTATCTGGCGAATGTGCTACTGGCCAGCGGCAATGAGGTGGCCATCATCGAAGAGCGCGCAGAGACGGCGGATGCTCTCAGCGTCACTCTAGAAGGCCCCTATCTGGTCATCCAGGGTGATTCCTGCGATTCTCGTAGTCAGGAAGATGCAGGTATCCGGCAGGCCGATGTCTTCGTAGGTGCTACGGGGCAAGATGATACGAATCTGGTAGCCTGCGAAGTGGCTCAGCGCGTGTTCAATGTGCCGCGTGTGGTTGCCCGCGTGAACAACCCGAAGAACCTGCGCATCTTCCGTGAGGTGGGCATCGAATGCGTATCCTCTACCACGTTGATCGCGAACCTGATCGAAGAAGAGGCATTGCTTGGTTCCGTTTCGGTGGTATCTTCGCTGAATCATGGCAATGTAGCGCTCTCCGAATTCACGGTGGGGCACATGCGCCATCATTCGGATGAGGAAGGCGTGACCATCGGGGAGATAGAGATGCCCGAAGGAGCGCTGATCGTGGCTATCGCCTATGAGGATGATGCCCAGGTAGCCGCGCCAGACATGGTGCTTTATCCCGGCGATCAGGTCATCGTAGTGGCGGACAGCGATGTGCTCGACGATGTCCGATCTCTGTTCCGAAGCCTATAGGAGGTATCAAGTTGTCGGCAGTGCTCTCAAACGCCTCAGCGCTCACCAGCATCGGCATCATCTTGCTGGCGGTGGCGGTGGTGATCGTGGCAATTTGGGCAGCAGTGCTCTCCGTCAAGCTCAGTAGGCTCAAGGCTCTCCTCTTGATGGAGCAAGAGCGCTTTGCGCTGGCTCAAGTTCAGATGACTGCTCCTCCGGCTCGTACGGGTACCCCGGCTCAGGGAGGGATACGTCCGGGGCAGGGTGCTATGGCACCGATCAAAGGGGCGCCTTCTAAGACAGTTCCCGCTAGAATGGCTTCGGAGACGGCCGAAGAGGATCGTGTTCGGAAGCCCAAGGGGCGCAAGGGTAAGCCCACCATCCCCTTCGGTGTGAACAAAGAGGCTCAGCAGCGGGCAGCGCGGGCGTACACCGAAACGGCGGACGAACCGAACTATAGCCCTGATTCCATTGACTTCAACAGGGTGCAAGGCCTCACAGGTCAGCAGCGTTTGACCACGTTGCAACCTGATGCTCAGGGGGTGCGCACGGTAGCGCCTCGTACCGTGGAGGCGAACCCTCGTCCTCGAGGGGATTCACGGTCTATCGAACAGCAGACCACGGGTCGCATGCCCGCAGTGGGTGTGCGACAGACAGCGGCCGAGACACGGGCATCCTTCGATCGCGTGGGCGAAGAGATGCGTCGGGCACCAGGGGCTTCTGAGCGTTATGAGCGCACAGCCCGCAGGCAGCGTCTGAGCGAGAGGCGCCAGCAGGAGCAGATGCGTCGAGAGGCAGAATCCATCGTGGCGGCTCATCATCGAGAGATGCGCTCGATCAATTCTGCTCCGCGCTAGCGCCGTGCTTCCAACTTCCTGAGTTCTCCTATCGGAAGAAAGACGCTTGCATGCAGACCGGTAGTCGGCTATTATCTTCAAGCTTTGCTTTGTGCGGGCGTGGCGGAATTGGCAGACGCGCTAGCTTCAGGTGCTAGTGAGCTCCGGCTCGTGAAGGTTCAAGTCCTTTCGCCCGCACCATCCCCATTGACGTTGCGGCTTTCCGTGAAGCTGATCTTGCCTCTCCAAGCGCTCCATCGTCGCGTAGCGAAGTACGTTCCGTCGCGCTTTCGCGGCAATCTCATCCTTCACGAAAACCCTCACTTTCTTTGCCAGGCTACGATACCGCATATCCGTGGGCGAGCGAACGACCGCATCGCCCGCAGGAGGGCGGATCCAGATCCGCCCCTACGAGCAACCTGACAGGCATGATTCACCTGAGGGGAACCTGGCGGGTCTTTCGTAGGGGTCGATCATGATCGACCCGGCCGCCGTCTCTACCCGATTCTTTGCTACAATCACGAAGATTACGCCTAAATACACTCTATATGCACTTGAAAGGCGCAGTTTGGATGCTTGAGCAAGAGCTCATACTGGATAGATACCGGGTGATCGGCAAAGCAGGTTCGGGTGGATACGCTACCGTCCAACATGCCTTCGACACCCATCTCAAGCGTGATGTTGCCATCAAGTGCATTCGCATCACGCGTGCTGATGTAGATGCAGCAAAGCGCACGGCGGCCTTGCTGCGACAGATAGATCGGCCTCCTGAAGTCTCCATTCCCATCGGCAGCTCCCGGGTGATCCCTGTAGGCGGCTCTGCTGCTGCGCGCATCCATCGGGAATCCACGCGCAGCGTCTATCGGCGTCACCGGAGCGGTCAACCTGCGTTCGGCTCCGTGGAAGGCGTGCGCGCCAACGTTCTTCCCCAGGAGCCTGGTTTCTTGAGCAAGCGCGAAGAGCGTCTCAGGCGCGGCAAAGACCGGAAGAGCAACAGGGGCACTGCCTTTGATCCACTTCCTGACCGAACCCAAGACATCCCAGCTGAGGTGCCTCCCGAAGAGGAGATCATCGAGGAGCCGCGCATCTCCAGACCGCGGGAGATCCCGTCTCTTGTGGATATGCTGCCTGGAGCGATCAGCGGCGCTGGGGAGACGAAGATCAGCGGGGTGGATAGCGATGCCTTGAGCATCAACCTCGATCTAGAGGAGCTGCTCAGTCGGACGGAAGGACGTGGACAGAAGGCCCCCGCATCCGAACCGGATTCAGGGGCGGGTGCCAAGAAAGCGCTCTCCTTCCTGGATGCCATGGATGCGGAAGAGCGAGCGCGTTGGCAAGGCAAGGGCGATGCTGGCCAGGATGATATCTACCATCGCAACCTCGCCCTGGGTGGGGTTCGCGAGACGGCGCCTCTCGGAGAGGCCCCTCCTAGCATCACGGCGGTTGCTCAGTGGCAAGCCAGCGCGCAGCATCAACAGCGCCGAGAGCAAGCCTTCCGAAGTCGTAACGTCCGTCGTGCGAATATGCCTTCGCCATCTTCTCCGGCCAGCACGGCACTCAGTTCGGTTGAATTGGCGCAGCTGGATACCGTTCCTGGATTGGAGGAGGCGCGCACTGCCGCCCATCTGAACGATGCGAACATCGTCACCGTTTACGATTGCGTGGTAGAAGGTGACATGGCCTACGTCATCATGGAATACGTGGAAGGCAAGACGCTGGCCCGAATCATCCGAGAGCTGGGGGATGATATCACTCTGGATATGGTCAGCGCGGTGTTCGCGGGAGTGTCCCACGCTCTGGAGGTGGCTCACAAGTCGAATGTGCTGCACCTGGACATCAAGCCCGAGAATGTGGTGGTGAATAAGGAAGGGACCGTCAAGGTGACGGATTTCGGCCTGTCCACACTGATGAACGAGAGCGGTCAGGGCAAGACCGGCGGCGGCACCATCGGGTATATGCCCCTTGAGCAGATGCGTCGTCAGCCGCTGGACGTGCGCACTGATGAATGGGCGCTGGCATCGCTTACCTATGAGATGCTCTCCGGCTCCAATCCGTTCCGTGCCAACACGTTGGCAGAGGCTGAGATGGTCATAGAAGATGCTGAGATCGTCTTACCCTCCCGATGTTGGGATGGGATGAGCGAGGCGGTAGACGACATCATGTTCACGGCGCTCTCCCCCGATGCTGACGGGCGCTTCGATACCATCGCTGAATTCTCCAAGGCGCTCACGCCGAATCTAGGGAGCGCAAAAGAGGGCATTAAGCAGCTCTCCCGAGCTGTGGCCACACTCCCGGCAGCTGCCACTTCAGATACGGCCGAGGAGGGCGAAGAGGGTGCGGGAGGCAGAGGCGGCTTCTTCGCTGGTTTGTTCGGGGGTCGTGGGAAGGCAGAAGCTGCTGGTACGACCGGTGCGATGGATACAGAGGCGGGATCCTCGGCCGCACAGGGGGCTCGCGCGGGTCAACCAGTGCGGGATGATGATCGGGGGCGCGAAGAGAGAAAGAGCCGATCAGAGCGGACGGAGCGCGAACAGCGCGCACCTCGTCCGCCTCGGGAGCCCTTCATCGACCGATTGGGAGAGCGTGGCGCTGGGTGGGTGAAGCGCGTGGTCGCGGGCATCTCAGCAGCCATGATCTCAGCGGTGGGCCTGCTCAACTTCCGAATGCAGTTCGGTGAGGGGACCACCCCCGCGGGCACCCAAGACACCACCTTCGGTCTCTTCTCTACCGTGCCCTTGGCAGCGGTCATCGTCCTCCTTTTGCTCATGGCGCTGGCAGTGCTGAAGCCAAGGGTGGGATTCCTTGGTGCCTACGGTGCTTTCGCTCTTTCCCTCATGTTCAGCCAAGCATGGACCTGCGCGTTGCTCTTGGTGATCGGTTTGGGCGCTTGGTGGTGGTTCGCAGGCCGCAGGAGCGATGGCTCTTGCACCTTGGTCATGATGACGGCATTGCTGGGTTCCGTTGGCTTCGCCGCGGTGGTGCCGGTGGTGGCCGGAGCGGTCATGGATGTGCGTGAGGCATTGGCGGCTTCGGCCGGGTCTATCGTGAGCGCTATCGTGTTCGCTGCCTTGGGCTCTCATAGCCTTGCGAATTGGGAAGTGTATGCGAATTTCATCGTTGCTGTGAACCCCGTCATTGCCGGTGCGGTCATCACGAACGGGTTGAACGAGACCCTCGCCAGCGCAGGTACGTGGGTCGTTGCCGGATCATGGCTTATGGGGGCGGGAGCCTTCTCGCTCTTCTGCCTTCGAGGCACCAAGGCATTCGACATCGTGGGATCGGTGGTCTGTGGAGCCATCATCATCTGCGGGATGCTGGTGCTGCCGCCGCTGGTGGGCGTGCAGAACGGGCTCATGCCCCTGTCTGTTGCCGGGGCTTTAGTGCCAGCTCTTGTGGGAGTCGTCTTCGCGGTGGCGAATGTGACTGACCGTGTGCGCATGGCGGAAGGGGAGTGGTAGCATGCCAGCATCTTCAGATCAAGAGACTGTTGAGGAGAACCCGTCTGATCAGGCCGTCTCGAATCAGGATGCATCTGATCAGCAACCCGGTGAAGGTGGGGCCTCGGGGCAACCTGCTGAGAACGCTCCGGCTAGTGCTCCGGCTGCACCGCCGAAGAAGGACCGCAAAGCCCTCACCATCGCCCTGGCCGTGTTCTCCATCGTCGTGTTCGCGGGCATCGGCTTGGTTATCTTCAATGCTACGGGAACGTCGGCTGCCGAAAAGGCCATGGCGGATTCTTTGGCCCAAGACCCGGTCATCACTGAACGGGTCATCTCCAGCACCTGGGGAGAGCAGCGTGGCTTCACCACCACGAATGTAGAGGTGCGTGACCTTGACCGCGGCTTCCTGGCGCCTGCCGCTACGGCCACAGTTTCCGTAAGAGCAACGAATGGCTCTTTTGAGCTGAATGACACCTTCTCTGTCCAATGCGAGGACCGAGGCTATGGCTGGGCCATCACTCAGGCGGATATGACGAAGGATATCTACCAGCCTGCTGCCAAGATCCCGGACGAGGTACTGCTGGCCAATCTGCCCGCTATCATGACGAAGGCAGATGAAGTGAACGGGAGTCTGGCCTACGCCAATCCTTTGAATGTAGCTGATTTCTTCGGCGTGGATACAAAGGCTGTTGTCGTGAGCAATGAATTCGATCGGGGCGAAGAGGACGCAACCATCGCTCTCACGCGCATGGTGGATGGCATTGCCCACGAGGGCGAGCTGGATGTGGTGATGGGTTGGGACGCTCAGGCGCAGCCGCCGGACTGGACGCTCATCAGCGTTACTGCACTCGGGGATACCGAAGGGGCTATGGGTTCAGTGGTGCGCGAAGGTTTGCCAGCCTCTGCCACGAGGGCAGATGAGGCCGAAATGGCTGGGAAAGATGCTGGCGGAGGGAGCTTTTGGGTCAACTTCATGACGAGGATGCTCGGTCAGGAGAGCTCACCCTATGTTCGCATCGGTTTCGCGAATATCGCCAACAATGATACGGATATGCAGTTCACGGTCATATCCAATGAAACAGGGGAGATGCTTTACGAATCTCCGCGCATCGCCCCGGGGATGTGCCTTGACTTCTTCACCCTTGCCGAACCCCTTGAACCTGGAGACCATCCCGTCACCGTCCAATATACTGCCTATGGTGACGGATGGCGCTACGATGACACCGTCAACGTCGACCGTGATTGCAACATCTATGTGACGGAGGATATGCATCTATGATAAGCCGCTATACCTTGCCTGAGATGGGCCACATCTGGGATTTTCAGAACAAGTTCGACATCTGGCGCGAGATAGAGGTGCTGGCCTGTGAGGCCCAGGCAGAGCTGGGTGTCATTGGCATCACGGCCGAAGAGGCTCAGTGGATCCGGGATCATGCTGCAGCGGAGGCAGAGCGCATCTCAGAGATAGAGAAGACCACGAACCATGATGTGATCGCCTTCACGACGAACATGGCCGAGCATATTGACGCTGATGTTCCCGAAGGCCAAGAGAAGCCCAGCCGCTGGGTGCATTTCGGCATGACTTCCTCTGATTTGGGCGACACCGCGCTTAGCTATCAGATCGTTCAGGCCATCGATATCATCATCGCTGACATCCGCCGCCTGGGTGACACGTGCAAGCGCCGCGCCTTCGAGCTGCGCGACACCCTATGTGTGGGCCGTACCCATGGCATCCATGCGGAGCCCATGACGTTCGGCATGAAGTTCGGTAGCTGGGCTTGGGCGCTGCACCGTTGCTTGGTGCGCATGGAGGAAGCTCGCGAAGTGGCTGCCGTGGGTGCTATTTCCGGTGCTGTGGGCACGTACTCCAGCATCGATCCCTTCGTGGAGCGCTATGTCTGCGAGCGGCTAGGTCTCACACCGGACCCCCTTTCCACTCAGGTGCTGGCACGGGACCGTCACGCTCAGGTGGCAGCGGCTCTGGCGGTGACGGCTTCAACGTTGGAGAGCATCGCCATGCAGGTGAGATTACTCCAGCAATCGGATGTGATCGAAGCCGAAGAGCCGTTCACCAAGGGCCAGAAGGGCTCTTCGGCCATGCCCCACAAGCGCAACCCCATCACGGCGGAGCGCGTCTGTGGCATGGCGCGCATCGTAAAGGCGAACGCCCAAGTGGCCTTCGACGATGTTGCTCTTTGGTATGAGCGGGATATCTCCCATTCCAGTGCAGAACGCATCGCCCTGGCAGATAGCTTCATCGCCTTGGACTACATGTTCTCCAAGATGCAGTGGATGCTGGACGGGCTCAATGTGTACCCGGCGAAGATGGAGCATAACCTCTGGCGCACCCGCGGACTCATCTTCTCCAGCAAGATGCTGCTGGCGCTCGTAGAGGCAGGTATGACTCGCGAGGATGCCTATGTGGTGGTGCAGCGCAACGCCATGGAGGTTTGGGAGGACATCCAGAATGCGGCCGAGGGCCTCTCTTTCAAGGATCGCATCCTGGCCGATGACAAGGTTCAGGAGCTCTTGACTGAAGGCAGCCTGACGGAAGAGCGCGTGAATGCCATCTTTGATCCAAATGCCTTCCTCACGCGCGTGGGCGTGGTGTTCGACCGCTTGGAGCCGTTGGAATTCTAAAGCCGTTCGGCTCCTAAACCTGATTCGGGAACCGCAAGGAGATGGTGGTCCCCTCCCCGGGGGTGGATATCACCGTCATGGAGGCGCCTTCCCCATAGAACCCGTGCATGCGGTCATGGACGTTCTTGACGGCTATGCCCAGGCCTGTTTCTGATCGGGGATGCATGATGGAGTTGCAGGTCTCCTGATCCATCCCTACACCGTCATCCTGCACGTCCACTATCACGTCTCGGTCCTCCACCGTAGCGGTGATGCGTACGGTCAGGAGCCCCTCAGGAGGCATGGCGTGCTTGACGGCATTCTCTACCATGGGCTGCAAGAGGAAGGGGGGCACCAGCATTTCCTGGATGTTCTCAGCGTCCTTCCCCAGATCGACCTCCATCTGTAGACGGTCATCGCCGAATCGGGCTACTTCGAACATGAAGTAGCGCTGGGTCTGCTCCAACTCCTTCGCCAGTCGGATCTTGTCCTGAGAGTTCTCAAGGGTAGAGCGGTAGAACACGGCGAATTCACGCAAGAGCAGGCGGGCTTTCGGCGGGTCGGTGCGTATGAGCGAAGCGATGGTGTTGATGGTATTGAACAGGAAGTGCGGGTTGATCTGGTTCTGGAGCATCTTCAGCTCCATCGAGGTAGCCAGGTCCCGCTGGCGCTCCAATTCTGCAGCGGCTATCTGGGTGGAGAGCAGCGTGCCAAAACCCTGAGCGATGGATTTCTGGGTTTCGGTGATCTTGCGGGCCGTGCGATAGTAGAACTTGAGCGTGCCGAAGATCTCGCGACCAACGATGAGCGGGATGATGATGGCTGCTTCGATGACCGTGGGGCCTTCGGGAAAGCCGATATCCTCATGAGTGTAGATGACGCGCGGCACGCCTTCGGCGATGACCCCATGGGTGGCTTGGGTGCGGATGTTCGCACCGGAAGGATTCTCCGCTTCCATATACCCGGCATACCCCAAGATCACCGTGCGGTCAGTGATGGCAACGGCAATGGCTTGGGTGCTGGGCAAGAGATATTCGCAGATCCTTTGGGCGGCAGCCTGGTCAAGGCCGTTGCTGGTGAGATCGACCATCGTGGAGGAAAGGCGCAGCATGGCATCGGTCTGGCGTGCGCGGATGGAATCCGGGTCAAGCAGCAAGTGCATGATGATAGCCACGCTGATGGTGAAGATGAGCCCTGCGGTGATCACCACGGGAATGGAGCTGGGGCTGGAGAAGATGGTCCACAGCAGCGTGACACCTGCCAAAAGCGCTACCAGCCCGGCGAGCATCTCCAAAGAGAGTGGCCTGGGGACCATATGGCGGATCCGTTTCTTGCTATCATAGGTTCTCACGTTCAGTCTCCTGCTTCCAGTTCGCCCGCTCTCGTCTTTGAGGGGACGAAAGTGACACTCTGCACGATGCGTTTTTTACAAAAGATATCCGAACCGTTAATATACTCACAGCTTATTATGCTCTTTATGGGCGCAATGAGAATTCGGCGAAGAACAAGGAAGCGCACATGACGGGAAACATGCAGAATAGACCGGCATCCCAGGGTGATACCCCCGGGCACGCTTCGAATGCACAGATACCGCAATCGATGCCGCAGTCTTATACTGGGCAAACAGGTCAGCATCCGCCTGTACAGGGTCATCCTGCACAGAGCGATCATCAACAATTCCAGCAGCCCTATGGCCAGCATCCTGCAGGGCAGCCTGAGCGGCGCCCTTTCCCGGGCGGAGATACCCCTCAGGGGCAGGCACCACAGCAGCCCAAGCAGGCTGTTCGGCAAGAGTCGCCTGCGGTCAAGCCGGGGCGCAGCGCTAAGGGCAAGCGGAACATCATCATCGCCATCTGTGCGGCGGTGATCATCGTCATCATCGCTGGAGCCCTCGTGTTCGCGAATGTTTCCGGGAATGCCTTCTTTGACTCCTCCGCTCAGTCTGGGCAGCCATCCTATAAGACTCCTGAGGAGATAGAGGCAGAGCGCAACCGCCAGATGGAAGAGGGCATGCTCAATATCTCCATCGCCAGCGTGATCGAATTCGAGAATGGCACCTCTCCGGGAACCGCCTTCATTGAGAACGTTCCTTCCAACAAGTACGTGCTCAAAGTGACCATCACCACTGACAACAACGGGGAAGTGGTCTATCAGTCCGGCGGCATCAAGCCTGATAGCTTCATCGAGACCATCACCTTGTCCAAGCCTTTGGCGGCGGGTACGTATCCGGCAACTGCTACGTTCGTTGCCTATAACCCTGACACCTTGCAGGAGGTAGGCCAGGCGAACGCCAAGGTCACGCTGGTCGTCAAGCAGTAGCTTTGGCGGCTGCGAGGGAAGAGGCCTGACACCGTGAAGCCGGCAGTAGTCATCCCCACGTTCATCACGAGTGCGCGGCGCCGTAATGAGACCAAGGGTATCGTGGGGAACTACGACCACACCACCAACATCAACGATGAAGGTGAACTGGACCGCTGCCTGGCATCCTTAGAGTGCGTTGAGAATCTTGGACTGGTCATCCTGTTGGTAGCGGCTGACCGCTCGCTGGAAGCAGAGGCTCTGGCGAAGGTTCGCAAGACAGCTGCCGCCCATCGGCAGCTCTCCACATTGGTGATTGGCTCAACGGAACTGGCGCTCGTTCGCCAGCGTATGGAGCAATTGGGCATCACGAACGTCAATCAGCAGATCGGGCTGCGCGGCTATGGGGCCGTTCGCAATCTGGGGTTGGTGATAGCGAACACACTGGGGTTCGATGCCGTCATCTTCTTGGATGATGATGAGGTCATCGATGACCCTGATTTCATGCGCAAGGCAGCCTATGGCCTCGGGAAGCTCACCAAGAAAGGCGTACCCATCCTGGCTAAGACAGGCTACTACATCAACGACCAAGGTTCCTACTATTCCAAATGGGAGGATCGCTGGTATAACCGGTTCTGGCAACAGGGCAGCGCTTTCAATGACTGGATCCGTCACGCCATGGCGGGCCCACGGCTCTCCCGCAGCAACCATGTTTGTGGCGGCTGCCTTGCCATCCACAAGGAGGCCTTCCGACGTTTGGCCTTCGACCCATGGATCCCTCGAGGGGAAGACCTTGACTACATGCTAGACCTACGCATGTATGGTTCCGATATCTGGTTCGACAACCAATGGCAGCTTCGCCATCTACCGCCCAAGACCAAGCATGAAGGGGCGCGCTTTCGCCAAGATATCTTCCGCTGGCTCTATGAGCACGCAAAGCTCGAATACAGCTACTCGCTCATCGATCTCTTGCGCATCACGCCTCAATCCCTGAAACCCTATCCGGGACCGTTCCTGGAGCGAGGCTTATCGCGGCGCATTGCCATCACGGCGTTCTTGCGTAGCTTGGTGCGGCCGGATAAGAAGGCCTATCGACGGGCGGCGAAAGAAGCTCTGGGTGAGGCGCGACGTTACGCTGAGCAGAACTGTGCGAACTATTTCGAGTTCCAGCGCACTTGGCCGCAGATCATGGAACGTATGGATTCTGACCGCATGTTGACCACTGCCTTGGTGCAGTCAGCGTTGCTCGAACAAGAGCCTTCGTTGGATCCAGCCCAGGTTATCGAAGAGCCACAGGTGCCGGGCAGGGAAGCGAACGTGGATCCGGGCGCCACTAGTCAGATCCGGCTCGACCTGAAGGATGCCTGAGTCCTTGGAGGCCTTCCTGGGTTCGGCGATAGTCTTCCTCTTGGTAGGCTTGGGGGTCGGTGTTCTCTCAGGCATGCTGGGCATCGGTGGTGGCACCATTCTCGTCCCTCTGTTCAAGCTTGGTTTCGGGTTGCCCGCCTTGGGTGCCACGGCAACCTCCCTCTTCACCATCATCCCCACATCCATCTCGGGAGTCATCAGTCATATCCGCAAGGGAACCTGCGTTGTTCGGCTGGGTGTTGCAGCTGGCTTGGGTGGCGCGTTGACATCTCCGCTGGGAGTGTGGCTGTCCTTTCAGTCTCCAGAATGGGCCACCATGGTGGTCTGCGCTCTAGTCATCGCCTATTCCGCTTCCACTATGCTCATCAAAGCGGTGAAGCTCTGGAAGGTGCAGAAGAGTATTACTCTATCTCAAGGCAGTGCTAAGGTGGATGCTGCCGTCTACGAGGTGCCTCTGGGGGCGCGAAATGTCATCATCGCGGGAGTCATCGGTCTGACAGCGGGTGTGCTGTCAGGCTATGTGGGCCTCGGTGGTGGTTTTCTCATCATCCCGCTGTTCATGCAACTGCTGCATATGCCCATGAAGCTGACGAGCGGTACATCGCTCATAGCGGTGATGATGCTGGCGGTGCCAGGAACGGTGACCCAGGCTTTGCTGGGCAATGTGGATTGGGTGGCTGGCATCTGCGTTGCTCTTGGGGCAGTACCCGGTGCCGTATGGGGAACCAAGCTCCTTGAGCGCATCTCAGAGGTGCGTTTGCGCTTCATGTTCGGCGGGTTCCTGCTGATAGCCTCCATCCTCCTGATCCTAGACCAAGTGCTGTAGGCGCGATGCTTGATGACAGGGGACGGGGCGGCTTCAAGGGGTCATTGCACCATCAAGATGACAGGTG